>NZ_JBWKJZ010000017.1:83027-187826 GCF_056431945.1 Streptomyces sp. NPDC045778
CGCGCGTGTGGCGGCCATGCGTCAGCGGTTTTGCGCGGTGCTGGGCCGCTCGAAAGCTCCCGCGCGCGTGGCGGCCAGGGCGACGGCCGCCGACTGATCGGCCAGGGCGGCGTCGATGGGCTCCCGGGTGACGAAGAGCCGCAGCATGAGTGGCGCCGACACGGCCCGGACGAGCGCCGCGGCATCGGTATCCGCAGACGCCTCACCTCGCGCCACCGCACGCGCGACCACGGCCTCGCAGCGCGTGAACCGTTCGGCGTAGAAGGCGCGCAGGGCATCGGCCGCGCGCGGGGACTGGAACGCGGCGGCGATGAACGCGGTCGGCGCGGCGGCCTTCGCCGGGTCGTCGAACGCGTCCACGACCTCGTGCGCGAGCGCGCGCAGGTCACCCTCCAGCGTGCCGGTGTCCGGCGGCGTCCAGGCGTCCTCGCCCGCCATGTCCAGGGCGTCGGCCACGAGCCCCTCCAGGCCGCCCCAGCGCCGGTAGAGCGTCGTCTTGTGGACGCCGGAGTGCTCGGCCACGTACTCGATGGTGAGGCCGGGATAGCCATGGTCGCCCAGGCCGCTCAGCACCGCGTCGCGCACGGCCGCGCGGGTACGGGCGGTGCGTCCGCCGGGGCGGCTGGTGCCTGGGGCGGGGCGCGGGTTCGCGGGGGGTGCGGGCGCGGTGACGTCCGGGCCGACGGCGTCTGTGCCGGTCCCCCCCGGCTGGGGAGCAGGGGCGTCTGCCGGGGTCCGGCCCGCGTGCCGTCCTGCGCGTGGCGGGCGCGCGGCGCCTCGGCTTTCCTGCCCGGTGGCTGAGTCGGCTCGACCGACCTCGCCGGACCGCCCGGACTTGTTCGTGCGGTCGGCCTCGCGGCCCTGAACTGCGGGAACGCCCTCGTCCGTCATCGCTCTCCCCCTACTCGGCTCCACGGATGCACATCCAATCACTACTCCTGTTGCATTAGCGAGTCGGCCGTGCCACACTCATCGTAATGCGACAAGGGTTGCGTTTGCTTGTCGGCGGGTGGATGCAAGGTGTGCGAAAGCGGGGGTGCTTATGCCTACTCAGATCTCGATGCGTGGCGTGACCAAGGCCAGGGGTGACCGGCTGCTGTTCGACGATGTCTCCTTCACCGTGCGCCCCGGGGAGCGCGTGGGGGTCGTCGGGGAGAACGGCGCGGGCAAGTCCACCCTCCTGCACCTCCTCGCGGGGCGCACGCGTCCCGACGACGGCGAGGTGGTGACAGTCGCCGAGGGAGGCGCCGGGCTTCTGACGCAGACGCCCCAGCTGCCCGCCGACCACAGCGTCGCCGACGCGATCGACGCCGCTCTGGCCGACCTGCGCTCCGTGGAGCGGCGCCTGCGCGACCTCGAAGCGGACCTCGCAGCGGCATCCGACACGGCCCTCGAGGAGTACGGCGACCTGCTCACCACCTTCGAACTGCGCGGTGGCTATGAGGCCGACGCACGTGTCGACAAGGCGATGCACGGGCTCGGGCTCGCCCACATCGACCGCGACCGTCCTCTGAGCAGCCTCTCCGGTGGTGAGCAGGCGAGGCTCGGCCTGGCCTGCTTGATCGCGGCGGCCCCCGAGGTGATGTTCCTGGACGAGCCCACCAACCACCTCGACGAAGGCGCCCTTGACTGGTTGGAGACAGCCCTGCTCGCGCACCGAGGCACGGTCGTCGCGGTCTCGCACGACCGCACGTTCCTGGAGCGCGTCGCCACCGCGATCCTCGAAGTGGACGAGGCCCGCCACGCCGTCGTGCGCTATGGGGACGGCTATCGAGGCCTGCTCGCCGAGCGCGCGGCCGCCCGGCAGCGCTGGGAGCAGGCGTACGCCGAGTGGTGCGAGGAAGCACGGCGCCTCGAAGAGTTCACGGCGACCACGGCACACGCCGTGGGCGGCGGCCGCGCCATGAAGGACAACAACAAAATGGCGTACGACCGGGCCGGAGGCCGGGTACAAGCATCTGTCGCGGGCCGCGTCCGCAACGCCCAGGAGCGGCTCCGGCGTCTGCGCGAGCACCCCGTGCCCAAGCCGCCGGAGCCCTTGCGGTTCACCGCGCGTCCCACGGCCGGAGCGGTCGAAGGGCCTCTGGTGACGCTGCGGGACGTGCGCGTCGGAAACCGCCTCCACGTGCCGCAGCTCACGATCCCCGCAGGCGAGCGCCTGCTCATCCACGGGGGCAACGGCGCGGGGAAATCCACGCTCCTGCGCACCATGGCAGGCGTACTCGAACCGGACGAGGGCACGGTCGTCCGCCGAGGCCGCGTCGGCTACCTCGCGCAGGAGATCCCGGTACGCCGCCCCGCCGAGCGCGTGCTCGAGACGTTCGGCAGAGGCCTGCCGCTCACCGAGGAGGAGCAAGCCGAACTGCTGCTCTCCTACGGCCTGTTCCGGTCCCGCGACCTCCACGTCCCTGTGGGATCGCTCTCCGCCGGACAGCGCCGCAGGCTCGCCCTCGCGCGGCTGCTCGCCCGCCCCGCCGACCTCCTCCTGCTCGACGAACCGGCCAACCATCTGGCCCTCACCCTGGTCGAAGAGCTGGAGCAGGCCCTCGACCAGTGGACCGGCGCCCTCGTGGTCGTCTCGCACGACCGCCTCCTCCGACGTCGTTTCACCGGCCGAATACGCCGGATGGAGTCCGGCCGGCTACCCGGCTGACCCATGCCAGGGGCGACCGATCTAGGGTCGACCCATGGCAAGACCGCGGCGCATCGTCCTCGTCCGGCACGGCGAGTCGGCAGGAAACGCCGACGACACCGTGTACGAGCGCGAGCCTGACCACGCGCTCGCCCTGACCGACACGGGGTGGAGCCAGGCGGAGGAGACCGGGAAGGGACTACGGGAGCTCTTCGGCCAGGAGCGGGTCAGCGTGTACGTCTCGCCGTACCGCCGCACCCACGAGACCTTCCGGGCCTTCCACCTCGAGCCACAGCAGGTGCGCGTACGGGAGGAGCCCCGGCTCCGGGAGCAGGACTGGGGAAACTGGCAGGACCGCGACGACGTCCGGCTGCAGAAGGCCTACCGCGACGCCTACGGCCACTTCTTCTACCGCTTCGCCCAAGGAGAGTCGGGAGCCGATGTCTACGACCGGGTCGGATCCTTCCTGGAGAGCCTCTACCGCAGCTTCGAAGCCCCCGACCATCCGCCGAACGTCCTGCTCGTCACCCACGGGCTGACCATGCGCCTGTTCTGCATGCGCTGGTTCCACTGGACGGTGGCCGACTTCGAATCGCTGTCCAACCCGGGCAACGGCGAGACACGGATGCTGCTGCTCGGAGGGAACGGCAAGTACACACTCGACCGACCGTTCGAGCGCTGGCGTGAGCCGGAGCCGTACGGCATCACCGGATAGAGTGACAAGGCGATGACCGCTGACCTCTCTCCCGACCGGCGCCTTGACCGCGCTCTGGCGAGTCTGCGCGGCCTGGCCGTGGGGGACGCGCTGGGCTCCCAGTTCTTCACGCCCGCGCACTACCCCCTGCTCAAGCGGCGCCAGCTGCCGGACGGCCCCTGGCTCTGGACCGACGACACCGAGATGGCGTGCTCCGTGCTGGCCGTCCTCGCCACGCACGGCCGCATCGACCAGGACGCGCTGGCCCGCTCCTTCGCCGAGCACCAGGACGTCGACCGGGGGTACGGCCCGGCCGTCAACCGCCTCCTCGACCAGGTCCGGAGCGGCGGGGACTGGCGTGAGCTGGCCTCCGCCCTGTTCAAGGGACAGGGCTCCTGGGGCAACGGCGCGTCCATGCGGATCGCGCCGCTCGGTGCCTGGTACGCCACCGACCCGGAGCAGGCCACGCACCAGGCGGAGATCTCGGCCTACACGACCCACCAGCACCGGGAGGCCGTCGTCGGGGCCATGGCGGTCGCCGCCGCGGCAGCGCTGGCGGCCGCTCCGGAGGGGCCGCCGACCTCCAAGGCGCTCCTCGACGGCGTCATCGCCCTGGTGCCCCGCAGCGCCGTCGGCGCAGGCCTTCGACGAGCCCGGGACATGCTCGACTACGACGACGCCGGGACGGTCGCCGCCGTCCTCGGCTGCGGGCGCCGGACGACCGCTCATGACACGGTGCCCTTCGCCCTGTGGTCGGCGGCCCGTGCGCTGGACGACTACGAGCGGGCGTTCTGGGCCACCGTGGCCGTGGGCGGCGACATGGACACCACCTGTGCCATCGTCGGTGGAGTCGTGGCAGCCGCCGGTGGGCAGCCGCCGGCGCTGTGGCTTGAGCGGACAGAGGCGCTGCCCGAGTGGGTGCCGACCAAGGCCGAGTGACCGAGGCCGCGCGCGAGGCCGGGGTGGGATGGTGGCCAGGCCTGGAAGGTTCCCTGGCCAGGGCCGTGGGGCGCCGTGTGGCCATCCGTGCGGCTGAGCCGGGTGCAGGGCCCGGCGCGTGACTGCTCCGCCAGTGGAACAGGTGGTTCCTGCGTTGGGCCCGGCCGACCCGGGTCGGCCCGGGCCGTCCGCCTGGCCGTAGCGGAGGGCCCGGTACTTGCGGATGGCTTCAGCCCTCGGAGGGGCCCGCCGCGCTCGCCGTACCCGCGAGCGCGTCCAGGTCGCTCTTGCGTACCCGGATGACCACCAAGGCGGTCACGAGCGCGAGCACGGCCATGGCGACGGCCGGAAGGAAGGCCGTCGAGATGCCCTTGGACAGCACCTCGTGGCCCCACGGCGCCGGAAGCTCGCCGGACTTGGCGAAGGCGGCCTTCTGCTCCGGTGAGGCCTTCGCGAGGAAGTCCGGGATCTGCTCCTTGGCCTCGTCCCTGCTCGCCGTACCGAAGACCGTGGTCAGGATGGAGAGGCCGAGCGAACCGCCCACCTGCTGGGTCGCGTTGAGCAGGCCCGACGCGGCACCCGCCTCGTGCACGGCGACTCCGGAGACCGCTGTCAGCGTCAGTGTCACGAAGTTCAGCCCCATGCCGAAGCCGAACAGCAGCATCGGGCCGAGCACCCCACTGAGGTACGAACTGTCCGGGGTGATGAACGTCTGCCAGCCGAGCCCCAGCGCGACGATCGACGAGCCGGTCACCATGAAGGGCTTGGGTCCGAGCACCGGCAGCAACCGCTGCGAGAGCCCCGCGCCGATCACGATCGCGACCGTGACGGGCAAGAAGGCCAGGCCCGCCTCGATGGGTGTGTAGTCCAGGACGTTCTGGACGAAGAGCACGATGAAAAAGAACATGCCGAACATCGCCGCGGCCAGACTCAGCATGATCACGTAGGTGCCCGACCGGTTGCGGTCGGCGAACATCCTGAGCGGAGTGATCGGTTCCTTGGCGCGGCTCTCGATGAGGACGAACGCGAGGAGCAGAACGACCGCTGCCCCGAACGAGCCGAGCGTGAGGCCGTCGCGCCAGCCGTCCTCGGAGGCCCTGATGAAGCCGTAGACCAAGGAGGCCATGCCGGCGGTGGAGGTCAGGGCGCCGACGAAGTCGAAGCGGCCCGGGTGGCGCTCGGACTCGCTGATGTAGAGGGGGGTCAGGAAGGCGATCAGAACGCCGATGGGGACGTTCACGAACAGCACCCAGCGCCAGTCGAGCCACTCGGTGAGCATGCCGCCCGCCAGCAGTCCGATGGCGCCGCCACCCGCGGAGACGGCGGCGAAGACACCGAACGCGCGGTTCCGCGCCGGGCCTTCGGGGAACGTCGTCGTGATCAGCGCGAGGGAGGTGGGCGACGCGATCGCGCCACCGACGCCTTGCAGGGCGCGTGCCGCAAGGAGCTGCCACGGCTCCTGGGCGAATCCGCCGAGGAGCGAGGCGAGCGTGAACAGCAGGATGCCTGCCATGAAGACCCTGCGGCGACCGAGGATGTCACCGGCGCGACCGCCGAGCAGCAGTAGGCCGCCGAACGTGAGGGTGTACGCACTGACGACCCAGGTGAGGTCCGTCGTCGAGAACTCCAGCGCGTCCTGGATGTGCGGAAGCGCGATGTTCACAATCGTCGCGTCCAGGACCACCATGAGTTGGCAGGCGGCGATGATGGTGAGGGCGACGCCGGGATGCCCCTCCCGGCGGGCGGCCCCGGGCTTTTGATCTTGCCTTAACTGAGAGGTTGTCACGATGAGACCCCCGCAAGTGGGTTAGTGAACGCATCCGTTCACTGCCGCGACCCACGGTAGTGAACCCCGGAGAGTGAACGCAACCGTTCACTGGGGACTGCCTCGAATCTCAATGGAGAGTTGTAGATGCCTACTTCGCGTTGGAAGACCGCTTCCGCTCAGGTGGTCTCCTCGCGCCGCCGGGGGCCTGTGCTGGAGCGCGCGATTCTCGATTCCGCGCTGGAGCAGCTCAGTACGGTCGGCTGGAACGGCCTCACGATGGAAGGCGTGGCCGCGGGCGCCCAGACGGGCAAGGCCGCGGTGTACCGCCGCTGGCCGTCCAAGGAGGACCTCGTCATCCACGCCCTGCAAGCCGGACTGCCCAAGCTCGACGAGGTGCCGGACTGCGGCAGCGTTCGGGAAGACCTGTTGCAGCTGTGCCGCCAGATGCGCGCGACCATGACCTCACGCCCCGGTTACGCCTTGCTTGCGGTCCTTCACGAGTGTGACACGGCAACCGCAGAGCGCTTCCATGGCGTGATCGTCGAGGGTGTGATCGAGCCAAGTGTGGAACTCATCCGGCAGGTCATGCGGCGTGGAATCGAGCGCGGAGAGGTCCGTTCCGGAGCGACGGACAAGAGTGTCTGCGATGTGGTTCCGGCGATGATGATGTACCGATCAAAGGTGTGCGGGAGCGAATGGCCCGATGAGGAATTCACGGAGCTCATCGACCAGGTCATGATCCCGTTGCTCCGCCCGTAGGGCTCCCCGTGAGCGGCGCCAGCGCCCCGCGCCGCGGCAGCGGCGAAGCGCGCCGAGGCCGCAGCGAAGCGCGCCGGGGTCGTTCCGTAAGGCGCGAAGAATGCGGAATGCGACCGCCCGGAAAGGGCGGCCGTACGGCACCTCGCACGGTGGGACGCCGGCACCCCCGCACGGTATGACGCGAGTGCTCGCGCACGGTGTGGCGCGAACCGGCCGGAGGTACGGCAGACCGGGGTGTCGCGAGTGGTCATCGGCGGCGTACGCTGTCAGGCGCCATGCCGTACGAAGCACCCACCCACACCGTCGAGCGCTCCCTGCGCGCCACCACCGGAGCGAAGATCGTCGCCGGTGTCGACGAGGTCGGACGCGGAGCGTGGGCGGGCCCGGTCACCGTCTGTGCGGCGGTCACGGGACTGCGCAGGCCACCCGCGGGGCTCACCGACTCCAAGTTGATCAGCCCCAAGCGGCGGGCCGAACTCGCTCAGGAACTGACGGGCTGGGTCACCGCACACGCTCTGGGGCATTCCTCGCCCGAGGAGATCGACGACCTGGGCATGACGGCAGCGCTGCGGCTCGCCGCGGTCCGCGCCCTCGAAGCCCTGCCGGTCCGACCGGACGCGGTCATTCTCGACGGGAAGCACGACTACCTCGGGACTCCGTGGCGGGTCCGTACGGTCATCAAGGGCGACCAGTCCTGCGTGGCCGTCGCGGCGGCGTCGGTGATCGCCAAGGTTCAGCGCGACAAAATGATGGCCGAACTGGGCATCGAACATGCAGACTTCGGTTTTGCGGCCAACGCCGGGTATCCGTCGCCGGTCCACAAGGCCGCGCTGGCGGAACGGGGACCCACCCCGTACCACCGGCTTTCGTGGGCGTATCTTGATGCGCTGCCCCAGTGGCGGCACCTCAAGAAAGCCCGCAGCTGGGCGGAGGGAAACGTTCCGGAAATCCAGGGCCAGCTCGGCTTTGACTTCTGATGTTTTCCGCAGTTCCGGTCGCACTCATGTGCCACCCGCCGACGCGTGTCGCATCGGCGTTTGATAGACAACAACGCATGCCTCTCATTCCCGAGGAGCCTCAGATTCACGAGAGTGCCCAGGGTCCCCGCGCCGCTTCGGCCAACAGCCGCACCGCGCCGACCCCCCGCCCCGTACCCGGTCCGCGTCCCGCGGCTCCGTCGCGTCCCGGCCGCCCCGGCCCCGCGCGGCCGATGCCGCCCGCGCAGCGCGCGACGCGCGAGCCGGCCGTCAAGCCAGGGCCGCAGGCCCCGGCCGTCAAGCCGGAGCCCGTCGCTCCGGCTGTCCCCGAAGCCTCGGCCGACGGCGCCGCGGCTCCGCAGATCCAGCTGATCCCGGCCTCCGCCGACGGCGCCCTCGACGCCGCCGAGGAAGCCGTCGACCTGCTGCTGGACTCGGGTCGCGCCCCCGGTGAGGTCCTGGTGGTCACCACCGGCGAGCCCCACCCGTGGGCCGCGCACGAGCTGTCCTTCGGCGAGGACGCCTACTGGGCCCAGCACGACGCGGGTGACGACGTCTTCTACGCCGATGCCGCCGCCCTGTCCCGCGCTGCGGCCCGCCCCGCGGTCGTCGTCGCGCTGAACGGCGGCAGCGAGGAGAGCGCGGTCGCGGCCCTGCCCGTGGCGCTCAGCCGGACCGGCGCCCTGCTGATCGTCTGTGGTGACCCGCAGCGCATCAACGCCATGCTGGGCGCGAGCGCCTGACGCTCCCGCCCGGCACGCGAGCCGGTGCGCGCGCCGCGGCCCGGGGCCGCCCCAGTCAGGGGCGCCGGGCCGCGCTCGCCCGTGCCCTCCTGGCGGTGTACTGACGCGTACCGACCTCAGGGCCGCGCGACATGGCACTGGAGGCAGGGCATGGTGCGCCAGGACATGGTGTGCGGCTGACTTGCCCAGGGCAGGGCATCGTCGTGCCGCCACGCGCCCGCAGGGCCTATCGCCCTGTGCGTCCCGGGCCCGCCGCGCTGCGCGTCCCCGCGTCTATCGAGCTGCCACGCGCCGTGACATCTCGGACGCCGCTCCTCCGGTCCGCAGCTGACGCGGATCGCCGGCCGCGGTGCCGCCAGCTCCGGCGGCATCCGGGGTACCGGGGGCACCGGCGAGATTCTCAGGCGGCGACTCGGCGCTCGGCCTACGCCCGCCGCGGCCCTCGCCGAGGACCTGCCAACCCTCCCGGGTCAGCGTGATGTACGCCCCGCACCGCAGGCCGTGCAGCGTACAGGCGTCCCGCAGCCCCCACATCCACGCGCCGTCCTCCTGCGTCCAACGCCCCTCTCCGTCACGGCAGTAGAGCAGCACGGCGGTGCGCACCGGGGTGCGGCGGCGCAAGTCGTGGGGGATGACTCGGCGCAACTGGGCGAGCAGCGCGTTACGGAACACCCACCCGTCCACCGCGCTCGCCCGGCGAGCGAACGAGGCGGAAGCTCTGACCCGCTCCTCCGGATCGAGCACGGCCACGATCGCGGTGGCCGGGGTGGGCCGGTGCCGGGCGTGCAGTCCGCTCACGACCTCGCGCGGATTCCGGAGCAGGGGGATCTCGGCGGCTGACCACTCTGACGGCTCGAGCAGCCGGGTCGGTTGCTGACCGGCGTCGATCATCGCGGCAGTGGCCGGGGCGTCCGATGCCGACGCCGCATCGGACGGAGCGAATCCGAAGGTCACGGTCCTCCCTTCGGCTACGCGCCCCTAAGGAGGGCGGGGTCGGACTGGGGGAGCGCACCGCGACACAGCCCTACCGGACCACAGGGAGTCACGCGGGAGCGGTACCAATTCTTCCCGTCGCACTGGCTTGCGGCAACGAGCAATTGAAGCCGCCTGACCAGTATCCGCTAATACGTCTTGCATATCCCTGCCCAGCGCCCCGCACGGTAATGCGGACGTCACCCCTGCACAGCCAGGACCAGCGGCAACACCCCCTTCGCCCCTGCCCGTCGGAGCATCCGCGCGGACACCGCGAGCGTCCAGCCCGTCTCTGTCGCGTCGTCCACGAGGAGGACGGGGCCGTCCGCCTCCTGGAGCGCCGCGGCCAGTGCGGGCGGTACGACCAGGGAGCCGTCCAGGGCGCGTAGTCGCTGGGCGCTGTTGCTCCTCGGCACGCGTACCTCCGCGGCCTCGTCGGCGTACTCCAGCGAACCGATCAGCGGAAGGCGGCCGACCTCCGCGATCCGTGCCCCGAGCGATTGGATCAGTCGCGGTTTCGAGCGGGAGGGCATCGTCACCACGCCCACCGGCCGGGCCCCGGCGTCGGGGGCGCCCGACGCCCAGCCGCCCGGGCCCTTGGCCCAGTCGGCCAGGACGTCCACCACGGCCTTGGCGACGTCGTCCGGCACCGGACCGTCCTGGGCCTGCGGGGCGAGCATCGGCCGGAGGCGGTTGCCCCAGCCGATGTCCGACAGACGTCCCAGGGCTCGGCCCGGAGAGGCCTGTTCACCAGCGGGGATGCGGCCCTTGAGGGTCATGCCCACGGCCGCGAGCCCGGTGGGCCACATCTTGCGGGGCTCGACCTCCACGCCGGGCCGGGCCAGCTCGCCGCGTGCCGAATCCAGGGCCGTGGAAGAGACGGCTTCGTCGAAGCGGCCCCCCGCGCAGTTGTCACAGCGGCCGCACGGCGCGGCCTCCTCGTCGTCCAGCTGGCGGCGCAGGAACTCCATGCGACAGGACGTCGTCGTGGCGTACTCGCGCATGGCCTGCTGCTCGGCCTGCCGCTGCTTCGCGACCCAGGCGTAGCGCTCGGTGTCGTACGTCCAAGGCGTACCCGTGGCGATCCAGCCGCCCTGCACCCGTCGGACCGCGCCGTCGACGTCGAGGACCTTGAGCATCGTCTCCAAGCGTGATCTGCGCAGCTCGACCAGCGGCTCCAAGGCGGGCAGCGACAGTGGGCGGTCGGCTTGCGCGAGGACATCCAGGGTGCGGCGCACCTGCTCCTCGGGCGGGAAGGCCAGGGAAGCGAAGTAGTTCCAGATCGCCGTGTCCTCCTGGCCGGGCAGGAGGAGCACCTCAGCGTGGTCGACACCGCGTCCCGCGCGCCCCGCCTGCTGGTAGTAGGCGATTGGCGAGGAGGGGGAGCCGAGATGGATGACGAAGCCCAGGTCGGGCTTGTCGAAGCCCATCCCGAGCGCGGAGGTGGCGACCAGGGCCTTCACGCGGTTGGCGAGGAGGTCCTCCTCCGCCTGCTGCCGCTCCGCGTTCTCCGTCTTGCCGGTGTACGAGGTGACGACGTGGCCGCGCTGACGGAGGTAGGCGGTGACCTCCTCGGCGGCGGCGACCGTGAGGGTATAGATGATCCCGGAGCCCGGCAGGTCGTCGAGGTGGTCCGCGAGCCAGGCCAGACGGTGCGCCGCGTTCGGCAGTTGGAGCACGCCGAGGCTCAGGCTCTCCCGGTCGAGCGGTCCTCTCAGGACGAGGGCGTCGGAGCCGCCGCCGGTGCCGAGCTGGTCGGCGACGTCCGCGGTCACGCGCGCGTTGGCCGTCGCTGTCGTGGCCAGGACCGGGACGCCGGGCGGGAGGTCGGCCAGCATGGTGCGCAGCCGGCGGTAGTCGGGTCGGAAGTCGTGGCCCCAGTCGGAGATGCAGTGGGCCTCGTCGACGACCAGCAGGCCGGTCGCCGCGGCGAGCTTGGGCAGGACCTGGTCGCGGAACTCCGGGTTGTTGAGCCGCTCCGGGCTCACGAGCAGCACGTCGACATCGCCCGCGGCGACCTCGGCCTGGATGGTCTCCCACTCCTCGGTGTTCGACGAGTTGATCGTGCGGGCGCGGATGCCTGCCCGTGCCGCCGACTCGACCTGGTTCCGCATGAGCGCGAGCAGGGGAGAGACGATCACGGTCGGACCGCTGCCGCGCTCCCGCAGCAGCGCGGTCGCGACGAAGTACACCGCCGACTTGCCCCAGCCGGTGCGCTGCACGACGAGCGCGCGGCGCTTGTCCGCGACCAGTGCCTCGATGGCTCTCCACTGGTCCTCGCGCAGACGCGGGCCGTCCGAGGGCCGTGTCCCGTCGGACGCGGGGGAGGGGCCGCCGACGAGGCGGGCGAGGACGGCGTCGGCTGCCGTGCGCAGGTCTTCGTTGCTCATGCCCCCATGCAACCCGATGGGTCCGACATCCGGCGAACGAGGCCGCCAGACTGTGGATAACTCTTGGCGTGGCCCTGCTCAGGGTTATCCACAGGCATAACCGGAGGAATGTATTCCGGTGCAGAGTCGGCACATGACGAATCACAGCGAACCAGCCGACCCGATCGACGGATCAACCGACGCGATCGACGGACCAACGGACGCGATCGACGGATCAACGGACGCGATCGACGAGTCGGCCGACCTGATCGACGAGACCGTCGTCACCCTCCGCACCCCCGCCGAACTGGCCGACGCCTTGCCGTACTTGCTCGGCTTCCAGCCCGAGAACAGTGTCGTCCTCGTCGCCCTGCACGGACCGCGAGGCCGCTTCGGCGGACGGGTGCGCCTCGGGATCCCGGAACGCCCCGAGGACTGGCCGCCCGTCGCCGAGCAACTGGCCCAGTGCCTCGTGAGCGGATGCGAGCGGCGCGAGGCCAAGCCGGACGGAGTCGTCGCCTTCCTCTGCCAGGAGCCGGAAGCGTTCGCGGGGGACGCTTCCGGCCACCAGGTCATGGAGCGCCTCAGGCCGCTGGCCCAGGCACTCCGGACGGAGTGCGGCGACCTCGACGTCCCCGTCCTCGAAGTCGTGTGCATCTCGGACGGCCGCTTCTGGACGTACTGCTGCCCGGACCAGCGCTGCTGTCCTGCCGAAGGCACCCCCTTGCTCCCGGCGGGCACCTCGGTGATGGCTGCCGCCACCGTGTACGCGGGCTTCCAGATCGGTCCCGCGCAGGGCCGCATCCGGGCTCGGCTCGCCCCCTGGCGGACCGCCGCCGCGAGCGATCAGGCACGCGTGTTGCATGACACGGCCTGCGCATTCGTCCCCAGGCTCCTCGACGAGGGCGGCCACGCCGAAGTCGCCGCCGAAACCCTCGATCTGGCCCGCCGCGTCATGGGGCGACTGGCCGCCGCGCCTCCCATCGCCGACACGCTCGAAGCCGATGTCTACGACGACGAGCTGATCGGCCACGGCGAGGCCGCCACATTGATCCTCGGCCTCCAGGACCGCACGACCCGCGATCGCGCGGCCGAATGGATGGAGGGAGACGAAGCCGCCCCGGCCCTCAGGCTCTGGCGCGCCCTGGCCCGGCGCTGCGTCCGGGAGTACCGAGAACACGCCGCCGCGCCCCTGACCCTCGCAGGCTGGGTGGCCTGGTCCCTCGGCGACCTCGCTGAGGGACAGGAAGCGCTCACCATGGCCTTGACCGCCGACCCGCACTACGCCTTCGCCCTGCTCCTCCACCCGGCGTGCAGCGCGGACGACGACCCCGAGCCGATCCGCCGCATTCTGCGCGGCGAGCGCTCGCAGCGGGACGCGGCGGCACAGGGCCGGAGCCCGGCCCGGCCCGGCGTTCGGGAGCACGCCGGAGCAGCCGCGACGGTTGGCGGAGCCGAGAGTGCTGAGCCCAACGGATCCGGGAGGGCTGAGGTGAACGCAGTCAGGAACCCTGAGGCACACCAGGCAACGGACGCCGTGGCCGAAGGAGACAAGAGCGCTGGAGCGGATGCCCCCGAGCCGACGAGCAATCACGAGGAGATCGGCAACGTAGTGAACATCGGAAGTGTCGAGAAGACCGGTAAGACCGAGAAGGGCGAGAAGAGCGAGAAGGGCGAGAAGAGCAAGAGCGGGAAGAACAAGAAGGCCGAGAAGGCTGACAGGACCGATGGACAGGAGACCCCCGGGACGCCAGAAGCCACGTCGTCCGGCAGCTCACCGGATCTCCCGGATCTCCCAGACGGCCCGGACAGCCCGGACACCCTCGATCCAGCAGGGGCCGGCCTGGGCGTGAGGGCGACTCCCCGCGGGCGCCGGCGCCCACCCCGCACTGCCGGGTCAGGCCCCCGGCCCGTCGGCGGCGCGGGGACTGGGCCGAGGAACCGGCGGGACACGATCCGACGAGGCGCAAGGCACGACCGGTGATCACATCGACGGCCGGGCCTCGCCGGAAGCGCTCGGTCCTGGCGCGTGCGGTGCGGGTCGCCAGGGGAGCGCACCGCCGGATGGGCGGCTTCCTGGAACACATGCGTGACTTGGGGCGGCCCCGTGCCGTTCACCTGAGTGGCGGTATTCGCGTCCTGGTCGTGACGCTGTTCCGTGACCGAGTCTCCGTAGCGCAGAGAACGCAGAAGTGGCTACCCCATGTCCGTTCCCGCCTCGTCTCCTGTCTCCCCCCGGCCCGAGAGAAGCGACAGCCCCGAGCCGCACGCCTTCCGGGCGCCCGCTCCGGCTCCCAGGCGCCCACCCAGTGGCCACGCGGCCGGACCCGGGCCACGACGCCTGGCCGCGCTGCCGCCCGTGCACGACGCGCTGGTCTGTGTCGCTCTCCCCGCCCTCGCCGTCTCCACGGACCAGGGCCAGCTGAACGGGCGGGGACTGGAAGGGTTCTACCGCGCCGGCCGTCGTATGCTGTCCCGCTGCCAGGTACGCGTGGCCGGGCGCGAGCCGATCGCGGTGCAGGCGCGGATGCTCTCGGCGGACAGCGCCCGCTTCGTGGCGGCCCTCCTCCCGTCGGCGGACGGAGGGCCGGACCCGGACGTCGTAGTGGAGCGGACCCGACACGCCGATGGCACCGAGCGGATCACGCTGCACAGCTCGGCCAGCCGCCCCCTGAGGCTGCCGGTCGAGGTGTCGCTGGGCACGGACCTGGCGGAGCTCGGCGCGGTCGCGTCCGGCCGGGCCGGGCCCGAACTGCCCGCCAGCGTCCACGACTCAGGCATGCGCTGGTCCTCCGGAGAGGGCCACTGCGTGGTCACGGCCGTCCCGGCACCCAAGGACTCGCTGGCCTCCGCGGGGCTGCTGCGCTGGGAGGTGCACCTGCCACCGGGAGGCAGCCAGAGCGTGGAGCTGCGCGTACGGCCGCACGGTGCGGGCCCTATGAGGCCGGTTGGGCACGGAGTGACCAGCCCACTGTCCTCGGCCCATGCGACAGGGGACGACCCCACGGTCCAGCGCCTGCTGGACACGTCGGTGGCGGACCTCAGAGCCCTGCTGCTGCGCGACCCGGCCCACCCCGCGGACCTCTACGTGGCCGCCGGAGCCCCGTGGCGGTGCGGCCTCGCGCCCGCCGAGGCCCTCACGGCCGCGAGGATGGTGCTGCCGCTCGGCACCCGGCTCGCGGAGAGTACGCTGCGTGCGCTCGCCCGCGACCAGCTCACCCGCTCGGGGCCGTGCGCGGGCATGATCCCGGGGCCGATGCGAGATACCGGCCCTTACTTGCCACCCGGGTGCACGGGGGTGGAGGCCACCCTGCTGTTCCCTGCCCTTCTCGCCGAGGCGTGGCGGTGGGGGATGCCGGAGGCCGACGTGACGGAGCTGCTGCTCCCCGCGGAGCGCTGCCTGCGCTGGCTCCTCGAAGGCGCCGCGGACGGGGAATTCGTGCGGGACACCCACCCGGGCTCCCCGTCCTCCTCCTCCGGGCCGGTGCGCTGCGAGATCCAAGCGCACGCGCACCGGGCGGCGCTGCTGGGAGCGGACCTGCTCGACGCACTCAGGGGCACGGGGGGCGCGGAGCTGCGGCAGTGGGCGGAGCGGTTGCGGAACCGGTTCCGGGGAGCGTTCTGGGTGGAGGACCGGACGGGCGGCAGGCCTGCTGTGGCCCTCGACGCCAGTGGCAGGCCCGTGCCGCATCTCACCGGCGGCGCGGCCCACCTCCTGGACACGGGACTCCTCGGATCCGGCGAGGTCGCCCCCGGCCTGCTCGACAAGGTACAGACCGAGCAGGTCGCGCGACTGCTGGGCGGGCCTGCCATGGACTCGGGCTGGGGCCTGCGCAGCCTGGGCTCGAAGGAGCCGGCGTACAACCCCTTCGGGCACCGTGGAGGAGCGGTCCGGGTCCACGAGACGGCCACAGCTGTCATGGGCCTGGCGGCGGCCGGCTACGAGAAGGAAGCCGGTGCGCTGCTGCGAGGAGTGCTGGACGCCGCTGCCGCCTTCGGCTTCCGGCTGCCGGAGATGTACGGCGGCGAGCAGCGGATGGCCGGGAGCGTGCCGCTTCCCCACCCCGCGGCCTGCCGCCCGGCAGCCGTCAGTGCCGCGGCCGGGGTGCAGCTCCTGACCGTGCTGGCCGGGATCCGCCCGGACGCTCCGGCGGGCACGGTGACACTCCGGCCGGTCCGCAGCGCGCCCTTGGGAGAGCTGGGCCTGACGGCGCTGCGCGTGTCGGGCGCCCCCTTCTCCGTGCGGGTCAGCAGGCTCGGCCTCGCCCTGGTGGAGGAGGCAGCCGACGGGCTGCAGTTGGGGGTGTGAGATTGCTGAGTGACGGGGTCATGGATGCGGCGGCCCGGGCGGGAGGCTCTCAGGGAGCGGGGCCGGAAGCAGATGGCGTAGGAGGTGTTTATCGTCAGGCAGACGACTATGATCGCGGCATGTCGCCCTACGACCCGTCGGCCTTCCCGCCCTTCGCTGTCACCGTCGATCTGGTCGTGCTGACCGTGCGCCGCCACGCCCTGTGCGCCCTGGCCGTGCGCCGTGGTGAGCCGCCGTTCCAGGGGCGTTGGGCGCTGCCGGGGGGCTTCGTGCGGGCGGACGAGGACCTCTCGGGTGCCGCGGCGCGCGAGCTGGTGGAGGAGACAGGGCTCTGCGCCCACGACCCGGACAGTCCGGTTCAGGCCAATGGTGCGCACCTCGAGCAGTTGGCTACGTACGGCGACCCGAAACGTGATCCGCGGATGCGTGTGGTCAGCGTCGCTCACCTCGCGCTCGCGCCCGACCTGCCGGCGCCCCGGCCCGGCGGTGACGCGCACAGCGCGCGCTGGGCCCCGGTCGAAGCCCTCCTCCACCAGGGCGGGTACGGCAGGGAGGGGGAGCAGGCCGCGCCCCTGGCTTTCGACCATGCGCAGATCCTGTCGGATGGGGTGGAGCGCGCCCGTTCGAAGATCGAATACTCCTCGTTGGCCACGGCTTTCTGTCCACCGGAGTTCACGGTCGGCGAACTGCGACGCGTGTACGAAGCGGTGTGGGGCGTCGCCCTCGATCCACGCAACTTCCACCGGAAGGTGACGGGCACGCCTGGATTCCTCGTGCCCACAGGGGGGACGACGACGCGCCAGGGCGGCCGCCCGGCCCAGCTCTTCCGGGCGGGAGGCGCAACGCTCCTCAACCCCCCGATGTTGAGGCCCGACGTCTGATTTGGCCCGGCCTCGACAGCTGCCCGCTGTCCGGCTCGGTGCGTCGCTGCTCACGGCAGGGCCGGGTGACACCCGCAGGCCATGCCCTGAGCGAAAAGCCGGAAATGTCGCGTTATCTTGCTGCGGTACCCAAGGGGTTCGTCCGTCCCCGACCCGACGGACTCGCCCCGGCCGCGAGCGGTCGCACATCCTGCGAGAGAAGCGATGATCCAGGCCATCGGACTGACCAGCACCCCCCGCAAGGACCTCCCGCCCGCCGTCGACGACGTCTCCTTCCAAGCGAGCACAGGCAGCGTCACCGCGCTTCTGAGCCCCTCGGGCGGAGGTAAGACAACAACTCTCAGGCTGATGCTCGAACTTCAACAGGGGCGCGGCATCACCTACTTCAGAGGGCGACCCCTCCACCGCGTCCCGCACCCCTCGCGTGAGGTGGGCGTCCTGCTCGGTGATGTGCCCGGTCATCCGGCACGCACGGTGAGAGGCCACCTGCGCATGCTGTGTGCCGCGGTGGGCGCGCCTGCCACACGCGCCGACGACGTACTCGAAGTGGTGGGGCTCGTGAGCCTGCGCGAGCAGCGCCTCGGCACGCTCTCCCGCGGGATGGACCGCCGCCTCGGACTGGCCTGCGCGCTCCTCGCGGATCCGCACGCGCTCGTACTGGACGAGCCCACTGACAGCCTTTCCGTCCGAGAGAGCGACTGGCTGCACGGCATCCTGCGGGCGCACGCCACGCGGGGCGGCACCGTCCTGTTCACCACGGGCGATGCCAAGGAGGCCGCCCGGACTGCCGACCGGGTCGTCACGCTGGATGCGGGGAGGCTCGCCGCCGATCAGGATGCGGCGGAGTTCGCCCGCACGCGGCTCAGGCCACGGGTCGCCGTGCGCAGCCCGCATGCTGCGCGTCTCGCCGCCTTGCTGGCCAAGGAGGCTCGTTCGCTGCGCCGGTCCGTCGAGGTGGTGCAGGAGGACGGCAGCCGCTTGTCGGTGTACGGGAGCACGTGTGGGGAGGTGGGGGAGACCGCGTTCCGCCACGGCATCCTCGTGCATCAACTCGCTGATGAAGTCGGGGAGGCGGGGCCCTCGTCCATCGGCACGCGGGGGCGGGCGCCGGTGGAGCAGGGGCGCGGGTCGGCGCGCGAGGCTGACGCGGGCGCGCAAGGAGGCTTTGCGGCGCGGGAGGAATCCGCGTGCTCCGCCCCCGTCTCCGGCGAGCCGCGAGAGTCGCTCAGGGAAGCCGCCTCCACGCCCTCCTATGGCAGGGCGTCCGCGTACGGCATGGCACCCGCGTGCGACAACGCGACCGAGCGCCCGCCCGCCGTCGGCGGCGCTACCCCGGCGACAGGCACAGACGCCACCACCGCCCCGAGTACGGGGAACCCACCACAGTCCCAGCTGTCTCCCTTGCCCCCTCCCATCGCCATCCGTGCCGCACCGAGCCCCCTTCGGCCGTTGCACTACGAGGTGCGCCGCGCTGCCGGTGTCGGCACCGGATATCTCACGGTGTCCGCGGTCATCGCCTTGTCCGCGGTCCTGTGCCTGTTCCTTGCGCGGACCGGGCACACGCCGCAGCCGTACCTGCTCGCCGCCTGGCCCGGCGAACTTCCCCTGCCGCCCGCCGCCCTGGGGGCCGGGCTGCTCGGCGCGCTCGCCTTCGGTGAGGAGTTCCGCCATCCCGCCCTCGCCGCGGATCGCGGTACGGTGCCCCGGCGCCTGGGGCTCCTCGGTGCGAAGCTCGCTGTCGCCGCCGCCACCGCGCTGCTGCTGGCCGGGCTCACTGTGGGGTGCGACGCCGTGCTGCTCCACCTGGTATACGGAGGCGAGCTCACAGAAGTTCCCCCGGACTGGCTTTCGGCGACCGTCAGTTGGATTTCCTTGATGATCGGCTGTGCGTGGGCCGGCGTGCTGGCCGCCGGAGTCTTCCGGTCCACCACCGCCGGGCTCGCCGCGGTGCTCGCCGTGCCGATCGTCGTCGTACCACTCGTACAGAAGGCGTTGGACGGGCCGTCCGTTCGATCGGCCGCTGGATTTCCGGGTCGGCTGCGTGAGCTGATGCTGGTGGAGTGGCCGTTCGGCGCCGAGCGGTACGTCGTGGCAGGGCTGCGGGTAGTGGCTCAACCCGTAGGCAGCGCACTGGCGTTGTCGCTCGTCGCGCTGCTCGGGGCGTACCTGCTGACGGCGGTGCGCGGGCAGGCGCGCTGACGGCCCACGTCGCCCTCGAGGCGCACACCAGGCGACCTGGCTACCGAGGGCTTTCCGGAGCCCGTGAACGGGCTTCTGGCGGGCGTCTGCCGCGTTTCGGGCCCGCGTTGCGCGCAAGTCTTCGCGGGGCAGCGACTTCTTTCCGATAAGGCGTCAATTGCAGCGAGGTAAGCGATCACCCTTTCGTGTGCTTTTCACCAAAGACCTCAAGGGACTTGGGGGCCAGGCCGACAACTGAATCCGTGAGTACCCTTGCGCACACCATGATGACCACCGCCCGCTCCGCAGACACCGGCCTCGCCGGCCCGGGCGAACTCGACCGCTACCCCTACGCCGAGGCCCACGGCGCCGACCGCGTGGTCGCGCCCGCCTGGGAGAGCGCCGACCAGGACCTGGCCCGTGTGGGCCGCCGGGCAGCCGGAAACCGCGGCCGCGGACTGCACGGCCAACTGGTCCAGCAACTGGGCCAGATGATCGTCTCCGGAGACCTGGGCGCCGACCGGCCCCTCGTCCCGGAGGAGATCGGTCAGCGGTTCGAGGTCTCCCGCACCGTCGTCCGCGAATCCCTGCGCGTCCTGGAGGCCAAGGGCCTCGTCAGCGCCCGCCCCAACGTCGGCACGCGCGTGCGCCCGGTCAGCGACTGGAACCTGCTCGACCCGGACATCATCGAGTGGCGGGCGTTCGGCCCGCAGCGCGACGACCAGCGCCGCGAGCTCAGCGAACTCCGCTGGACGATCGAGCCCCTCGCGGCCCGGCTCGCCGCCGGGCACGGCCGGGAAGAGATCCAGCAGCGCCTCGCCGACATGGTCGAGATCATGCGGCACGCGCTCGGTCAGGGCGACTCGATCACCTTCGCCCGCGCCGACGCCGAGTTCCACTCGCTGCTCATCCAGGTCGCGGGCAACCGCATGCTGGAGCACCTGTCCGGCATCGTCTCGGCGGCCCTCCAGGTCTCCGGCGGCCCCGTCACCGGCTGTGACCGCCCCACCGAGGCCTCGCTGGCCCACCACGCCCGGATCGTCGACGCCCTCGCCTCGGGCGACGGAGCCGCCGCCGAGGCTGCCATGCGCCAGCTCCTGACCGTCCACCCGGAGGTGGAGCGGGTCGTACCCGCTCCCCGGGAGCACTGACCGCGCGCCCGCCACGGCACCGCCGTCGTGCGCGCCGCGCAGCATCGTTTCGCTGCTTGCCCTTCCGTTGACCGCTCCCGTGTCGCCGGACTCCCGGGGCCCTGCCAGGGGCCGGGGGCCCGGTGACACGGGCGCAGCAGGCGCGGAGCCGCAAGGCGAGCGCTCGTCCCGCTGGGGGACGCGTGAGCCGAGCATGAGGAAACGTGTCGGCAGCCCTGAAGAAGCGGGCGTAGTCAAGGGGTAAGGGTGAGAGGTGAGGGGCAGATGGTTGAAGGTGTGACCAGTCTCCGCCGGATGCTCGTCGACTCTGACCATATCTGGACGTTTTTGGACCCATACGGGGTGTGACTCGGGCCACGTAGATTGGGCGTAACGCTCCTAGAGACAGCGCGATGACCTAAGAGGTGATGGCCGAGGAAGGAATACAGACGTCGTTCACGGCGCTGTGCAGCTCCACGGTCCGCCCGCGCCGTCGGCACAATCCCCAGCCGTCGGTCGTCGGCTCCGATCCATGGTGGACGGGGCCGGAAGCCGTTTTCCAACGTTCCGAGAGGTTGTTCGTGTCGGCCAGCACATCCCGTACGCTCCCGCCGGAGATCGCCGAATCCGTCTCTGTGATGGCGCTCATTGAGCGGGGAAAGGCTGATGGGCAGATCGCCGGCGACGACGTTCGTCGTGCCTTCGAAGCTGACCAGATCCCGGCCACTCAGTGGAAGAACGTTCTGCGCAGCCTCAACCAGATCCTCGAGGAAGAGGGTGTGACGCTGATGGTCAGTGCCGCGGAGCCGAAGCGCCCCCGCAAGAGCGTCGCAGCGAAGAGCCCGGCCAAGCGCACCGCGACCAGGACGGTCGCGGCCAAGACCACTACTGCGAAGCCGGCCACTGCCACGGCTTCCGCGAAGCCCACCGCCGACGGTGTGGCCGAGGACGGCACGGCCGCCAAGAAGGCCGCTGCCAAGAAGACGACGGCTAAGAAGACCGTCACGAAGAAGACCGCCGCCAAGAAGACGACGGCCAAGAAGACCGCCTCCAAGAAGGACGCCGGTGAGTTCCTCGAAGAGGAGGTCACCGAGGAGACGCCCGCCGTCGGCAAGCCCGGCGAGGGCGAGCCCGCGGAGGAGGGCGCCCAGGGCTTCGTCCTCTCCGACGAGGACGAGGACGACGCGCCCGCGCAGCAGGTTGCCGCGGCCGGCGCCACCGCCGACCCGGTCAAGGACTACCTGAAGCAGATCGGCAAGGTCCCCCTGCTCAACGCCGAGCAGGAGGTCGAGCTCGCCAAGCGCATCGAGGCGGGACTGTTCGCCGAGGACAAGCTCGCCAACGCCGACAAGCTCGCTCCGAAGCTCAAGCGCGAGCTGGAGATCATCGCCGAGGACGGCCGCCGCGCCAAGAACCACCTCCTGGAGGCCAACCTCCGCCTGGTGGTCTCCCTGGCCAAGCGTTACACGGGCCGCGGCATGCTCTTCCTGGACCTCATCCAGGAGGGCAACCTCGGTCTGATCCGCGCGGTCGAGAAGTTCGACTACACCAAGGGCTACAAGTTCTCCACGTACGCCACCTGGTGGATCCGTCAGGCCATCACCCGCGCCATGGCCGACCAGGCCCGCACCATCCGCATCCCGGTGCACATGGTCGAGGTCATCAACAAGCTCGCGCGCGTGCAGCGTCAGATGCTTCAGGACCTGGGCCGCGAGCCCACCCCGGAGGAGCTGGCCAAGGAACTCGACATGACCCCGGAGAAGGTCATCGAGGTCCAGAAGTACGGCCGTGAGCCCATCTCCCTGCACACCCCGCTGGGCGAGGACGGCGACAGCGAGTTCGGTGACCTCATCGAGGACTCCGAGGCCGTCGTCCCGGCCGACGCCGTCAGTTTCACGCTCCTCCAGGAGCAGCTGCACTCCGTCCTCGACACCCTGTCCGAGCGCGAGGCGGGCGTCGTCTCGATGCGCTTCGGTCTCACCGACGGTCAGCCGAAGACCCTCGACGAGATCGGCAAGGTCTACGGGGTGACGCGTGAGCGCATCCGTCAGATCGAGTCGAAGACGATGTCGAAGCTGCGCCACCCGTCGCGCTCGCAGGTGCTGCGCGACTACCTGGACTAGGTCCCGGCTCCTCCGCTCAGGCCCTGCTCGGACCGGTTCCGTCGCCGGGCCCTGGCCTCGGCGTCGCCGGAAGGCCCGGAGTCCCTCCCGTACGGGAAGGGCTCCGGGCCTTTCGTCTGTCCGCGTGGCAAGAGTGTGCGCCACGCGCAACGGTAGTTGACTCTGGGTACGCGATGGCAACCCAGAGTGAGGAGAACGCATGCGTCGTCCCTTCGCCCGAGCGCTGGTGGGAACGCTGAGCCTGGGGGCCGCGGTGACCGCCCTGCCGCTGGCCTCCCCGCCTCCTGTGGCGGCCGACAGCGTGGTCGTCGGAGGCACCCCGGCGCGGGTGGCGGACAGCCCGTGGGCGGTGGCGCTCGCCAGCCGTGACCAGTTCGGGGGTACGCGCTCCGGCCAGTTCTGCGGCGGCGTCGTGATCGGTCCTTCGACAGTCCTGACCGCGGCCCACTGCATGGACGAAGAGGTGCTGGGGGTACCCCTACGTGAAATGCGGGACCTCAGGGTCATCGCCGACCGTGAGGACCTGGACACCAGCGCGGGGCGTGAGATTTCCGTACGGGGCGTACGGGTCAACCCCGAGCACGACCCCCACACGAACGCCGGTGACGTCGCGGTCCTCACCCTGTCCGAGCCTCTGCCCAAGACCCAGGTGATCTCCATGGCGCGAGCTGGGGACACCGCGTACGAGCCGGGCACGGGCGCCGCTGTGTACGGCTGGGGCGATGCGACGGGGATGGGGCACTACGCGCGCACGCTGCGTTCCGCGCGCGTGACGGTGCTGCGGGACGCGGTGTGTGAGCAGGCCTATCGGGGGAGTGTCGACGGCACGTACACGCGGGCGTCGATGCTGTGCGCGGGCGAACTGGGAGGTGGCCCCGACGCCTGCCAGGGGGACAGCGGCGGGCCGCTGGTCGCTCGCGGGCGGCTCATCGGCCTGGTGTCGTGGGGCAGCGGATGCGGCCAGGCGGGCAGTCCCGGCGTCTACACGCGCGTCTCGGACGTCGCCCGGGTGATGGAGCGGTACGCATAGGCGCTGCGGTGGGCCGAGGGGCCGATGGGGCGCCCAGGGGCTGGCGGGGCGCCAAGGCGCCTGTGCGGCCTGCTGGCGTCCTGGAGGGCGTCTGGAGAGGCTCCTGAGGGCTCGGGGCCGGGAACCGCTGTAGGTCGGCCCCTGGGGCCCGCAGCGGGTGTGCGGTGTCGCTCCTGGAGGCCTTGTCTTCGGCCCCGCAAGGGGCTGGAGGTCCCAAGCCGAGGCGGGGTGATCGCCCGCCTGGCAAGACGCCAGGAACGAGAGCGGGCGGCTGCCCCTGGGTCACAGGGGTAGCCGCCCGTGCCGGTCTGGTGGTCCGGCGCTCGCTCGTCGTAGGTGCGAGGCGTCAGCGTTCCTCTTCGGTCGAGCTGGCCGGCACGGCCGTCAGGCGCTCCGTCTCGTCCTGTATCTCGGCGGCGATCTTCTTGAGTTCCGGCTCGAACTTGCGACCGTGGTGGGCGCAGAAGAGCAGTTCACCGCCACTCAGCAAGACGACGCGCAGGTATGCCTGGGCGCCGCAGCGGTCGCAGCGGTCAGCGGCCGTCAGGGGGCTCGCGGGGGTCAGAACAGTAGTCACGTCGCCTCTTCTCTAGCTCGACGAGCTGTCGTACCAGGGTCAACATCCAACCAGCCCGAAAACGTTCCCGCTCGTGGCTTTTCCTCGAATTTTTCTTTCGAGGAGGCTGTCTGCTGCCGGTTGGCGGCGAATGAGCCGTATTGCGTGTCTTACGTGTCGTACGGTTTCGCGCTGTCTGTCAGGTCGGGTCCTGGCCGGCTGGCTTGCCGGTTGTTCATGAGGACGTGCCCGGAGCCTAAATGGTTCATGCCTGGAAGGGAACGTGACGTGCGCTTCACTCCATCGAGGTATCGAACGCGTGTACGTTTCTGGACTAGTCTGGACCTGGTGCGGGTTGACTTGAGGGTGGCGTGACAACGGCTCTACCAGGCCTCGGTACCCTCTCACCGGCAGCAGAAGCCGAGCCCTTACCCCCGAGGGCCCCCTTTGAAATTCAGCGAGGAGCGAACCGCGTGACCGCCGAGACGTCCGTGCCGTCCACAGCGTTGCTGACCGGAGCCGACCGGGACGGTTCCAACTACACCGCGCGGCACCTGCTCGTCCTGGAAGGACTCGAGGCCGTCCGCAAGCGTCCGGGCATGTACATCGGCTCGACGGACAGTCGCGGCCTGATGCACTGCCTCTGGGAGATCATCGACAACTCCGTTGACGAGGCCCTGGGCGGGTACTGCGACCACATCGAGGTCATCCTGCACGACGACGCCTCCGTAGAGGTCCGGGACAACGGCCGAGGCATCCCCGTGGACGTCGAGCCGAAAACCGGACTCTCCGGAGTCGAGGTCGTCATGACCAAGCTCCACGCGGGCGGCAAGTTCGGCGGCGGCTCGTACGCGGCCTCCGGCGGTCTGCACGGCGTGGGCGCCTCCGTGGTGAACGCCCTGTCGGCCCGCCTGGATGTCGAGGTGGACCGCGCCGGGCACACCCATGCCATCAGTTTCCGGCGCGGCGTACCCGGTGCGTTCGCGAAGTCAGGCCCTGACGCCGCCTTCGACTCAGCGGCGCGGCTCACCAAGGTCAAGAAGGTCCCCAAGGCCCGCACCGGCACCCGCGTGCGGTACTGGGCCGACCGCCAGATCTTCCTGAAGGACGCCAAGCTCAACCTGGAGACGCTGCACCAGCGCGCGCGTCAGACCGCCTTCCTGGTGCCGGGCCTGACCCTCGTCGTCCGCGACGAGTACGGCCTCGGCGAAGGTGGCACGAAGGGCGAGGAGTCTTTCCGCTTCGACGGTGGCATCAGCGAATTCTGCGAATACCTGGCACAGGACAAGGCGGTCTGCGACGTCCTGCGCTTCTCCGGACAGGGCACCTTCAAGGAGACCGTTCCGGTACTGGACGACCGCGGCCAGATGACGCCGACTGAGGTCACCCGCGAGCTGGGCGTGGACGTCGCCCTGCGCTGGGGCACCGGGTACGACACGACGATCCGGTCCTTCGTCAACATCATCGCCACCCCCAAGGGCGGCACGCACGTCACCGGCTTCGAGCGCTCGCTCACCAAGACGGTGAACGAGGTACTGCGGTCCCAGAAGCTGCTGCGCGTCGCCGAAGACGACGTGGTCAAGGACGACGCCCTGGAGGGGCTGACGGCCGTCGTCACGGTCCGCCTGGCGGAGCCGCAGTTCGAAGGCCAGACCAAGGAAGTCCTCGGCACGTCGGCCGCCAACCGCATCGTCGCCAACGTCATCGCCAAGGAACTCAAGGCGTTCCTGACCTCCACCAAGCGTGACGCCAAGGCGCAGGCCCGCGCGGTCATGGAGAAGGTCGTCGCCGCCGCGCGGACGCGCATCGCCGCCCGGCAGCACAAGGACGCCCAGCGCCGCAAGACCGCTCTCGAGTCCTCCTCGCTCCCGGCGAAGCTCGCCGACTGCCGCAGCGACGACGTCGAC
The DNA here is from genome assembly GCF_056431945.1 of Streptomyces sp. NPDC045778. NCBI lineage: Bacteria > Bacillati > Actinomycetota > Actinomycetes > Kitasatosporales > Streptomycetaceae > Streptomyces > Streptomyces sp. NPDC045778. The sequence continues at coordinate 108,995 of NZ_JBWKJZ010000017.1, forward strand.
CGCAGCGAGCTTTTCATCGTCGAGGGCGACTCCGCGCTCGGCACGGCCAAGCTGGCCCGGAACTCCGAGTTCCAGGCCCTGTTGCCGATCCGCGGCAAGATCCTCAACGTCCAGAAGTCGTCCGTGTCGGACATGCTCAAGAACGCCGAGTGCGGCGCGATCATCCAGGTCATAGGAGCGGGGTCCGGCCGGACCTTCGACATCGACGCCGCCCGCTACGGCAAGATCATTCTGCTCGTGGACGCCGATGTCGACGGCGCGCACATCCGCTGCCTGCTCCTGACCCTCTTCCAGCGCTACATGCGGCCGATGGTCGAGGCGGGCCGCGTCTTCGCCGCTGTGCCGCCACTGCACCGCATCGAGCTGACCCAGCCCAAGAAGGGCCAGGACAAGTACGTCTACACGTACTCGGACCGCGAGCTGCGCGACACCCTGCTCGAGTTCGAGCGCAAGGGCGTGCGCTACAAGGACTCCATCCAGCGCTACAAGGGCCTCGGCGAGATGGACGCCGACCAGCTGGCCGAGACCACGATGGATCCGCGCCACCGCACGCTGCGCCGCATCAACATCGCCGACCTCGAATCGTCCGAGCAGGTCTTCGACCTGCTCATGGGCAATGAGGTGGCTCCCCGCAAGGAGTTCATCACGAGTTCCGCGGCGACGCTGGACCGGTCGCGGATCGACGCGTAGGCACGTGCCGTGGGCCGTGGGCCGTGGGCCGTGGGCCGTGGGCCGTGGGCCGTGGGCCGTGGGCCGTGGGCCGTGGGCCGTGGGCCGTGGGCCCTGGCTGGCCGCGGGGCGCACTCGCCGTCAGCCAAGCAGCTCCGTGCCGGCACATTTCCGCTTGGCTTGGCACGCGGGCAACTCCCCGACTGGTTGGTCGCCCGCCCGCCAGCCACGACGCCAGGTGCCTCCACCCTCGGGTGGAGGCACCTGATCCACCCGTGATCCACCCCTGCTCCGATCCCCCGGCCGCGCCGAATCCGTAACTTCGATGGCGTCGTACTTCTCGTTCGCGCACGTCATCGGAGGCCGTGATGCCCGGGTTCGCCCAAGCGCTGCTGATCCCCGAAGCCATAGCGCTCGTCGTCATACGCCAGATGAAGCCGCAGCGACTGACAGACGCCCGGCGCTGGTGGCTGGTGCCCGCCGTGCTCGCATACTGCGGCCTGCGGGGATCGGGACTCATAGACCCGGGCCACCAGGTCGAGTCGCTCGTGCTACTCAGCGGTGAGCTGCTCATAGGCCTTCTGATGGGCGCCGCCTGGGCCCGCACCAGCCACGTCTGGGCCGAGCAGGACGGATCCGTCTGGAGCCGCGGCACCAAGGCCACGGCCGTGGTGTGGGTCGGCGGCATAGCCTCGCGGCTCGGCCTCATGGGCATAGGCCTGCTCATCGGCATCCACCAGGGCACTGGAGCGCTGCTCCTCGCCCTCGCGGCATCCCTGCTGGTACGCGCGGGCCTCCTGGAGCTGCGGGCCCACGCCCTCCGCACGGGCCCGGCACTCACCGGCGCCGTACGGTGACGGGATGGCCGCGCCGACAGGAAGGAGCGGGCGTGACGCGTGACATCTGGACGCGTTGGCCCGCGCGGGAGGCACTCACTCAGGAGGAGCTGACACGACCTCGCCAGGTGCTCACCTGGGTCGTGCGCGCGGTGTTCCTCGGCATGCTGCTGCGGAGCGCCTTCGCGCGGCGGGACATGCCCGGCTGGGGCCTGGCCCTCGCGGTGTTCGTGATCATTCTTTGCGCGGGGGCGGCGGTGTGGTTCATCCACGCCACGCTGGAGCGGCGCATAGGGCCGTCCCTGATGTCGTGGGGTGTGCTGCTGATCGCGGGTGCGGCGGCGCAGGGGACCGGGTTCGACACGCCCGCGGCCGTGCTGTGGTGCGCCTGCGCGATGATGGCGCTGGAGCGACTGCCCTTGGCCGTGGCCGTAGTCGGCGCGCTCATGTCCCTGGGGGCCTTCGCCGTGGTGAATGAGGATCCTTGGCCCACCACAGCGGCCGTCACCGTGGGGCTCGGTCTCGCCGGGTACGTTCTGCGGCTCGACGCCGAGGCGCGGGGCAATGCGCAGCGGCTGCTCGCGCAGGAGCGGGCCGCGCGGGCCGCTGAAGCGGAGTCGGCGGCTCTGGGGGAACGCGCCCGTATCGCCCGGGAGATCCACGATGTGCTGGCGCACAGCCTCTCCGCTCAGCTGGTCCACCTGGAGGCGGCCCGGCTGCTGATCGAGCGGGACGCGGCCCGGGATCAGATATTGGGGCGGGTCGTGGCGGCGCGGGCGATGGCCGCCGAAGGGCTTGCCGAGACGCGTCAGGCACTGTCGGCGCTGCGCGGTGAGATGACTCCGGTCGAGGACTTCCTGCGGGAGCTGGCCCGGTCGGACGGTGCGTCGGTCGCGGTCTCCGGGGAGCGGCGGGCCCTCCCCGCGGAGGCCTCGCAGGCGGTGCGAAGGGTGGCGCAGGAAGCGATGACGAACGTACGGAAGCACGCGCCGGGAGCCAAGGTCACCGTGTGCTTCGAGTACGGAAAGGAGGAAGTCACGCTGGACGTGACCGATTCGGGGGGAGCGCCGGGAGAATTCGCGGCCTCGGGAGCCGGGTACGGTCTGCTGGGAATGCGTGAGCGTGCCGAGTTGCTCGGTGGCTCGCTGGAGGCGGGGCCGGAGGACGAGGGCTTCGCCGTGAGGCTGAGGGTGCCGGGATGACAGGGGACGACGGGCGCCACGACGGTGCTTCCGTGGCTGGTGCTGGTGCTGGTGCTGGTGCTGAGCCAGGCGCAGGGGGCGGAGTCGGGGCGCGGGCAAGCGGCGCTGCCGGGGCAGGTGTTGGCGTTGAGGTCGGGGCGGCGAGGCCAGCGGGCCAAGGGGCCGTAGGAGGGGGCAAGGCGCCGGCGCGGGTGGTCGTCGTCGATGACCAGACCGTGGTGCGCGAGGGCATCGTGATGCTCCTGGGGTTGCTGCCGGGGGTCGAAGTCGTCGGGGCAGGGGGCGACGGCGAGGAAGCGGTGCGGCTCGTGGGTGAACTCTCGCCGGACGTCGTGCTGATGGACCTGCGCATGCCGCGCTGCGACGGGGCCGAGGCCACCCGTCGGATCCGCGCCGAGTATCCGGGTACGCAGGTCGTGGTGCTCACCACGTACGCGGACGACGAGTCGCTGTTCCCCGCGCTCAAGGCCGGGGCGCGGGGATATCTCACCAAGGACGCGGGGGGTGACGAGATCGTGCGGGCCATCGAGGACGTGCTCTCCGGTCAGGCCGGCCTCTCGCCGCAGATCCAGCGGCGGCTCCTGGAGCGGCTCTCGGAGCCGGAGCTGCCCGCGCCGCCGGTGGAGCCGCCGGACGGCCTGACGCTCAGGGAGGCGGAGGTGATCGCTCTGATCGCCGAGGGACTGACGAACCAGGAGATCGCGCGGGCGTTGCACGTCTCCACGGCCACGGTGAAGACCCACATCAACAACCTCTTCGCCAAGGCGGGCCTCAAAGACCGTGCACAGGCGGTGCGTTATGCCTATCGGCACGGTCTCGCGCAGGTGCCGGGGAGTACCCGCAGGTGAGGATCCCCGTCACCTGATGGAGTGAAGAGCGGGGAGAGAGGAGGGACGGATCTTTCTGTTCTGCCCATCCTTGGGCTCGCGGCCGAACATGGCTGCGGACAAGGAGAGTTCGGTGGAGAAGGACGACGGCCGCGATGCCGGGCGGGGCCGGCCCGGTGACCTGAAGGATCCGTGGTACGACGAACTCGCCGCGGGCTGGGGCGAGCTGGACGGCACAGGTACACCGACGCCGACGGAACCAGCCGCCGCGCCGCGTCGGCACGGGAGCGCGACCGACATCTATCTGGAGGTGCAGGCGAGCGCGGCGTTCCAGGAAGTGCGCCGCCGCTACCGCAGGTTCGTCGTCCCGGCGGTGATCGGCTTCTTCACCTGGTACGTGGCGTATGTCGTGGCGGCGACGACGGCGCCGGGGCTGATGGCGCGGCCCGTCGCCGGAGCGGTGAACGTGGCGATGCTGGCGGGGCTCGGGCAGTTCCTCACCACCTTCCTGCTGACCTGGGCGTATGCCCGGCATGCTCGGTTGCGGCGGGATCGGGCGGCGCTTGATCTGCGCTGGGCCGTGTTCGAGCAGAACAGAGAGCGGGAGCTGAGGCAGGGGGCCGAGCGGTGACCGGTGACCATCAAATGCTGGCGCTTGTGCTGTTCGGCGTGTTCGTGGCGATCACGCTCGCGATCACGACGTATGTGAGCCGTCACAGGCGTGGCTCGGCGGAGGAGTTCTACGCGGGCGGACGGTTGTTCTCGCCCATGGAGAATGGTTTTGCCATCGCGGGCGACTACATGTCGGCTGCCTCCTTCCTCGGCATCTCCGGGCTGATCGCGCTGTACGGCTATGACGGGCTGCTCTACTCGGTGGGCTTTCTCGTCGCGTGGCTGGTCGTGCTGTTCCTCGTGGCGGAACTGGTGCGTAACTGCGGCAGGTTCACGCTGGCTGATGTCGTCGCGGCGCGGATGCGGGAGCGGCCGGTGCGTATCGCAGCGGGCACGTCTTCGGTGACGGTGTCCGTGCTGTATCTGGTGGCGCAGATGGTGGGTGCGGGCTCGTTGGTCGCGCTGTTGCTCGGGGAGACGAGTGAGGCCGCCCGGACGTGGGCGGTGATCGGAGTCGGCGCGCTCATGGTGATCTATGTGTCGCTGGGCGGGATGCGAGCCACCACGTGGATCCAGATCGTCAAGGCGGTGCTGCTGATGGGTGGGGCGATCGCGCTGACGGTGCTCGTCCTGATGCGGTTCCACGGCGACTTCGACCAGTTGTTGCGTACGGCGGCTGATCGTAGTGGGCATGGGCGTGAGTTCCTGGCGCCCGGGCTGAAGTACGGCGGGGATTGGACGGCGCGGCTGGACTTCATCAGCTTGGGGCTGGCTCTCGTGCTCGGCACGGCCGGGCTTCCGCACATCCTCTCCCGCTTCTACACCGTGCCGACCGCGCGGGCGGCGCGTCGTTCGGTCGTCTGGTCCATCGGTCTGATCGGCAGTTTCTACCTGATGACGATCGTGCTGGGCTTCGGGGCGGCGGCGATCGTCGGCTCCGACGTGGTGCGCGGGTCGAACGCGGCGGGCAACACGGCGGTGCCCTTGTTGGCGCTCGATCTGGGCGGGGGCGCGGATTCCACGGGAGGAACGGTTCTCTTCGCGGTGGTCGCCGCCGTGGCGTTCGCGACGATCCTCGCGGTGGTCGCGGGGATCACGCTGGCTTCCTCGGCGTCCGTGGCCCATGACCTGTACGCGTCCCTCCGGCGGCGGACCAAGCAGCGCAGCGAGGTGGCGGTGGCGCGGCTCGCCGCGGCCGGGATCGGGGTCGTCGCGATCGGGCTCGGTCTGCTCGCCCGTGATCTCAACGTCGCGTTCCTGGTGGGGCTCGCGTTCGCGGTCGCCGCTTCGGCGAACTTGCCGGTGTTGCTGTACTCGCTGTTCTGGCGGGAGTTCACCACGCGGGGCGCTGTGTGGTCGGTGTATGGCGGGCTGCTGCCCGCGCTGATGCTCGTCGTGCTGTCGCCGGTGGTGTCGGGGAGCCCGGACGCGCTGTTCCCCGGGGTGGACTTCCAGTACTTCCCGCTGGACAACCCCGGCCTTGTGTCGATCCCCTTGGGCTTCTTGGCTGGCTGGCTCGGTACGGTCACGTCGGCAGACCGGGCGGACGAGGCCAAGCACGCGGAGACGGAGGTGCGTTCGCTGACCGGGGCGGGCGCTGTTTAGCCAGCCTGACCTGCGGGGCGCCGTGCCGGGTGGGTCAGTGGCTGGACGCCCATGCGTAGCGGTGTTCGGGGCGTCCGGTGTCGCCGTACTTCAGGCTCAACCGCACCCGGCCGGTGCGCTCCAGGAGTTTCAGGTAGCGCTGTGCGGTCTGGCGGCTGAGCCGGGTGCGGTCCCCCAGCTCCTGGGCCGAGAGCGGCCCCTCGGCGGCCATCAGCGCCCGGCGGACCAGCTCCGCGGTCGTCGGGGAGTGCCCCTTGGGCAACTCGGGCGCAGGGGTCGCCGAGAGCGCGCCGAAGATCCGGTCGACCTCGGCCTGTTCCGCCTCGCCGCCGCCGTCCAGGGTGCGGCGCAGCGTGGCGTACGCGTCGAGCTTCGTACGGAGTCCCGCGTACGAGAAGGGCTTCACCAGGTACTGGAGCGCGCCGTGGCGCATCGCGGCCTGCACGGTGGTGACGTCGCGGGCCGCCGTCACCATGATCACGTCGGTCTGGTGACCGCGTTCGCGCAGCGTGCGGACCACGGTGAGGCCGGTCTCGTCCGGCAGGTAGTGGTCGAGAAGGACCAGGTCGACGGGGACCTCCTCGACCAGGCGCAGGGCCTCGGCCGCGTTGTGGGCCCGTCCGGCGACGCGGAAGCCCGGCACCTTCTCCACGTAGGCGGCGTTGACGTCCGCGACCCGGGCGTCGTCGTCCACGACCAGTACCTCGATCATCGAGCCTCCTCCGTGGTGACGGGTGGGGTGACCGACCGTGCGTCGGTGGCGGCGGGGTGCGGCTCCAGGCCGACGGGCTGGCGCTGCCTGTCCACGGGCTGCGGTTCCGCGAGCCCTTCGGGCAGGACCACGGTGAATTCGGCGCCCCCGTCCGGGCCCGCGTCGACCCGCGCACTGCCGCCCTGGCGCTCGGCGAGCCTGCGCACCAGCGCGAGGCCGATGCCCCGCTGCCCGTGCGCGGGCGGCTCCTTCGTGGTCCAACCTTCCGTGAACACCGCCTCGCGCTGATCCCGCGGCACACCAGGGCCGGTATCGCGGACCTGAAGGACAACCGTGCGTCCCTGTAGACCCTCGGTACGCAAAACGACCTCCACGCGTGCGTGCCGTGTGCCCGCCGCCGCGTCCAACGCGTTGTCCACGAGGTTGCCGACGACGGTCACGAGACCGCCCGGGTCGACGAGCCGGTCGGGCAACGCGGTGTCCCCGGAGACGGCGAGTGTCACACCGCGCTCCGTGGCCACGGTCGCCTTGCCGACGAGCAGGGCCGAGAGGAGCGGATCGTGGATCTTCTCGGTGATCTGCTCGGCCGTCACCCGGTGGGCGCCCGCCACCTCGCCGACGAACTCCGCGGCCTCCTCGTACATCTCCAGCTCCAGCAGGCCGAGCAGCGTGTGCATGCGGTTCGCGTGCTCGTGGTCCTGGGCGCGCAGGGCATCGATGAGGCCGCGCGTGGAGTCCAGTTCGCGGCCGAGCTGCTCCAGCTCGGTGCGGTCACGCAGGGTCGCGACGGCACCCCCGTCGTCCGTGGGCATGCGGTTGGCGACCAGGACACGCTGGCCCCGTACGGTCAGCAGGTCGGTGCCCGTGACCCGCCCCGCGAGCACGTCCGTCGTACGCCCCGGTCCGAGGGCCTCGTCCAGGGGGCGGCCGACGGCTTCCGTGCCGAGCCCGAGGAGCCGCTGCGCCTCGTCGTTCAGCAGCCGGACGCGTCCGCCGCGGTCCAGGGCGACGACGCCCTCGCGGATGCCGTGCAGCATGGCCTCGCGCTCCGCGAGCAGCGCCGAGATGTCGGAGAAGGCGAGGTCCCTGGTCTGGCGCTGCACGCGCCGCGAGATCAGATAGGCGGCGAGCGCGCCCGCGGCGAGCGCTCCGCCCGCGTAGGCGAAGAGACTCGGGATCGTATGGATCAGACGGTCGCGAACGCTGTCGTATTCGATGCCTACGGAGACAGCGCCCACGATCTCGCCGCCCGCGACCCGCAGCGGCACCTTCCCGCGCGCGGAGCGCCCCAGCGTGCCGTTGTCGATCTGCATGACGTCACGGCCGGCGAGCGCGTCGCTGGGGTCGGTCGAGACGACCTTGCCGATCTCGCCGGGGTCGGTGTGCGACCAGCGGACGCCCAGCTTGTTCATGATTACGACGTACTCGGCCCCGCTGGCCTCGCGGATACGTTCGGCCGCCGCTTGGACGGGCCCGTCGGCCGCCGGACGGGTCGAGGTGAGGTCCCGGACGATCTGCGGCTGTGCCGCCGTGGTCTGCGCGATGGCGAGCGCGCGACGCATGGCCTGGTCGTCGAGCTGCTTGCTGAGCGGCGCGAGGAACAGACCGGTGGCGAGCACCGTGACTCCGGCGGCGATCGCCAGCTGCATCAGCAGGACCTGCGAGAAGACACGCCGCGGCAGGCCGAGGCGCAGTCGTCGGGCAGGAGGAGTCGGGCTCATGTGTCGAACGGTACGGCCGCGGACGGTCTCCCCTTAAGGGAGTGTGGCGTGGATCTCGTAGGCCTGCGGGTGCCTTCGCCGGCGACGTCGGGTGCTGTCTCCGGAGCCTGCCGGGATGCCCGTGCGCCTCCGTGCGCCCCTTGTGCGCCTAAGCGAGCGCTCCGCGCGCGGACGCGCCCCCGCTCTCGGCGCCACTGCGCTCACCGCGATCGGTCTCGCTGCCGTGGCCGTCCCCGGTCTCGACACCGGGCCCGGCCCCGCCCCCGGCCCCGGCCGGCTCGGCCTCCGTGATCTCGCGGACCGCCATCACGTCCATCCGTGCCGGCGATCCCAGAGCCGCGCCGCAGCTCTCCGGCCGGGGCGGGAGCGAGGTGCCCTGGGCGACGGTGACCCGCCAGCGCCGTCCGTCGGTGTGAGCCACGGTGACCTCCCAGCGCGGGGCGTCGCCCGTGGTCCGTACGACGTCCAGGGCGCCCGCGCGGTCCTCACGCGCCGCGGCGCGCACCGCCAGCTCGGCGGCCTGGCCGGGGCGCTCCCAGGCGGAGTTGCCCCGGCAGCCCTCCGTGACGACGCGCCCTTGGCGCACCGCTTGCAGGACGCTCTTCACCGCGTGTGCCGCCGTCCGCCCGTACGCGTATCCGTACGGGAGCACCAGCAGCGTGGGGGAGAAGCGATGACCACCTAGATGAGTGATTTCCCAGACGCCTTCCTCACCGGAGGCGGCGAGTTCCGCGGCGAGCGGACGGCCGAGCAGGGCGCAGCAGCGGTCCCGTTTGCCGTTCGTGCACACGAGCGCGAGCGGGGCGCCGGAGTACGGGTGCCCGAAGCCGCCGTGGTCGCCCGCGCCGAGCGCCGCGAAGTCCAGGTCGAGCAACTTCCGCGGATCGTCGATCACATGGGCGCGCAGCCAGGTGGCTCCCGGGGAGGTGTGGGCGATGAACACCCGGTGCCGTGCGGGGGTGTGACAGTCCGCGTGCCGTCCGGGGCGCCGGATGAGCGCGACCCGGACACCCGTCGACTCGGCCGCCCGCTCCAGCGCGCGGCCGACCTCCGGGTCCAAGTGGCTTGAGGTGAGCGCTTTGGCACCCCAGGGGCCGGGCTGCTCCAGGAGCAGCCACGTCTTGGCCGTGGCCGCGGTGCCCGCGAGGGGTTCGCTCAGGTGCCGCGATGCGGTCGCGCACGTACTCACAGAGGTGAGCCTAACCCGCGGTCCCGGCCGGACTCACGCGTCCTGCTTGGCGGGCGACGGCGCGGGCAACGGCTGCGGCGGGCGCTGCCCGACGTACTGGCCGACAGGACGCATGCGCATCGGCCGCTCCTCGTACTCCTCCAGGGCGTGCGCGATCCAACCGGCCGTGCGCGCCACCGCGAAGACCGTCTCGCCGGCCTCCGCGGGCATGCCCGACGACACCGTGAGGACCGCGAGCGCGAGGTCGACGTTGGCGTGCAGATCGGTGTGGCGGGCGGTGGTGGCCACCACGTCGCGTGCCGCGGCGAGGGCGGGCCCGGCCTTGGGCATCGCTTCGAGCAGGCCGAACAGCGCCCGGGCGCGCGGGTCCTCACCCGCGTACAGGCGATGGCCGAGGCCGGGAACGCGGCGGCCCGCGCGCAGTTCGTCCGCGACGACCGGTACCGCGGTGCCCCGGTCGAGCACCTCAAGGAGCATGCGGTGGGCGAGGCCGCTCGCCGCTCCGTGCAGGGGCCCCTCCAGGACGCCGAGGCCCGCGGACACCGCCGCGTACGGGTGGGCGCGCGCGGACGCGGCCACACGGACCGCCAGAGTGGACGCCGCGAGGTCGTGGTCGACGAGCAGCGCGAGGGCCGTGTCCAGGACGTGGAGCGAGGCCTCGTCAGGCTTGCGGCCGCTCAGGCGCCCCCACAGCCGCCCGGCGAGCGGGCCGCCGTCGCGGTGCGTGGGCAGCACGGGCGGCAGCGCCGCGACCAGGGTGGGGATCAACGTACGGGCCGTGCCGACGACCGCCTCCTCGGTGAGGTCGAAGCGGAGCGGGTCGGCGGCCGCCGCCGAGATGGCCGCCACGCGCAGACGGTCCGTGGGGGCGCAGTGCGCGGGCAGGGCGCGCACGGCGAGCCGCGCGGCACCGGCGGGCTCCGGCGGTGCCGTGAAGTGGATGCCCGGGCGCAGGGCGCCGGTCCACAGCCACTCGGCGACCTCTTCGTAGGAGTGGCGCAGGGCCAGCTCCGTGGCGTCGACGCCACGGAAGTAGTAGCGATCCTTGTCGATCAGTGTGATGCGGGTGCGGACGGAGAGTTCGTTGGCCGAGGTCGCGACGGCGGGCTCACGGCGGTTTCTGCGCGCGAGGGCCCGCACCTCCTTGGGGTCGAAGGTGCTGCCCCGTCCGCCGGGGCCGCGGCGGCTGTCGAGCTGGCCCCGACTCACGTACGCGTACACGGTCTCGGGCTTCACGCCGAGCAACTCCGCGGCCTCCTTGGTGCTGATCCGCCGACCTTCGTGGGCGATCGCACCCGCTTCTTGATCCGTCATGGGCGTCACCGTATCTGCGTCCGGACAGCTGTACTCATACATTGATTCAATCAATATTGACAGTGACTGAGTCAAGCATGGACAGTCGCATCAAGTCCAGGGAGGAAGTCGAGGAACACCATGCCGATCAATGGCTCCGCCGCCACCCCTACCGCCCCTGTCGAGGCCCTCCGCGGCCTCGCGGGCGTCGTCGTCACCGAGACCCGGCTCGGCGACGTCAGGGGACACGAGGGCTTCTACCACTACCGCCAGTACTCCGCCGTCGAACTCGCGCAGAGCCGCGGCTTCGAGGACGTCTGGCACCTGATGTTCCACGGCACGCTGCCCGATGCCGCGCGGCGGGCCGCCTTCGCCGAGCAGACCGTGGCCCTGCGGCACCTGCCGGACGAGGTCCGCGCCGCCCTGCCCGCCATCGCCCGGGCCGGCACGCTCTCCGGCCCGCTCTCGGGGCTGCGTACCGCGCTCTCGCTCTTCGGCGCCTCGCAGGGCTTCCGGCCGGTGTACGACATCGACGGCGACCGGCGCCGCGCCGACGCGCTCGCCGCCTCCGCCGTCGTACCGACCCTGCTCACCGCCCTGTACCGGTTGGGCCAGGGCCTCGACCCCGTGGAGCCGCGTGACGACCTGTCGTACGCCGCCAACTACCTCTACATGCTCACCGGTTCGGAACCGGACGCCGATCGGGCCCGGGCGGTCGAGCAATACTTGATCTCGACCATTGACCACGGTTTCAACGCGTCAACATTCACGGCTCGCGTCATCGCGTCGACGGGGGCGGACGTCGCAGCCTGCCTTGCCGGTGCCGTCGGAGCGCTGTCCGGACCCCTGCACGGCGGGGCCCCCAGCCGCGCCCTGGACACGCTCGACGCGATCGGCACGCCCGACCGTATCGACTCCTGGATCCGGGAGCGCGTGCACGCGGGCGAGCGCATCATGGGCTTCGGGCACCCCGTCTACCGCACGGAGGACCCGCGCTCGCGGATGCTCCGTGGCATCGCGCAGCAGTTCGGCGGCGAACTCGTGGAGTTCGCGGTGGAGGTGGAACGGCAGGTCGAGGCCATCCTGGCGGAGCTCAAGCCGGGGCGTGAACTCCACACGAACGTGGAGTTCTACGCGGGCGTGGTCATGGAGCTGTGCGAGCTGCCGCGCGAGATGTTCACGCCGACGTTCGCGTCCGCGCGGGTGGTGGGGTGGAGCGCCAACATCCTGGAACAGGCGGAGGACTCGAAAATCATCCGGCCCGCGGCCCGGTACGTGGGGGAGGAGTCGCCGGTGGCGGTGCCGCCGCTCGCCTGAGTGGCGCTCGGCCTCGCCGCGGTCGGTCGGTCCCCTGCGCTGCCTGGCCGCGTGGCGCCTGGCCTCGCCGCGCCCGGCCTCGTGCGGTGCCTGACCTCGTGTGGCGCGTGGCCTCGCCGCGGTCGGCCTCGTGCGGTGCCTGACCTCGTGTGGCGCCTGGCCTCGCCGCGCCCGGCCCCCTGCGACGCCCAGCCTCGTCCCCCCCCCGGGCCCTGGGGCACCCCGGCCCCGCGGCGCCCCCGCCCCGCCGCGAGCCCCCCGCAGCAGCCCGCCGACCAGCAAACCGAGCACGCCCGGCGGAGCGCCCTCGTTCACCCCGCGGGCGGCCCCGTGCCGCCACGCTGCTCGGCCAGGGCGCGCTCGAAGACCTGGAACATGCGGCCTTCCGCGCTGTCGGGAGGCAACTGGCTCTTGTGTGCGCGGGTGGCGTTCCAGTAGCGCAGGAAGGCGGGGCTGGACAGCAGGTTCGACGCGTAGATGACGAGGTCTTCCTCGGAGAAGGTGCCCCAGCTCAACGCCAGGACGAAGTGGTTGAAGGTGAGGTTGGAGAACAGGTCCTGGCGCAGCTCGGTGGTCGACTCCCGGGGGAGGTCGTCCCACACCTTGGCCAGGTCGGGGTCGTTCATGACCATCTCGGTCAGTTGGACGTGCAGGGAGCGCATGTCCGCTTCGGCGCTGCGGCGTAACTCCGCCCGCGATGCCGACAGTTCCTCGCGTTGGTGGGCCAGCTCCTGTCGTTGCATGCGCAGCTCACGCTGTTGCAGGAGCAGTGTGGCGATGAGCATCAGGAGAGCGAGGCCTGAGAAGACGGCGCTCACGCCGCCGAAGTAGTCCCCGATCTGGCTTCGCTTCTCCGCCGTCCGGCTGTCGCCGTTGACCGTCTCCACGCCCCGTATCAACAGGCCGCTCACGACGATGGACGCCAGGCCCACGAGGGCGATGCCGGCGGTGACGGCGGTGCTCCACAAGAAGACGATGCGTGCCGACCGCCATGCTTGTCGACCTGCCATCAGTCACCCCTGGGCGAGTCTTTCCCAGGGGCGAGTGCAGGAAACGGCGCCCGAGGGGTGGCGGGCGCCGCGGAATACTGGATCCACCGACAGGCTATGTGCCGGGGATGTCGGCCTTGGCCCGGATGAGGGTTTCCCGGCTGATGACGACGATGCGTTCGTAGTCGGCGCGCGCCGCGTCGGCAGGCAGACCGCTGTCGAGAAGCGCGGTCATCTCGGTACCGATCACAGCGAAATCACCACTGGACAGTTCGAAGATGTCCGGGCAGTTGTGACCGGAGAGGCTGCCTCGCTCGCGCGGCGCGGCGCCTATTCGGCGGACGATCTTTTCGGGCACAGGAGAACTCCATCGGTGCGTGAGGAGGGAAGAGCACAGGGCGAACGGAGAGAAAGGAGGCGCCGATGGTGAGGGGTCGCTCACATGGAGGCGGCTCGGAAGCGGAGCGCCGGAGTCGGGCGTCGCGTCCTGCTCCGCGTGCCGATCAGGCGTCGGGGATGTCGGCCTTGGCCCGGATGAGGGTCTCTCGGCTGATGACGACGATGCGTTCGTAGTCGGCGCGTGCCGCGTCGGCGGGCAGACCGCTGTCGAGCACCGCGGTCATCTCGGTTCCGATCACAGCGAAATCACCATTGGCGAGTTCGAAGATGTCGGGGCATGTCTGGCCAGAAGCGCTGCCCCGCTCGCGGGGAGAGGCGCCGATGCGGCGCAGGATGTACAAGGGAATCCTGGTCCTTGAGTGATCGGGGACAAGTGCGGAGACAGATTAGCCCCAAATGTCTGTCTCCGGGAGATATCGCGCTCCAACTGAATCCGCCTCAAGGGCGGTTGCGCTCCCGCTGCTCCCCCGGCGGATGCCCCACCACCCACCATTCGTCCGTGTCGGCCTCCGCGAGGTCCCGTGCCAGGCCGTCCATGATGCGGCCCACCTCCGCTTCCTCGGACGAACGGCGCAGGCTGGCGCGGTGGTGGCGGGTGATCTCCCAGTACTCGCGGAAGATCGGGTTCTGGCATATCACCCGAAGGTGTCCGTATAGCTCCCCCAGGCTCATGGCGCCGGTCCGGTAGGCGTGGAGAGCGTTGGTGTAGAGGGCGTTGGCGAACAAGAACTGGCGGTGCCTGTCCGCCGGTACCTCGCTGTCGTAGGTGTCCAGGACCGCGGCCAGGGCCTCGTCCTCCATGGCCTTGCAGAGCAGGGCGAAGTGCAGGCGGTGCTGCTCGCTCAGGGCCATGTTCCTGCGCAGCCGCGCGGCCACGAGGGTCAGTGCTCCGGTCGTGATCGCGAGCCCCGCCATCGTGGCCGGGCCGATCCCTCGTATCCAGTGCTTCTGTGTGGCCATGTCAACCCCCGAATCAGGCGACCGTCCGCCGGTCATCGGGCGCGGGGCGGCAGGGCGGACCGGCGAGCGATGGGCGGCGCTTGCCGTCTCCCAGGGTGCCCGAGCGGCTCTGATCGGCCGGGAGGCGGAGAGGAGGCGCACGGAAGCACGGCAGAAATCCGGGCTCTGGCATCCCTGCGCCGTGCCCAGTGTCTGCCCCGTCGGCGTCGCACGGAATCGTTCGCCTACCGGCACGTCTACGCGCACATATCCTGGAGTGGTGTTCAAATGCCGTACGCGCTCGTCGCTGCGAGGTGTACGCGTATTGAGCGACTTGATCCACCTTGATGACTTGATCCACCTTGATGTGTGTTGATGCGAGGGGCCACACGTGCGTGAGCAGCAGATTCCAGTCGTCGTCCTCACGGGATTCCTGGGGTCGGGCAAGACGACACTGTTGAATCACCTGCTGCACCGCAGCGGAGGCAGTCGCATCGGTGCGATCGTCAACGACTTCGGTTCCATCGAGATCGACGCCATGGCCGTCGCGGGGCAGCTCGGCGACTCCACCGTGTCCCTCGGCAACGGCTGTCTGTGCTGTGCCGTGGACGCCAGTGAACTCGATGTGTATCTGGAGCGGCTGGCCCGGCCCTCCGCCCGTATCGACGTCATCGTCATCGAGGCGAGCGGTCTCGCCGAGCCGCAGGAACTCGTGCGCATGGTGCTCGCCAGCGAGAACCCGCACATCGTGTACGGCGGTCTGGTGCAGGTCGTGGACGCCGCCGAGTTCGACGCCACCAGGCAGCGGCACCCCGAGGTCGACCGGCATCTGAAGATCGCCGACCTCGTCGTGGTCAACAAGGCCGACCGCGTACCCGCGGGGGAGCGTGACCGCGTCCTCGACGAGGTGCGCCGTCACACCGACCGGGCCGCCGTCGTCCCCGCCACGTACGGGCGCGTGGACGTGGAGCTTCTCCTGGACCGCAAGCCGGTGGGGGAGCGCGTGGGCCAGCTCTCCTTCGACGACCTGCATGACCACGGCGAGGCAGAGCACGCGGGCGACACCGAACACCACGGCGACCCCGGCCCTACCGCCCCGCACGGAACCGATCCGCACGGAACCGATCCGCACGGAACCGATCCGCACGGCACCGCCCCGGACGGCGGCGGCTGCGGGCACACCCATCTGCACAGCGGCTACGAGAGCCTCGCCTTCACCTCCGAGGCACCCATGAACCCCCGCCGCCTCATGGGCTTTCTCGACAGCAGGCCGGAGGGGCTCTACCGCATCAAGGGGTACGTCGACTTCGGCGCCGCCGACGCGCGCAACCGGTACGCGGTGCACTCCGTGGGGCGGTTCCTGCGCTTCTACCCCGAGCCGTGGGAGCCCGGCGAGAAGCGGCTCACGCAGCTCGTCCTCATCGGCTCCGGCATCGACGTACCGGAGCTGCACACCCAGCTGACGCTGTGCCGCGAGAACGACGAGGACGCCCCGCACGCGGATGAGTTCGGCATGTGGGGCGTCCTGCGGTACGTACAGGAGCCGGAGGCGGAGGAGACGCCGGGGCTTGACGGCGAGGGCGGGGCCGGGCCCGCAGCAGACCCTGTCGCGGACGCCACCCCCGACGTCGAGCCGGAGGCCGGACTCGACCCGTACCCCGACCTCGACTACGGCTCCGAGGCTGACCTTGACCCCGATCACGACCCCGAGGCCGAGGACGACCTCGCCCCCGGCCCGGGGCCGCGCGGCTGACTACACCGGGCCCGCCACCGCCGTCACCGGCTTCGCCAGGGAGACCCCGGAGCCGTCCCGGCGCGGGTCGGGCTCCGGCAGCTCGGCCGGCGCGCCCGTGCGCTGCGCCGCGCGCGGAGGCGTCGGGCCCGCCCAGGCGAAGCTCAGGCAGTCCTCGCCCTTCAGCAAGCGCTGGCAGCGCACGCCGCCCGTCGCACGCCCCTTGCGCGGGTACTGGTCGAACGGCGTCAGCTTCGCCGTCGTCTGCACCGAGTCGTCGAGCGTGCCCCGCGAGCCCGCGACCGTGAACACCACGGCGTCCACCGCGGGATCGACCGCCGTGAAGGAGATGACCTTCGCGCCCTGCGCGAGCTTGACGCCTGCCATGCCGCCCGCCGGTCGGCCCTGCGGCCGCACCTGCCCGGCCGGATAGCGCAGCAGCTGGGCGTCGTCCGTGATGAAGACCAGGTCCTCCTCGCCCGTACGCAGCTCCATCGCGCCGACGATGCGGTCACCGTCCTTGAGGGTGATGACCTCCAGCTCTTCCTTGTTCGCCGGATAGTCGGGCACCACGCGCTTGACCACACCCTGCTCCGTGCCGAGCGCCAGGCCCGGGGAGGACTCGTCGAGCGTCATCAGACAGATCAGCTTCTCGTCCGCCTCCAGGGAGAGAAGCTCGGCGACCGGGGCGCCTCCCGAGAGGTTGGGCGCGGACGCCGTGTCCGGGAGCTGGGGCAGGTCCACCACGGGCAGCCGGAGGAGGCGCCCCCCGGACGTCACCGCGCCCACCTCGCCGCGCGCGGTCGACGGCACCGCCGAGACGATCACGTCGTGCTTGACGCGCTTGCCGTCGCCGTCGGAGAAGGGCTCGCCGTTGGCCGTGCGGGCCAGGAGGCCCGTCGACGACAGCAGGACTCGGCACGGGTCGTCCGCGACCTGGAGGGACACGGTCGGGGCCGGGGCGCCGGCGGACTCCAGGAGGACCGTGCGCCGGTCCGTGCCGAACTTCTTGGACACCGCGGCCAGTTCGGACGAGACCAGCTTGCGCAGCTCCGCGTCCGACTCCAGGATGCGGGTCAGCTCGTCGATCTCCGCGTTCAGCTTGTCGCGCTCGGACTCCAGCTCGATCCGGTCGTACTTGGTGAGGCGGCGCAGCGGGGTGTCCAGGATGTACTGCGTCTGGACCTCGGTCAGGGAGAAGCGCTCCATCAGGCGCTCCTTGGCCTGCGCGCTGTTCTCGCTGGAGCGGATGAGGCGGATGACCTCGTCGATGTCCAGGAGGGCGATGAGCAGGCCCTGCACCAGGTGCAGCCGGTCGCGCTTCTTGCCGCGGCGGAACTCGCTGCGGCGGCGCACCACGTTGAAACGGTGGTCGAGATAGACCTCCAGGAGTTCCTTGAGGCCGAGGGTGAGGGGCTGGCCGTCCACCAGCGCCACGTTGTTGATACCGAAGGACTCCTCCATCGGCGTCAGCTTGTACAGCTGCTCCAGGACGGCCTCCGGGACGAAGCCGTTCTTGATCTCGATGACCAGGCGCAGGCCGTGCGCGCGGTCGGTGAGGTCCTTGACGTCGGCGATGCCCTGGAGCTTCTTGGACCCCACCAGGTCCTTGATCTTGGAGATGACCTTCTCCGGGCCGACGCTGAACGGCAGCTCCGTGACGACCAGGCCCTTGCGGCGCGCGGTCACCGCCTCCACGGCCACCGTGGCGCGCATCTTGAAGGTGCCGCGCCCCGTTTCGTACGCGTCCCTGATGCCGGACAGGCCGACGATGCGGCCGCCCGTGGGCAGGTCGGGGCCCGGGATGTGCTTCATGAGCGTCTCGAGGTCGGCGCCCGGGTGCTTGATCAGGTGCCGGGCGGCGGCGATGACCTCGCTCAGATTGTGCGGCGGCATGTTCGTCGCCATGCCTACGGCGATGCCCGACGAGCCGTTCACCAGGAGGTTCGGATAGGCCGCCGGGAGGGCTACCGGCTCCTTCTCCTGGCCGTCGTAGTTCGGCGTGAAGTCGACCGTGTCCTCTTCGATCGACTCCGTCATCAGGGACGTGGCGTCCGCCATGCGGCATTCGGTGTACCGCATCGCGGCGGGCGGGTCGTCGTTCCCCAGCGAGCCGAAGTTCCCATGGCCGTCGACCATGGGCAGGCGCATGGAGAACGGCTGCGCCATGCGGACGAGCGCGTCATAGATGGACGCGTCGCCGTGCGGGTGCAGCTTGCCCATGACCTCGCCGACGACGCGGGCGCACTTCACATAGCCGCGCTCCGGGCGCAGGCCCATCTCGTTCATCTGATAGACGATGCGGCGCTGCACCGGCTTCATGCCGTCGCGGGCGTCGGGCAGGGCGCGGGAGTAGATGACCGAGTAGGCGTACTCGAGGAAGGAGCCCTGCATCTCGTCGACGACGTCGATGTCGAGGATCTTCTCCTCGAACGAGTCGTCGGGCGGTGGGGTCTTCGTGCTGCGGCGGGCCATCGCTGCTGCGGCTCCTTCACCAACAAGTGTGCGGGATCTGACGCCGACCATTGTGGACCGTCCCACTGACAACCCCGACCACGACCCGGGCCCGGCCGCCCGGCAACCAGGCGGTCGGCGGCACGCCGGGCCACGCGGCGCCCCCTTCCCCAGCCCCCGTTCCGGCGCGCAGCCGGGCCCGCGCGAGCCCCTCCCCAGCCCCCGTGCCGACGCGCAGCCGACCCCGCGCGAACCCCGCCGCACGCTCCCGCGCCCCCGCGGAGCCGCCCCCGCGCGAGCGCCGCCGCACGCCCCCGGAACACGTACCGCACCACCGAAACCCCACCCCCGCGATCACGCCCACGGCGAACACCGACCACCCGCAGCGCGGAGCGGGAACTTCGCCAGGGGTCCGCGGGCTTGCATACAGTGGCAGGACCGGCAACAGCTATTGAGAATTCAGCGATCGAAGGGACGTACATGCCCATGGGTCACACGGCCACAGCCGCGGCAGGCTCCGGCGGTCTGAAAGCGACCGAGCACCGGCTGGCCAACGGCCTGCGCGTGGTGCTCTCCGAGGACCACCTGACCCCGGTCGCCGCGGTGTGCCTCTGGTACGACGTGGGCTCGCGCCACGAAGTCAAGGGACGTACCGGTCTGGCTCACCTCTTCGAGCACCTGATGTTCCAGGGCTCGCAGCAGGTGCACGGCAACGGCCACTTCGAACTGGTGCAGGGCGCCGGCGGCTCGCTGAACGGCACCACCAGCTTCGAGCGGACGAACTACTTCGAGACCATGCCCGCGCACCAGCTGGAGCTGGCCCTGTGGCTGGAGGCGGACCGCATGGGCTCGCTCCTGGCGGCACTCGACGAGGAGTCCATGGAGAACCAGCGCGACGTGGTGAAGAACGAACGCCGCCAGCGCTACGACAACGTCCCCTACGGCACGGCCTTCGAGAAGCTCACCGCCCTGTCGTACCCGGAGGGACACCCTTACCACCACACCCCGATCGGCTCCATGGCCGACCTGGACGCGGCCACCCTCGACGACGCCCGGAATTTCTTCCGCACCTACTACGCGCCGAACAACGCGGTGCTGTCCGTGGTCGGCGACATCGACCCGGAGCAGACGCTCGCCTGGGTCGAGAAGTACTTCGGCTCCATCCCCGGGCACGACGGCAAGCAGCCGCCGCGCGACGGCTCGCTGCCCGAGCGCATCGGCAAGGAGCTGCGCGAAGTCGTCGAGGAGGACGTGCCGGCCCGCGCCCTGATGGCCGCCTACCGCCTGCCCGAGGACGGCACGCGCGCGTGCGACGCGGCCGACCTGGCCCTGACAGTGCTCGGCAGCGGCGAGTCCTCGCGGCTCTACAACCGCCTGGTGCGCCGCGACCGCACCGCCGTGACCGCCGGCTTCGGCCTGCTGCGGCTCGCCGGAGCGCCCTCGCTCGGCTGGCTCGACGTGAAGACCTCCGGCGACGTCGAGGTCCCCGTCATCGAGGCCGCCGTCGACGAGGAGCTGGCCCGGTTCGCCGAGGAGGGCCCCACCCCGGAGGAAATGGAGCGGGCCCAGGCGCAGTTGGAGCGCGAGTGGCTCGACCGCCTCGGCACGGTCGCCGGCCGCGCGGACGAACTGTGCCGGTTCGCCGTCCTGTTCGGTGACCCGCAGCTCGCCCTCACCGCCGTCCAGCGGGTCCTCGACATCACCGCGGCCGAGGTCCAGGAGGTCGCCAAGGCGCGCCTGCGCCCGGACAACCGCGCCGTCCTGGTCTACGAGCCCGTGACCGCCGACGACCCCCGCCAGGACGCCGACGGCACCCCCCAGGACGCCGCCGACACCCACCAGGCAGCCGCCGAGACCCAGCAGGAAGAGGAGGCGGCGAAGTGACCGAGGCTGAGACGTCTGTGACGATGCAGTTCCACCCGCAGCCCCAGGCCGGCACGGCCAAGCCCTGGGCCTTCCCGGCCCCCGAGCGCGGCGCCCTGGCCAACGGCCTGACGGTGCTGCGCTGCCACCGCCCCGGCCAGCAGCTCGTCGCCGTCGAGGTCCACCTCGACGCCCCCCTGGACGCCGAGCCGCAGGGCCTGGACGGCGTGGCCACGATCATGGCGCGGGCCTTCTCCGAAGGCACCGACAAGCACTCCGCCGAGGAGTTCGCCGCCGAGCTGGACCGCTGCGGCGCCACCCTTGACGCGCACGCCGACCACCCCGGTGTCCGGCTGTCCCTCGAAGTGCCCGTCTCCCGCCTGCCGAAGGCCCTCGGCCTGCTGGCCGACGCGCTGCGCGCGCCCGCCTTCGAGGACGGCGAGATCGAGCGCCTCGTCCGCAACCGCCTGGACGAGATCCCGCACGAGACCGCCAACCCCGCGCGCCGCGCCGCCAAGGAGCTGGCCAAGCAGCTCTTCCCGGCCACCTCGCGCATGTCGCGCCCGCGCCAGGGCACCGAGGAGACGGTCGCCGCCATCGACTCCGCGGCCGTACGCGCCTTCTACGAGAAGCACGTGCGCCCCGCCACGGCCACCGCCGTCGTGGTGGGCGACCTCACCGGCACGGACCTCGACGCCGTCCTCACCGACACCCTCGGCGCCTGGACGGGCGGGTCGGCCGAGCCGCACGTGATGCCCCAGGTGACCGCCGACGACACCGGGCGCGTCGTCATCGTGGACCGCCCCGGCGCCGTCCAGACGCAGCTCCTCATCGGCCGCGTGGGCGCGGACCGGCACGACATCGTCTGGCCGGCGCAGGTCCTCGGCACGTACTGCCTGGGCGGCACCCTCACCTCGCGCCTGGACCGCGTCCTGCGCGAGGAGAAGGGATACACGTACGGCGTGCGCGCCTTCAGCCAGGTGCTGCGCTCCGCGGCGCCGCGGTCCCCGGAGGGCGCCCCGGGCGTCGCCATGCTGGCCATCAGCGGCTCCGTGGACACGCCGAACACGGGCCCGGCCCTCGACGACCTGTGGAAGGTCCTTCGCACCCTCGCCGCCGAGGGCCTCACGGACGCCGAGCGCGACGTCGCCGTGCAGAACCTGGTGGGCGTGGCCCCGCTGAAGTACGAGACGGCCGCCGCCGTCGCCGCGACGCTCGCCGACCAGGTCGAGCAGGAGCTGCCGGACGACTTCCAGGCGAGCCTGTACCGGCAGTTGGCCGGGACCGGCACCGTGGAGGCCACCGCGGCCGTCGTGAGCGCGTTCCCGAGCGACCGCCTGGTGACGGTGCTCGTCGGTGACGCCGCGCAGATCGAGGAGCCCGTGCGAGCCCTCGGCATCGGTGAAGTGACGGTCGTCACCGGCTGATTGCCGCGCACCCGCCCCGGCGGGCATATCGGCACGAACGCCTCGTAACTCAAGGGACCCCGGAGGCTCAGGAAGCCTCCGGGGTCCCTGCATGCTGCCATATGTCCGAATTGACATGGAGGTTGGGTGTCTGCCGTGTGGCGTGCGCTACAAAAGGCAGGATCCGTTTGTCGATTGAAAGATGAGGCGTTTAGCGTCAGTGCGGCTGTCCGTCAGGCACTACGCCGCGTCCGTGGCACCGGACAGTCATCGCCGAGTCCCCGTACGGCGTGAGCCAGGGGAGCCGGGGACCCACACGTCCCTGGGGTGAATCGGTCCCCTTGCCGCGAGGCGAGGAGTCCGTAGGAGACCTTCCTGCTCCGAACCCGTCAGCTAACCCGGTAGGCGAGAAGGAAGGAAAGGACCAGCCGCTTCATGGCGCTCATCCGCCCGACCGGCAAGCACCGCCGCCCGAGCCGCATCTCGCGCACGACCGCGAGCGCCGCGGGCGTCGCCGCCCTCACCACCACGGGTGTCATCTCGGGCCTCGCCGCTCCCGCGCTCGCCGCCGACGCCTCCGCGGACCAGGCGAGCACCGGCCTCACGCAGGCCATCGCCATCAACGACACGCTGGCCGACGAGATCGACGCCCAGGCCGCCGCCCAGAAGCAGGCCGCCAACGACGCCGCCGCCCAGAAGAAGGCGGAAGAGGCCGCGCGCCAGAAGGCCGCCGAGCAGAAGCGCAAGGCCGAGGCCGCCGCCAAGGAGAAGGCGAAGAAGGAGGCCGAGGCCAAGGCCAGGGTCAAGGCGGCGAAGGAGGCCAAGGAGCGGGCCCGCGAGCGCGCCGCCCGCGACGCCGAGCGCAAGCGCCTGAACGCCTACGTCGCCCCGGTCGCCGGCTCGTACGTCTCCACCTCCTACAAGGCCGGCGGCGGCATGTGGTCCTCCGGCAGCCACACCGGCATCGACTTCCACGCCGCGTCCGGCACCTCGGTGCAGGCGGTCGGCGCGGGCACCGTCGTCGAGGCGGGCTGGGGCGGCGCCTACGGCAACAACGTCGTGATCAAGATGAACGACGGCACGTACACCCAGTATGGCCACCTGTCGTCCCTCGGCGTCACCGTCGGCCAGACCGTCACCCCGGGCCAGCAGATCGGCCTCTCCGGGTCCACCGGCAACTCCTCCGGTCCGCACCTGCACTTCGAGGCCCGCACCGGCGCCGACTACGGCTCGGACATCGACCCGATCGCGTACCTGCGCTCCCACGGCGTGAGCGTCTGACGCTCCGCCCGCGGCGCGAGCGTCCGCCGCGCCCCGCGCACTTCCCGAAAGCCCCGGCTCACCGAGCCGGGGCTTTCGCTGTCGGCGGGCCGCGGCGCACACCTTTGGCCAAAAGATATCCATGGATTCCGACGCCCCATCGGAAAACGCGGCCATCTGCAATAGAGTCCGTAGTGACCACGTCCATACGGCGGCCATACAGCGGCCGTCCATGCACCGACCAAAGAGTCGCCGCACCAGCGTCGTCAACGCGTCGCGCGACGCGTTTCCCGGGCATTAAAGCGGAGGTCCGTCATGCGCGTTCCCGCGCACTCGGTCTGCACGGCCATCCGGGACGACATCGTCTCCGGTGTCTACGAACGCGGCACGCGGCTCACCGAAGAACTCCTCGCCCGCCGCTACGGCGTCTCGCGCGTCCCCGTGCGCGAGGCCCTGCGTACCCTGGAGGCCGAGGGCTTCGTGGTCACCCGCAGGCACGCGGGCGCCTGCGTCGCCGAGCCGACCGAGCAGGACGCCGCCGACCTCCTGGAGGTCCGCACGCTCCTGGAGCCACTGGCGGCCGCCCGCGCGGCGCAGCGCCGCACCGACGCCCATCTGAAGGTCCTGCGCGGCCTCGTGCGGCTCGGCCAGGAGCGGGCCCGGCGCGGCGGCGGCGAGGACCTGCGCTCGCTCGACGGCTGGTTCCACGAGACGCTCACCCAGGCCTCCGCGAGCCCCGGCCTCATCGCCCTGCTCACGCAGCTGCGCCACAAGGTCGCCTGGATGTACGTGGCGGACGCCCCGGTCGCGGCCACGGAGCTGTGGGCGGGGCACGGCGCGGTCGTCGACGCGGTCGCCCGCCAGGACGCGGACCGGGCCCGCGCGCTCACGCTTCTGCACGCCGAGCGCGCGGCGTCCGCGTACCGGCCGCGCGCCGGGCGTGTGAGGGGTTCGCAACACGCCGTCAACAAAGTGGGCGTACGGAATTAACAGGGACCCCGTACACAGGACTCGTACCCCGTACACAGGACTCGTATACGGGACGTGCGTACCAACGCGTACCGGACGTCATACGCGGTGTCTGTGAAAGCCCGGCACACCGGAGTGGGAATTCCCCGCCCGGCTTTCCCGCGAGGCCGACGCGTTTGTTCCACCGGCGGTACGCCACCGGCTCATGAATTCCCGCCGCGCTTTTGCCGGCGGGCGCTCTTCAGGAACGCCACCACACGACGAAGCCGCGCGGCCACCGAGTGGTCCGCGCGGCTCCGGCACGCTGTGTCCGACAGTGTCAGACGGTCTCCGGAAGCTCCTCAAGGCCCTCCGAGACGAGCTTCGCCAGCCGGTCCAGGGCGGCGTCCGCGCCCTCGGCGTCCGAAGCGAGCACGATCTCCTCACCGCCCTGCGCGCCCAGGCCGAGCACCGCGAGCATCGAGGCCGCGTTGACGGGGTTGCCGTCGGCCTTGGCGATCGTCACGGGGACGCCCGAGGCCGTGGCCGCACGGACGAAGATGGAGGCGGGCCGGGCGTGGAGGCCCTCGGCCCAGCCGACGTTGACGCGGCGCTCAGCCATGTGTTGCTGCCCTTCCAGGTGTCTCACACTTGTCTAGACCAGTGTCTCATGCCGACCCGGGTGCTCCCGCAGGGCCGCGGCCGCGCTGCCCCACGACCCGCCGCCCGCCACCCGACCGCCTTTCGACCCCTCCTACATTGCCCCGGCCCAGGCGGCCGCGCGACCCGTACCCTGGCCCCATGCAGACCCCGGCGGACGGCCCAGCGCACCCCTCGTCGGACAGTGCCGCGCCCGCCCCCGCCCCGGCGGAGCAGCACCCCTACCCCTCCCACTGGGAGGCCGACGTGGTGCTGCGCGACGGCGGCACCGCGCGCATCCGGCCCATCACGGCCGCCGACGCGGACCGCCTGGTCAGCTTCTTCGAGCAGGTCTCGGACGAGTCGAAGTACTACCGCTTCTTCGCGCCCTACCCCCGCCTGTCCGCCAAGGACGTGCACCGCTTCACGCACCACGACCACGTGGACCGCGTCGGACTCGCGGCCACCATCGGCGGCGAGTTCATCGCCACCGTCCGGTACGACCGCATCGACGCCCAGGGCCGCCCGGCCTCTGCGCCCGCTGACGAGGCAGAAGTCGCCTTCCTGGTCCAGGACGCCCACCAGGGCCGCGGCGTCGCCTCCGCGCTGCTCGAACACATCGCCGCCGTCGCCCGCGAGCGCGGCATCCGCCGCTTCGCCGCCGAGGTCCTGCCCTCGAACACCAAGATGGTGAAGGTCTTCACGGACGCCGGATACCAGCAGCAGCGCAGCTTCGAGGACGGCGTCGTCCGCCTCGAACTCGACCTGGAGCCCACCGACCGCTCCGTCGCCGTCCAGCGCGCCCGCGAACAACGCGCCGAGGCCCGCTCCGTCCAGCGCCTGCTCGCACCCGGCTCCGTCGCGGTCATCGGCGTCGGCCGCGCCGAGGACAGCGTCGGCCGCGGCGTCCTGCGCAACCTGCTGCGCGGCGGCTTCACCGGCCGCCTCCACGCCGTCAACCGCGCCTTCGGCGACCACGAGACCGCCGAGGGCGCCGAAGGGGCCCCCGCCCACCGCTCCGTACGCGACATCGCCGAGCCCGTCGACCTCGCCGTCGTCGCCGTCCCCGCCGAGCACGTGCCACAAGCGGTCGCCGAGTGCGGCGAACACGGCGTGCAGGGGCTCGTCGTACTCTCCGCCGGTTACGCCGAGAGCGGCCCCGAAGGGCGCGAGCGCCAGCGCGAACTCGTCCGCCAGGCCCGCTCCTACGGCATGCGCCTCATCGGCCCGAACGCCTTCGGCGTCATCAACACCGCGGCCGACGTACGCCTGAACGCCTCGCTGGCTCCCGAACCGGCCACCGCCGGACGCATCGGCCTGTTCACCCAGTCCGGCGCCATCGGCATCGCCCTGCTGTCCCGGCTGCACCGGCGCGGCGCGGGCCTGACGGGCATCTCGACGTTCGTCAGCGCGGGCAACCGCGCCGACGTCTCCGGCAACGACGTCCTCCAGTACTGGTACGAGGACCCGGACACCGACGTCGCGCTCATGTATCTGGAGTCCATCGGCAACCCGCGCAAGTTCACCCGCCTCGCCCGCCGTGCCGCCGCCGCGAAGCCCCTCGTCGTCGTCCAGGGCGCGCGCCACAGCGGCATCGCCCCCGCGGGGCACGCCGGGGCCGCGACCCGGCTCCCGCACGCCACCGTCTCCGCGCTGCTGCGCCAGGCCGGGGTCATCCGCGTCGACACCGTCACCGAACTCGTCGACGCCGGGCTTCTGCTCGCGGGCCAGCCGCTGCCCGCCGGGCCCCGCGTCGCCATCCTCGGCAACTCCGAGTCCCTCGGCCTGCTCACGTACGACGCGTGCGTCGCCGAGGGCCTGCGCCCGCTGCCCCCGCGCGACCTGACCACGGCCGCGACGCCCGAGGACTTCCGGGCCGCGCTGGGCGCCGCGCTCGCCGCCGACACCTGTGACGCGGCCGTCGTCACCGTCATCCCCTCGCTCGGCGAGTCAAGCCGCAAGGGCCAGGGGGAGACCCTGGCCACCGCCCTGCGGGCCGCCGCGGCCTCCTGCCCCACCAAACCCGTCGCCGTCGTCCACGTGGAGCTGGGCGAACTCGCCGAGGCACTCTCCGCCGCCGCCAGCACCAAGCCCCAGGCCGCCACGCGCCCCGCCGACCGGCCGCCCGCCGCGCCGCCCGCCGCCGACACCCCGCCGCCGCACGCCCGCATCCCCGCCTACCCCGCCGCGGAGCGGGCCGTGCGCGCCCTCGCCGAAGCCGTCACCTACGCCCAGTGGCGGCACGACGTCGCCGACCCCGGCAAGGTGCCTGAGTACGACGACATCGACGAACAGGGCGCCGCCGACCTGATCGCGGGCCTCCTCGCCAAGGGCGACGACGCCCACGGCCTGACCCTCGGCCCCGACGACGCCCGCGACCTGCTCGGCCGCTACGGCATCGCCGTCCACCCCGTCCTGCCCGCGCCCGACGCCGACGCGGCCGCCGACGCCGCCCACAGGCTCGGCTACCCCGTCGCCCTCAAGACCACCGCCCCGCACCTGCGCCACCGCCCCGACCTCGGCGGCGTCCGCCTCGACCTCGCCGACGAGGAGCAGCTGCGCCGCGCCTACCGCGAGCTGACCCACGCCCTCGGCCGCCCCGCCGAGCTGCGGCCCGTCGTCCAGGCCATGGTCGCGCGCGGCGTCGACACCGTCGTGCGGGCGGGGCACGACCCGGCCGCCGGAGCGGTGCTGTCCTTCGGGCTCGCGGGCGCGGCCTCCGAACTCCTCGGGGACACCGCCCACCGGCTGATTCCCGTCACCGACCGCGACGCCCGCACCCTCGTACGGTCGATCAGGACCGCCCCCCTCCTCTTCGGCTGGCGCGGTTCGGCCCCGGTGGACACCGCCGCCCTCGAAGAGCTGCTCCAGCGCGTCTCGCGCCTGGTCGACGACCACCCCGAAGTGGTCACCGTCTCACTGGAACCGGTGGTCGTCGCCCAGGACGGCCTGTCCGTCCTCAGCGGCACCGTCCGCCTCGCCCCGCCCCCGGCCCGCGACGACCTGGGGCCGCGCACCCTGCCCGCCTACTGACGAGCCCCGCGCCGCCCGCCGAGGCGGCCACCGCGCACCTCGGGGCGGGCGCCGGGTCGTAGGATGGGCGCATGGCAAAGACCGGTACCACGACCCAGGGGCTGCGCGCGGCGATCGAGCGCAGCGGCTACTACCCGGCCCTCGTGGCCGAGGCGGTGGAGGCCGCGGTCGGCGGCGAGACCATCGGGTCGTACCTGGTCCACCAGGAGACCACCTTCGACGCCAACGAAGTACGCCGTCACGTGACGGTGCTCGTCCT
The DNA here is from genome assembly GCF_056431945.1 of Streptomyces sp. NPDC045778. Lineage (NCBI taxonomy): Bacteria > Bacillati > Actinomycetota > Actinomycetes > Kitasatosporales > Streptomycetaceae > Streptomyces > Streptomyces sp. NPDC045778. The sequence goes on from NZ_JBWKJZ010000017.1 coordinate 136,899, forward strand.
CACCGACACCCGCTTCATCGTCAGCCACACCGACGAGCAGGCGGCCGACAGCACCTCGCCGACCCCGTACGCCACGACCTCCACCGAGTCCGTGAAGATCGGCCGGATCTCGTCGGTCGTCGTCAGCCGCGTCGTCGCCAACCCCGAGAAGTACGTTCCCGGCTCCCTGCCCCGCGAGGTCGTCCTCACCATCGGCTGGGGCGCGGTGTCCCGCATCGACCTCGAACCGGCCGCCTGCGGCGACCCCAACTGCGAGGCCGACCACGGCTACACGGGCAGCTCCACCGCCGACGACCTCAGCCTGCGCGTCAGCGAGGCCGGCGACGGCCCCGACACGGTCCGCCAGACCCTCGCCTTCGCCCAGGCCCTCTCCGAGGCCACGGCGGCCACCGCCGGCGGCTCGGGCGCCGCCCGCTGATGGTCACAGCCGACTGGACCGGCGGCTGGGACGACGTACAGCCCCTGGATCTCGCCACCGCGCCGCTGCCCGAGTACGGCACCGGGTCGCTCGCCGACCTGCTGCCCACGCTCGTCGCCCACCAGGGGGTCGACGGCTTCGCGCCCGCCATCGGCGAGCTGGGCCCCGCCGACCGGAACTGCGTCTTCCTCATCGACGGCCTCGGCTGGGAGCAGCTGCGCGCCCACCCCGCCGAAGCGCCCTTCCTGACCTCGCTCATCGGCTCCTCGCGCGGCGGCACCGGACGCCCCATCACCGCGGGCTTCCCCGCCACCACGGCGACCTCCCTCGCCTCCGTCGGCACGGGCCTGCCCCCGGGCGCCCACGGCCTGCCCGGGTACTCCGCCCGCAACCCCGAGACCGGCGAGCTGATGAACCAGCTGCGCTGGAAGCCCTGGACCGACCCGCACGCCTGGCAGCCGTACCCCACGATCTTCCAGCGCGCCCACGAGGCGGGCGTCCACACCGCCCAGGTCTCCTCGCCGACCTTCGAGCACACGCCGCTCACCAAGGTCGCCCTGAGCGGCGGCACCTTCCGCGGCCGCCTCTCCGGCGAGGACCGCATGGACCTCGCCGCCGAGCAGCTCGCCGCGGGCGACCGCTCCCTGGTCTACACCTACTACGCGGAAGTCGACGGCAAGGGCCACCGCTTCGGCCTCGACTCCGACGCCTGGCGCGGCCAGCTCATGTACGTCGACCGGCTCGTCCAGCGCCTGGCCGAGCAGCTCCCGCCGCGCAGCGCCCTGTACGTCACGGCCGACCACGGCATGGTCGACATCCCCTTCGACGACGAGTCCCGGATCGACTTCGACGAGGACTGGGAGCTGCGCGCGGGCGTCGCCCTGCTCGGCGGCGAGGGCCGCGCCCGCCACGTCTACGCCGTCCCCGGGGCCGAGGCCGACGTCCTCGCCGTCTGGCGGGAGGTCCTCGGGGACCGCTTCTGGGTGGCCGGACGCGAGGAGGCCATAGCCGCGGGGTGGTTCGGCCCGCGCGTCGACGAGCGCGTCCACGGCCGCATCGGCGACGTGGTGGCCGCCGCCCACGACGACGCCCTGATCATCGCCTCCCGCACCGAGCCCCACGAGTCCGCGATGGTCGGCAACCACGGTTCCATGACCCCTGCCGAACAGCTCGTACCGCTGCTCGAAGTACGCTCCTAGCCGCCACGCGCCCCCGTGCTTGCCCCCGCACGCCCCCACACGATGAAAGGCCCGCAACTCCCCATGCCTGAGCTGGTGTTCTTCTCCGGAACGATGGACTGCGGGAAGAGCACCCTCGCGTTGCAGATCGAGCACAACCGCTCGGCTCGCGGCCTCGCAGGGATGATCTTCGCGCGCAACGACCGCGCGGGCGCGGGCAAGCTCTCCTCCCGCCTCGGCCTCGTCACCCAGGCCCTCGAAGTCACCGACGACCTCGATTTCTACGCCCACCTCGTCGACCGCCTCTCCCAGGGCGGCCGCGCCGACTACGTCATCGTCGACGAGGCGCAGTTCCTCACCCCGGAGCAGGTCGACCAGCTCGCGCGCGTGGTCGACGACCTCGGCCTCGACGTCTTCGCCTTCGGCATCACCACCGACTTCCGCACCCGGCTCTTCCCGGGCTCCCAGCGGCTCGTCGAGCTGGCCGACCGCATAGAGGTCCTCCAGGTCGAGGCCCTGTGCTGGTGCGGTGCCCGCGCCACCCACAACGCCCGCACGGTCGGCGGCCACATGGTCGTCGAGGGCGCCCAGGTCGTCGTCGGAGACGTCAACCAGGCCGCCGACGAGGTGGGCTACGAAGTCGTGTGCCGCCGTCACCACCGCCGCCGCATGACCGCCGCGTCCGCCCACGCGGGCGCCCTGTCGCCGGACGTCCTGCCGCTCGACACCGATCACAGCGAGCACGCCGAGCCCGGCGCCCGCGCGGCCGACGGCGCCCTGGAGCACTCCTAGGCCACCCGGGGCGCCGCCGTCAGGCCGTCTCCGGAGGCTCCTGGCACGGCCGCTCGGTGTGCACGAGCGTGAACTCCGCGCCCTCCGGGTCGGCGACCGTCACGATCCGGCCATGCGTGCCCTCGCGCGCGGGACGCACGACACGGCCGCCGAGTTCGGTCACCCGCTCCGCCGCCGCGTCCACGTCCGCGGTCTCGAAGTACGTCATCCAGTACGCGCCCCGGTCGCGCGGCAGCGCGTTCCCGACGCCGTGCACCGACGCCACCGCCCTGCCCTCCAGGAAGAACGTCAGGAAGTCCGTGTCGGGCGCGTCGGACGCCTCCTCGGTGTAGCCGAAGAGGGTCCGGTAGAACTTGGCGACCTCCGCCGTCTCCCGGGTCACCAGCTCGTTCCAGGCGGGCGCGCCGGGCACCCCGGCCACCGCGGTGCCCAGGTGCTCCGCGGGCTGCCAGATGCCGAACACCGCGCCCGCGGGGTCGGAGCCGATCGCCAGGCGCCCGGCCTCGGCCGCGTCCAGCGGGCCGACGCCGACGGTCCCGCCGCAGTGCCGCGCCATCTCCGCCGTCTCGTCGGCGTCGTCCGTCGCCAGGTACGGGGTCCAGGCGATGGGCAGGCGCCGGTCGGCCGGCAGCTCGCCGATCCCGGCGACCTCGCTGTCGCCCAGGAAGGCGCGTACGTAGGGGCCCAGCTGCTGCGGCCCGGGCTGGTACGTCCAGCCGAAGAGCCGCGCGTAGAACTCCTGGGTCGCGGCCAGGTCGTGCGCCATCAGGCTCACCCAGCAGGGCGTGCCGGGTGCGGGCCGCGCGGTCCGTTCGCGTCGGCTGTCCGGCCACCGTGCCTCGGTCATCGTCACTCTCTCCTCGGGCCCTCGTGGCGTCCCCGGCTCACGGACATCACGGACGGCTGACGTCAGGGGACAGGCTTCGCGATCCGTCATGCGCTCTGCATGACGTCGCTCGTCCGCCCGCTGCCGTCCGTCGCCCGCTGTCGGTCAGCCGTCGCCACTCCGCTTCGATTCGCCTTTCGAACGCGCGTACCCTGGCCGCGCGCATGCCCGTCCGTGCAGATGCTCGCACCACCCGCCGCCCGGCGCCCCCCGGCCGCGCCGCCTTTTCCATTTCCTGGCGGAGGATGCCCGGTCTGCCGTTTCCCATCCGTGAACGTGCGATTGCCGAGCCGTGTCCACCTTCGGTACGGGGCGTGCCCGGATCCGTACGCCACGTGTTCGGGCGGGTCCGGCCGAGCAGGTTAGCCGGAGCTGGACGCGGCGGCCACCCCGTGGGCAAGGATGGGGCTCATGAAAGCCATCATCTCCGCATCCGAACTCGCGAGCGACCTGGCGGGCGGGAACCCGCCGATACTGCTCGATGTCCGCTGGCAGCTGGGCGGCCCGCAGCAGCGCCCCGCCTACGAGGAGGCGCACATCCCGTCGGCGGTCTTCGTCGACCTGGACGCCGATCTGGCCGGTCCGGCCGGCGCGGAAGGCCGGCATCCGCTGCCGGACGTCGCCCGCTTCGGCGCGGCGATGCGGGCGGCGGGCGTCTCGGGGGACCGGGACGTGGTCGTGTACGACGGCGGGCAGGGCTGGGCCGCGGCGCGCGCCTGGTGGCTGCTGCGCTGGGCGGGTCATCCGTCGGTGCGCGTCCTCGACGGCGGGCTCCCGGCGTGGCGCGGCGAGCTGGAGTCCGGTGACGTACGCCCGCCCCGGGAGGGCGCGTTCACGCCGGTCCCCGACTCGGTGGCGCGGCTCGACGCGGACGGTGCGGCCGCCCTGGCCCGCTCGGGGCTGCTCCTGGACGCGCGGGCCGCGGAGCGCTACCGGGGCGATGTCGAGCCGATCGACCGCGTGGGCGGTCACATCCCGGGCGCCGTGTCGGCCCCCACGACGGAGAACGTCTCCGAGGATGGCCGGTTCCGGCCGGCCGGGGAGCTGACGGCCCGCTTCACGGCCCTGGGCGCCCGCGAGGCGCCGGAGGTCGGGGTGTACTGCGGTTCGGGCGTCTCGGGCGCCCACGAGGTCCTCGCGCTCGCGGTGGCGGGCATTCCGGCGGCGCTGTACGTCGGTTCATGGTCGGAGTGGTCGTCGGACGCGTCCCGTCCGGTGGCGAAGGGGCCGGATCCGCAGTAGGGGATCTCCGGGGACGGCGACGGCATCGATGTCCCCGGAGCCGTGTGTCACGCCGTGTGACTTCGCGGCGCCGCGCGCCCGGGCGCGATGCTCACGCTCCGTAGGCGGGAGGCGGTTACGCTCCGTGACACGTGTCCGTTATGTGAAGGGCCCGTACGGATCTTGCGTACGGGCCCTTCGGTGTGTCCGTGGGGCGTGCGGAGGATGGTTCCTCCACCGCCGCGCGGCTACTCCTGCTTCTTGCGGCGGGTGCCGAAGACGATCTCGTCCCAGCTCGGCACGGCGGCGCGGCGGCCGGGCCGGACGCCGTCCGCCTCGGCCTGGCGGTCCGTGGACCCGACCAGGCGCTCGCGGTGGCTGGCGACGGCACGCGGCATCAGCACGTCCGCGTACGCCGAACCGGCCGACGCGGCGGTCGCCGGGGGCTCCTCGGCCTCGGGCTCCTGCTCCGGCTCCTCCGGTGCGGACGGCAGTTCGGAGGGTGCGGTGGTGGGGCGCTCCGGGACGACCATGTCGCCCCGGAAGCTCGGTACCGCCTCCAGGAGGCTGGTCAGCGAGTCGCGCTCCTGCTCGGCGACGGCGCCGCCGGGGCCCGGCTCCTCCGCGGGCTCGGGGGCCGGGGTGCCGGGGCGCTCCAGGGCGCGCTCCAGCGGCCGGTCCCGGGGCAGCCGGGCGATGCGCGGCACGAACGGGAAGCTCGGCTCGGGCGCGGCGATGTCGTCGGTCTCGCCGATGAGGGCGCGGGCCTCGTCGTCGACGGCCTGGACGAGGCGGCGCGGCGGGTCGTACGTCCAGCTCGCGGAGTGCGGCTCGGTGGCGACGCGGTAGACGAGCAGCACCTCCCAGGTGCCGTCGTCGCGGCGCCAGGAGTCCCACTGGACGGATTCCTTGTCGGCGCCGCGCAGCAGGAGCCGCTCCTGGACGGCCTCGCCGAGCTGAGGGCCGGTGTTCTCGCCGGGGCGGCGCACGGGGGTCTTCCGGGCGCGCTCGGCCATGAAGGCGCGCTCGGCGAGCACGGGGCCCTCGAAGCGGCGGACGCGGTCGACGGGGATGCCGGCGAGCGAGGCGACTTCTTCCGCGCTGGCTCCAGCGCGTATACGGGCCTGGATGTCACGGGGCCTGAGGTGGCTCTCCACCTCGATCTCGATCTGGCCGAGTCTCGGGCGGTCGCCGCGTACGGCGGCACGGAGCCGTTCGTCGATGGGAAGCGTGTACTCCGTGCTGTCCGCAGCCTTCAGCACCAGCCGTGTGCCGTCGTTGCTGACGGCCACGACACGCAGTTCGGGCATGGGGACCTCCCGGGTGGTGCCTGCCGACGTCACGTGCGTCGCTGCTTCCGCTAGTCGAGTGTGGCCTGCCCGGGTGCAGCCTGCCACAACCTTGCCGAGTTGCCCGGCGTGTCGGGCATGGGCCCTGGTTCGCCGTTATGGCACGGTTACCTATTCGCAACGCTAAGTGACCAACCTCGTCACCCTGTGCAGCGAGCCCCCTCCCGGCGGTCCTGGCTGGCCCCGGGCACCCTGGATGGAGACCGGGCCCAGGGCCAGCAACACTACTCCATTCGGGCCACCCGGGTGGACCGGCACGCCGCCGAACTTCTCCCGGGTGAAGGGAGTTGATGGTGGCAGGGGCGCGAAGCCCCCGCGCGTAGGTGGCGCTCTTCACGTAAACGCCAGAAGCGGAACTATTTTCTTCGGACGTACGTCCCTTTCTCATGTGACTCGCGTGACTCGTGCGCGAATCGGTACGGAAGTCGGCAAGGCGAGAAAGGCGGCAAGAGTCGGAGATGCGTGGCAAGCCGGATCTCGGCAGGACCTCGGAGGACACGGCGCATGACACCTCGGAAGGCACGTCGGAGGACGCGCCGAAGAAGCGGCTCGACCTGAGCGTGCCGCAGGTGGCGGGCAGTGCCGTGGCCGCCGTCCTCGCCGCGAAGCTCGCGTCCAGCTTCGGCGTGTACGGGACGATTCTCGGTGCCGGTGTGGTGAGCGGCATCGCCACCTGCGGAGGCACGGTCTTCCAGCACTTCTTCAAGCGCACGGGTGAGCAGATCCGCGACGTCGCGGTACAGGCCAAGCCGAAGGCGCAGCAGGTGCCGGTGACCGGGGCCACGCCGGTGCCCGAGGCCTTCAGAGCCGCGCCTTCCACGCCCGCGCCCGGTCACGTGCCCCCGTCCGGTCACGTGCCCCCGTCCGGCTACGGGACCTCGTCCGGTTACGCGACCTCGTCCGGCTATGTGACCGGCACGGGCCCGGTGACCACCACCTGGGGCAGGCAGCCGAGCGGCCACCACGCCCCGGACGCCGACCCGACGGCCGCGCTGCCGATGGCCGAGGTGGCCGACCCGACGGCCGTCCTTCCCAGGGCGGGAGCCGATCCGGGAGCCGCGCTGCCGATGGCCGGTGCCGCCGATCCGACGGTCGCCCTGCCCGCGCTCGGGCCCGGCGATCCCACCACCGCGCTGCCCGCCGGGTCCGCCGACGCCGAGCGGACGCAGCTCCTCGGGTCGGTGGACGCGACCCAGCTGATGCCGCGCGACCAGCGGACCCGCGTGCTGCGCGGCACCGGCCCCGCGGTGCCCGGGCCGCCGCAACCACCGCTCCCGTCGGACGAGTTCACCGAGGGCACCACGCACCGCGCGCGGGTGACGAGCTGGAAGCGGCCGCTGATCGCCGCCGCCGTCGTCTTCGGCGTGGCCCTCACCGGCATCACCACGTACGAGCTGGTGAGCGGCCAGAGCTTCAGCGGCGACGACCAGAGCACGTCCATCGGCGACTTCGTGAAGGGCAAGAACTCCTCCTCCAAGTCGGACGACCAGAAGCCGGGCGGCGACTCCGATCAGCCCTCCGACGAGGGCACGGGCGACAACGGCGACGGCTCCCAGCAGGGCGACGACACCTCCAAGGACCCCAGCGACAAGCCCTCGCCGGGCGACGGCACCGGCTCGGACACCGGGACCGGCACCGGCAAGGACCAGGGGGACAAGCCCGACGACGGCGGCAAGGACGACGGCGGTGACTCCGGCGACGGCGGCTCGAAGGTCGACCCGACCCCCACGCCCACTCCCACGCCGACCCCGACGCCCACCCCGACCCCGACGCCCACGCCGTCCAACGGCGGCGGGAACGACGTCCAGGAGCGGCAGCAGTCGCCCGAGCAGTGAACGGGGCGGCCGCCCCGGCCCGGCGGCTCAGCCGCCGAGGACCCGCCGCAGATAGGCGTTGGCGAAGAGCCGGTCCGGGTCGAGGCGGTCGCGCAGCGCCGTGAACTCGGCGAAGCGCGGATACGCCGCGGCGAAGTACGCGGCGTCGCGGGTGTGGAGCTTGCCCCAGTGGGGCCGCCCTTCGTGGGCGACGAAGATCTGCTCCGCGGCGCTGAAGTACGTACGGAAGGGCGTGCCCTTGTAGAGGTGCACGGCGATGTACGCGCTGTCGCGGCCGGACGCCGTGGAGAGCGTGATGTCGTCGGCGGGGGCCGTGCGGACCTCCACGGGGAAGCTCACGCGCAGCGCGGAGCGCTCGATCATCGCCTTCAGTTCCCGCAGCGTGTCCACGAGCGCCTCGCGCGGGACGGCGTACTCCATCTCCACGAAGCGCACCCGCCGGGGACTGGTGAAGACCTTGTACGGGATGTCCGTGTACGTGCGGGCCGACAGGGCCTTGCTGGAGATCTTGGCGATGGCCGGGATGGTCGCGGGCACGGCACGGCCGAGCGAATTGACGGCCTGGAAGAGGCCGTTGGAGAGCAGTTCGTCCTCTACGAAGGCGCTGATCGCGCCGGGCGGGGCCGCGGGGCCCAGGCTGCGGTTGTTGCGTTTGGTGGTGCAGTTGTCGGTGTGCGGGAACCAGTAGAACTCGAAGTGCTCGTTCTCGGTGACGAGTTCGTCGAACGACCCGGTGACCTGGTCGAAGGTCATGGGCTCCTCGCGTGCCCGCAGGAGGAAGAGGGGCTCTACGGAGAACGTGATCGCGCTGATGACGCCGAGCGCGCCGAGGCCCACGCGCGCGGCGGCGAAGACGTCGGGGTGCTCGTGACGGGAGCAGGTGAGGATCTCGCCGTCCGCGGTGACCAGTTCGAGCGCCGTGATCTGGGCGGCTATCGACGCGGAGTCGCGGCCCGTGCCGTGCGTCCCGGTGCTGACGGCCCCGGAGACCGTCTGGTCCATGATGTCGCCCATGTTCGTCAGCGACAGGCCTTCGCGGGCGAGCGCGGCGTTCAGGCGCTTGAGCGGGGTGCCCGCCTCGACGGTGACGGTGCCCGCGGCGCGGTCGATCCCGCGGATGCCGGTGAGCAGGTCGGGGCGGATCAGCAGGCCGTCGGTCGCGGCGGCGGCCGTGAAGGAGTGGCCGGTGCCCACGGGCTTCACCGTCAGGCCTTCGGCCCTGGCCCCGCGGACCGCCGCGACGAGTTCGTCGACCGAGGCGGGCGTCGCCTCGCGCGCGGGGTGCGCGCTGACGGTCCCCGCCCAGTTACGCCACGTCGCTCGGCTCCTCCCGGTGGCCGCTGCCGTGCCCCTGCCCGTTGCCCTGCCCATGGGTCCCTCCCCGTCGCGGATCCGGCCGCTGCAGCCGGCGATACCCCAGGAATCCGACCGCCGCCGCGAGCGCCCCGGCCACGCCCGCCACGCCGTACCCGGCGCTCGGTCCCGCGGCGTCGATCACCCAGCCGGCCACGGAGGAGCCGAGCGCGATCCCGACGGCGAGGCCGGTGCTGACCCAGGTCATGCCCTCGGTCAGCTTCGCGCGTGGTACGTGCTGTTCCACGAGGGCCATGGTCGTGATCATCGTCGGTGCGATGGACAGGCCCGCGAGGAAGAGCGCCGCGGCCAGGAACGGCAGGCTCCCGACCAGTTGCAGCGGGATCATACTCACGGCCATCGCGCACAGGCCCACCAGCCATCTGCGCGCGGGCGCCCCGGCGAAGTGCATGAGGCCGAAGCCGACGCCCGCCAGACAGGAGCCGAGCGCGTACACGGCGAGGACCAGGCTCGCGGCACTCTTGCGGCCCTCCTCCTCGGCGAAGGCCACCGTGACCACGTCCACCGCGCCGAAGATCGTGCCCGTGGCGACGAACGCGGCGACCAGGACCTGGAGCCCGGGGGAGCGCAACGCGGAGCCCCGGGTGTGGTGTTCGCGCGGATGCGGCACCGGCTCGGTGGCGCGCTGCGCGGTCAGCCAGAAGACGCCCACGGCCAGGAACACGGCCGCGAGGAGGGGCCCCGACTCCGGGAACCACACCGTGGACAGGCCGATCGAGATGATCGGCCCGAAGATGAAGCAGATCTCGTCCACGACGGACTCGAAGGAGTACGCCGTGTGCAGCTGCGGGGTGTCGCGGTACAGGGCCGCCCAGCGCGCCCGCACCATCGAGCCGAGGCTCGGCACGCAGCCCGCGACCGCGGCGAAGAGGAACAGCGTCCAGTCCGGCAGCTCGAGGCGCGCGGCGAGCAGCAGGCCCGCGACGGCGACGAGCGTCACCAGGGTCGCGGGTCGCAGCACCCGGCGCTGGCCGTGCCGGTCCACGAGCCGGGATATCTGCGGGCCGATCGCGGCGGCGGACAGCGCGACGGTGGCGGACAGGGCGCCCGCGAGGCCGTACCGCCCGGTGATCTGGGAGACCATCGTCACGATGCCGATGCCCATCATCGACAACGGCATCCGCCCGATGAGGCCGGCGGCGGAGAAGCCCTTGCTGCCGGGGGCGGCGAAGATGGCGCGGTAGGGGCTCGGCACGTGGACTCCGCGGGGGCGCAGGGGCGGCCGACCCGTGAGAGGTCGCGCGGCTCCGGTAAGGCGTGAAGATGGCTGATACAGCTTACGGCCGGGAAGACCTTTGGCGCACCGGATTTTTCCGGCTCGGCCACGCCCCGCCGAGGGGTGTCTGTGGGTCCGCCTCCCTGGGCGGCCGGCGGGGACCACCGCTTCCCGGCCGGGGAGTGCCGCGCCCCCGGTGGGCAGCACCGCCGTTTCCCGCCTGTCAGTGGCGAGTGGCAGGATCAAAGGCATGTCCGATGCGCTGGATTCCCCACTGGATCCCACTCCGTACGACGCCCTGCTGCTGCTCTCGTTCGGCGGGCCCGAGGGCCCGGACGACGTCGTTCCGTTCCTGGAGAACGTGACGCGGGGCCGCGGCATCCCCAAGGAGCGCCTGAAGGAGGTGGGGCAGCACTACTTCCTCTTCGGCGGCGTCAGCCCCATCAACGACCAGAACCGCACCCTTCTGGACGCCCTGCGCAAGGACTTCGCCGACCACGGCCTCGACCTGCCGGTGTACTGGGGCAATCGCAACTGGGCGCCGTATCTGACGGACACCCTGCGGGACCTGGCGCGCGACGGGCGCCGCCGCGTGCTCACGCTCACCACCAGCGCGTACGCCTCGTACTCGGGCTGCCGGCAGTACCGCGAGAATCTCGCGGAGGCGCTGGCGGCCCTCCAGGAGGAGGGCCTGGAGCCCCCGCGCGTGGACAAGCTGCGGCACTACTTCAACCACCCGGGCTTCGTGCGCCCGATGGTCGACGGCGTCCTGAAGTCCCTCGCCGACCTCCCCGACGAGGTCCGGGACGGCGCGCACCTGGCGTTCACCACGCACTCCATCCCGACGGCCGCGGCCGACACCTCGGGCCCGGTGGCCGACCACGGCGACGGCGGGGCGTATGTGAAGCAGCACCTGGACGTCGCCCGCGTCATCGCGGAGGCGGTCCGCGTGGAGACCGGCGTCGACCGCCCCTGGGAGCTGGTCTACCAGTCGCGCTCCGGGGCCCCGCACATCCCATGGCTGGAGCCCGACATCTGCGACCACCTGGAGGAGCGGCACGGCGCCGGCGCCCCCGCCGTGGTGATGGTCCCGATCGGCTTCGTGTCGGACCACATGGAGGTGCTGTACGACCTCGACACCGAGGCCACGGCGAAGGCGGCCGAGCTGGGTCTGCCGGTGCGGCGCTCGGCCACGGTGGGCGCCGACCCGAGGTTCGCCGCGGCGGTGCGCGAGCTGGTCCTGGAGCGCGCCGCGGCCGAGAGCGGGCGCGCGGTGACGCCCTGCGCCCTGGGCGCGCTCGGCCCGAGCCACGACCTGTGCCCGGTGGGCTGCTGCCCCGCGCGCACCCCGAAGCCCGCCGCGGCGGGCGCCGACAGCCCGTTCGCCTGAGGAGCCCCTGTGACCGACCGCACCACCGCCCAGGACGACCTGAAGGCCGAACTGCTCGCCGTCGCCCTGGAGGCCGCGCACCGCGCCGGTGAGCTGCTGCGCGACGGCCGCCCGGACGACCTGGGCGTGGCCGCCACGAAGAGCAGTGCCGTCGACGTCGTCACCGAGATGGACATCGCGTCCGAGAAGCTCATCACGGACTTCCTCGCCGAGCGCAGGCCCGACGACGGCGTGCTCGGCGAGGAGGGCGCGAGCTTCGAGGGCAGCAGCGGCGTCCAGTGGGTGATCGACCCGATCGACGGCACCGTGAACTACCTGTACGGCCGCCCGGACTGGGCGGTGTCCATCGCCGCGCGCGCGGGCGGCGAGACCCTCGTCGGCGTCGTGCACGCGCCCGTGCGCGGCGACACGTTCCGCGCGGTGCTCGGCCAGGGCGCGTACGTCAACGACAGGGCGGCGCGCGCCCGCACCGCGCCCCCGTTCGAGCAGGCCCTGATCGGCACCGGCTTCGGGTACATCGCCGAGCGCCGCGCCCGCCAGGCCGAGGTCGCCCGGGAGCTGCTGCCGCGCGTGCGGGACATCCGCCGGGGCGGCTCGGCGGCGATCGACCTGTGCGACGTGGCGGCGGGCCGCCTGGACGCGTACTACGAACGCGGCCTGAACCCCTGGGACTTCGCCGCCGGAGACCTCGTCGCGCGCGAGGCGGGCGCCCTCACCGGCGGCCGCCCCGGCGAGCCCCTGTCCACCGAGCTGACGGTGGCGGGCCCGCCCGGCCTCTTCGAGCCGCTCCAGGCGTTCCTCGACGAGCGCGGCGCCTGGCACGACTGAGGCGCCCGCACGGCCCGAGGCGGCACGTCAGGGCCCCGGCGCCCGCAGAAGCGGAGCGCCGGGGCCCTGAGGTGTCACGTGTCGGCCGGTCAGGAGGACGGGACGGCGACCTCCACACCGTGCTCGGCGGCCAGGCGGTGGAGGTCTTCCAGCTCCGCCAGCTCGACCTCGGCCAGGAAGTCGTCGCCCGTCTCGCGGGCCTGCGCGAGGTCGGATTCCGTGGTCTTTATGCGCTGCAGGAGACCTGCGGTGAATGCGTCCATGGTTGCGCCCCCTCGGCTGGGTCGTGTGGGTCGGGTGGATCGGGTGGCACGGGGGTGTGCCCGAGAAGCGGCGATCACGTCCGATGACGCTGCGTGGAGCGCGTCGTGGCGCATCACATACGAAGCGTGATCGCGGGGTGTACAGGCCGTCCTCCCCCCGGCCCTCCTCAGGGAAACCTCAAACGCTGGCGGAAGTCTGAGAAGAACCGAGAAATTCCCGTGTTCCCAGGGGCACCGGCCGTCTTACAGCCGGTTTATGGCCGAAAGGGGCAGGATGGAGGCCTCACCCCCAGATCAGACCTGCCCTGCCCACGGGAGAACCGGGGCCGGGCGCAGAGGAAGGACAGCGACGTGCGCGTACTCGTCGTCGAGGACGAGCAGCTGCTCGCCGATGCGGTGGCCACCGGACTGCGCCGGGAGGCCATGGCCGTCGACGTCGTGTACGACGGCGCGGCCGCCCTGGAGCGCATCGGTGTGAACGACTACGACGTGGTCGTCCTGGACCGCGACCTCCCGCTCGTGCACGGCGACGACGTCTGCCGCAAGATCGTCGAGCTGGGCATGCCCACGCGCGTCCTGATGCTCACCGCGTCCGGCGACGTCAGCGACCGCGTCGAGGGCCTGGAGATCGGCGCCGACGACTACCTGCCCAAGCCGTTCGCCTTCAGCGAGCTGACGGCACGCGTGCGTGCTCTCGGCCGGCGCACCAGCGTGCCGCTGCCGCCCGTCCTGGAGCGCGCCGGCATCAAGCTCGACCCGAACCGCCGCGAGGTGTTCCGCGAGGGCCGCGAGATCCAGCTCGCGCCCAAGGAGTTCGCCGTCCTGGAGGTCCTGATGCGCAGCGAGGGCGCCGTGGTCTCCGCCGAGCAGCTCCTGGAGAAGGCCTGGGACGAGAACACGGACCCGTTCACGAACGTCGTCCGGGTCACCGTCATGACCCTGCGCCGTAAGCTCGGCGAGCCCGCCGTCATCGTCACGGTGCCCGGCTCGGGCTACCGGATCTGATCTCCGGTGGCCGCGACACCGGCGCCGCCAGCGGCGCCCCCCAAGCCGACATGGGACCCCAGGAAGGTCGAACCGCCCTTCCCGTGGCTGCGTCCCACCATCCGCATAAGGCTCACGCTCCTGTACGGCGGCATGTTCCTGATCGCGGGCATCCTGCTGCTCTCGATCATCTACCTGCTCGCCGCGCAGGCGCTGAACGTGGGCAGTGAGCTGCCCTTCAAGATCGTCTCGGGCCGGGTGGAGAGCAAGGTCTGCGACCTGCCGAGCCGCGCCTCGCCGGACGAGTTCAACGCCGCGATGAACGCCTGCGTGAACGAGCAGCGCCAGCACGCCCTGGACAACCTCCTGAGCCGCTCGCTGCTCGCCCTGCTCGGCCTCGCCGTGATCGCCTTCGCCTTCGGGTACGCGATGGCGGGCCGCGTCCTCTCGCCGCTCGGCCGCATCACCCGTACGGCACGCCGCGTGGCGGGCACGGACCTCAAGCGCCGTATCGAACTGGACGGTCCGGACGACGAGTTGAAGGAGCTGTCCGACACCTTCGACGAGATGCTGGACCGCCTGGAGCGCGCCTTCACGGCCCAGCAGCGCTTCGTCGCGAACGCCTCGCACGAGCTGCGCACGCCGCTCGCGATCAACCGCACGCTCCTCGAAGTGCAGCTGTCCGACCCGGGCGCGCCGCCCGAGCTCCAGCAGCTCGGCAAGACCCTCCTCGCCACCAACGAGCGCAGTGAGCAGCTCGTGGAAGGCCTGCTGCTGCTCGCCCGCAGCGACAACCAGATCGTCGAGCGCAAACCCGTGGACCTCGCCGAGGTCGCCAACCGCGCGGTCGACCAGGCGCGCGCCGAGGCCGAGGACAAGGGCGTCGAGATCCGCGGCGAGCGCGGCCTCGCGATCGTGCAGGGCAATGGCGTCCTCCTGGAGCGCATCGCCCTGAACCTCGTCCAGAACGCCGTTCGGTACAACGTGAAGGAAGCGGGCTGGGTCGAGGTCACCACGGAGGCCCAGCACGGCCAGGCGGTCCTCGTGGTGACGAACACGGGACCCGTGGTGCCCGCCTACGAGATCGACAACCTCTTCGAGCCCTTCCGCAGGCTCCGTACGGAGCGCACCGGCAGCGACAAGGGGGTGGGTCTCGGCCTGTCCATCGCCCGGTCGGTGGCGCGCGCCCACGGGGGCCGTATCATCGCGGAGCCTCGTGAGGGGGGTGGGCTCGTGATGCGCGTCACCCTGCCGATCTGAGATGCTTCCGCGTAACGCGCCGGATGTTCGCTTTAAGCGGAATTTTCAGGATCTGATCCTGTCAGTTTCGTGTGTGATCGATCACAGAGGCGAATATTCGGCCATCCACTCTCCGTGACCGCGAAAGTCGTCGGAAAGCCGGGAAAATCCGGGTTTTCGGGGGTCTTGATCACGGGAAGTACACGGGGTGGCGCCCGTGAAGTGCGACATTCGGACCGTGTACGGTCCCGATCGCCATCCAAACCGATCACCTCTTCAGGGGTGCGGTTGGGTGTCGATTGAGTAACAGACCTTGATGTGAGGCAAAATCTCCGCCTCAGGTCGGGCACAAGTCCGGCCTCTCACGCGTTACGTGCGCTGAGACACCGCAGACACCCAGAGGGGGAGAGCGACATGGCAACGGACTACGACACCCCACGCAAGACCGACGACGACGTCGACTCGGACAGTCTTGAAGAACTGAAGGCCCGGAGGAACGACAAGTCCTCCTCGGCCGTGGACGTCGACGAGTTCGAGGCCGCCGAAGGCCTCGAGCTGCCCGGAGCGGACCTGTCCAACGAGGAGCTCGCCGTGCGCGTGCTCCCCAAACAGCAGGACGAATTCACCTGCATGAGCTGCTTCCTGGTGCACCACCGCAGCCAGCTGGCCCGGGAGAAGAACGGTCAGCCGATCTGCCGCGACTGCGACTGAGGCAGGGTCGGCCGTGACTGGCTCGACCCCGCCTGGGAAGAACCGCTTCGGCGACCACGAAGCGGACGCAGCCGTGCCCGCCGGCGAGACGGACGCCGAGCGGGGCCCTGGGGCCTCGCTCAGGCCCGCCGACGCGCCGGGAGCGGACCCGGCCGACCCCGTCGGCCACCCGGGTCCCGCCGGGGCGCAGAGCGGCGCTGAGACGGCGTACGAGGCGGTCCCCGCCCTCGTGCACGAGGCGGCGGCCACGTCGCCGCACACAGCCGTCGAGGCCGTGGAGACCACGACGGCGGGAGACGAGGGCCCCTCGACCAAGGGCAAGCGTTTCACCGCCGTCGCCAACGGCTTGAAGAACGGGGTGCTCCGTGGTGGCCGCGGAGCCAAGGCCGGCATCGGCTATCTGGCCGACCGGATCATCGAGAACGCCCCTCGGGTCCCCGTCCGGGACCTGGCCACCCTCCGCAAGCAGTTCCCGGGCCTCGGCCCCGAGCAGCTCGCGGACAAACTCATCGCGGGCGCGGCGAACGCGACGTCCACGGTGGGCGCCGGTGTCGGCGCCGCCGCCATGCTGCCGGTGCCGCCGGCCATGCCCGCCGAGCTGGCCGCCGAGATCACCGGTGTCGCCGCGATCGAGCTGAAGCTCATCGCCGAGCTGCACGAGGTGTACGGCCACCGGCCGCCCGGCACCCTCAAGGAGCGCAGCACCGCCTATCTGCGGTCGTGGACCGAGGAGCGCGGGATCGACGTGGCCAAGCCCGCGTCGGTGAACGCCGCGCTCGGCGGCCAGATGAAGCGGGAGCTGCGCCAGCAGATCATGAAGCGGATGGTGCGGAACCTGCCGAACCTGATGCCGTTCATGGTGGGAGCCGCGGTCGGGGCGTTCATGAACCGCCGCGACACGAAGAAGCTCGCGGAGCGCGTCCGTACCGACCTGCGCCGCAGGCAGGTGCCCTGGGACGCCCTGGGGGAGCTGCCGCCGCTCACCGGCCCCAAGGAACTGGAGTCCTGAGCGGGCGCCTGACCCCTCCCCCCGGGGCCCGCGCCGGGGCTAGGACGCCGTGACGGTCCCCAGCGCCTTCGCCAGCGCCTGGGGGTTCCTCGTCGACACGTACACGTACGGGGTCGGGTCCTCGGGGTCCGTGACCTCGACGCGCAGGGCCGTCGGGATGTAGCTGCGCAGCACCATGAACGCGCGCGGGTCCGCCTTGTGGGTCCGCCAGGCGCGGGCCTCGGCCGCGTCCAGGGGCTCGGCGGGGCCGAGTGCCGTCAGCGGGATCTTGGCGTCGCCCGCGACCAGGAAGCCCGCCACGACCCGGACGCGCACCGCGCCGTACGCGCTCGTGAGCACCGCCGCGAGCGCCGTGCCCGCGACCAGACCGCCCAGGAACGGCAGGGTGCCGAACGGCAGCGCGGTCAGGCCCGTCGCGATGCCGACGAGCACCGAGACGAGCCACCACGAACGGGGCGCGGTCAGGCGTTCTTCGTAAGGCTGCATGAAGCCAAGCTTGGCATGGTGCGCGACGGCCGCTGACGCGGAGGTAAGGTCTGCGCCTGTGAGTGGTACAACTGCGGCCCTGCGGCCTCCGGCCGACGCCATACCCCCTGTGCGGCACCCCGACGCGCCCGCGCCCGGGGAGCTGATCGGCGCGCACTACGAACACTGCTTCGGCTGCGGGGAGGGCCAGGCCCACGGGCTGCACCTCGCGGCCCGGGCCGGCGACGGCGTCACCGTCACCGCCGAGTTCACCGTGCGCGAGGCGCACCAGGGTGCGCCCGGTCTCGCCCACGGCGGCGTGCTCGCGACCGCGCTCGACGAGACCCTCGGCTCCCTGAACTGGCTGCTGCGGGTGATCGCCGTGACCGGGCGCCTGGAGACCGACTTCCTGCGGCCGGTGCCGGTGGGCACGGTGCTGCATCTGGAGGCCGAGGTCACCGCCGTCGCCGGACGGAAGATCTACTCGCGGGCCAGGGGGCGCGTGGGCGGCCCCGACGGGCCGCTCGCCGTACGCGCCGACGCCCTCTTCATCGAGGTGAAGGTGGACCACTTCATCGACAACGGCCGCCCCCAGGAGATCCAGGCGGCCATGAACGACCCGGACCAGATCCGGCGCGCCCGCGCCTTCGAGGTGAACCCGTGACCGACCGTGCCCCCCTGGACGTGCTGATCAGGCGCGTCGACCCCGACGTACCGCTGCCCGCGTACGCGATGCCCGGCGACGCCGGCGCCGATCTGCGGACGACCGAGCCCTGCGAACTCGCGCCCGGTGAGCGGGCGGTGCTCCCGACGGGGGTTTCCATCGCCCTGCCCGAGGGGTACGCGGCCTTCGTGCACCCCCGGTCCGGTCTCGCCGCCCGCTGCGGTGTCGCCATGGTGAATGCCCCAGGGACGATTGATGCCGGGTACCGTGGGGAGATCAAGGTGATCGTGGTGAATCTCGACCCGCGCGACAGCGTGCGGTTCGAGCGCTTCGACCGGATCGCCCAACTGGTCGTCCAGCAGGTCGAGAAGGTCCGCTTCCAGGAGGTGGCGGAGCTTCCCGGCTCGGCGCGGGCCGAGGGGGGCTTCGGGTCCACCGGCGGTCACGCCGCGGTGGGCGCCAAGCCGGGCGAACAAACGGGTGGGAATCGATACGCGTCGGTCGTATCCGACCGGGAAGGACAGTGACGTGTTCGGACGTCGCAAGAAGAGCGGTGCCGCCGAGGACGCGGCGGGCGAGGCCGAGCAGGTCGTCGACGGCACGGAGAACGCAGAGCGCGCAGAGAACGCAGCGTCCGAGGACGCCGCGCCGCAGCGCGTGCGCCTGGAGCCGGAGCCGCGCCCGGACGGGCCCTGGGACGAATCCGAGGTCCGCGACCCGGGCGAGGGCCGGGTGGACCTCGGTGGTCTGTTCGTGCCGGGGGTCGAGGGCATGGAGCTGCGCGTGGAGGTCGCGGGTGACGCGATCGTCGCGGCCACCGTCGTGCTCCAGGACAGCGCCGTCCAGTTGCAGGCCTTCGCCGCTCCCAAGCGGGAGGGCATCTGGGGCGAGGTCCGCGAGGAGATCGCCTCCGGCATCACGCAGCAGGGCGGGGTCATCGACGAGGTCGAGGGGCCGCTCGGCTGGGAGCTGCGCGCGCAGGTGCCGGTGCAGCTGCCGGACGGCACGAGCGGCTTCCAGGTCGTCAGGTTCGTGGGTGTGGACGGCCCGCGCTGGTTCCTGCGTGGAGTGATCTCCGGGCAGGGCGCGGTGCAGCCGCAGGCCGCGGGCCTGCTGGAGCAGATCTTCCGGGACACGGTCGTCGTCCGCGGCGAGGGCCCGATGGCCCCGCGGGACCCGATCGTCCTCAAGCTGCCCGACGACGCGCAGATGGTCGCGGAGGGCGTGCAGCAGGAGGACCAGGAGACCTCCCGCTTCTCGGGCGGCATGGGCCAGCTCGCCCGGGGGCCGGAGATCACCGAGGTGCGCTGACGGCGTCACCGGCCGGACAGCGCGGGCCGTCGTCACCGGCACGAGAGCTGACGCGGAAGAACGCGAGCCGAAGGGGCCGCACTCCCGAACGGGGAGTGCGGCCCCTTCGGCCTTTTGTGCGTGTGAACTGGGGGAACGCACCACCGCAAGAGAGCGGAACGCACCCCGTAAGAGATTCGTCAACGCCGCGCCCCTGCCCGCTAGGGAGACGTCAACGGCGATCGAAATCCGCCATTGAGGCGGTTTCCTCGGGATGTCAGTAATTCCGCATCTCATCTAGGAGCACACGATGGCCGACGTGGCCTTCGTCGTCACCACGGTCGCGGTTTTCGCGCTGGTGGCTCTCGTCGCCAAGGGGGTGGCGAAGCTGTGACTGCCGAAAACATCGTCGGCCTCGTCGTGGCCGTCGCCCTCCTCGGCTATCTCGTCCTCGCCCTTGTGTTCCCGGAGAGGTTCTGAGTTCCCCCATGAGTCCCGTCCTCGCTGGCGTGCTCCAGCTGCTCGCGCTCGTGGCCGCGCTGGCCCTCGCGTACCGTCCGCTCGGCGACTACATGGCCGGCGTCTACTCCTCCGACAAGCATCTGCGCGTCGAGAAGTGGATCTACAAGGGCATCGGCGCCGACCCCGGCACCCAGATGCGCTGGCCCGCCTATCTGCGCGGCGTGCTCTCCTTCTCCCTGGCGAGCCTGCTCTTCCTGTACCTGCTCCAGCGGATCCAGGGCTCCCTCCCGGGCTCGCTCGGCTTCAAGTCGATCGACCCGGACCAGGCGTTCAACACCGCCGCGTCCTTCGTCGCCAACACCAACTGGCAGTCGTACTACGGCGAGCAGGCCATGGGCCACGTCGTGCAGACGGCCGGTCTCGCGGTGCAGAACTTCGTCTCCGCGGCCGTCGGCATCGCCGTCGCCGTGGCGCTGGTACGCGGCTTCTCCCGCTCGCGCACCGGTGAGCTGGGCAACTTCTGGGCCGACCTGGTGCGCGGTGTCGTGCGCGTCCTGATCCCGATCTCGGTGGTCGGCGCCCTGGTCCTGGTCGCCTGCGGCGCGATCCAGAACTTCTCCGGGATCCACGGCGTCGGCCAGTTCCTGGGCGGCGAGCAGCAGTGGAACGGCGGCGCCGTCGCCTCCCAGGAGGTCATCAAGGAGCTGGGCACCAACGGCGGCGGTTACTTCAACGCCAACTCCTCCCACCCCTTCGAGAACCCGAACCCGATCTCGAACCTCTTCGAGATCTTCCTGATCCTGGTGATCCCGTTCGCCCTGACCCGTACCTTCGGCCGGATGGTCGGCTCGCTCCGGCAGGGCTACGCGATCCTCGCCACGATGGCGACGATCTGGCTCGGCTTCACCGCGCTGATGATGTGGACCGAGTTCCACCACGGCGGCCCGGCGTTCGACCTCGCGGGCGGGGCGATGGAGGGCAAGGAGACGCGGTTCGGCGTCGGCGGCTCGTCGATCTTCGCGGTGGCCACCACGCTCACCTCCACCGGCGCGGTGAACTCCTTCCACTCCTCGTACACCGGATTCGGCGGCGGGATCACGATGCTGGGCATGCAGCTCGGCGAGATCGCACCCGGCGGTGTCGGGTCCGGCCTCTACGGCATGCTCATCATGGCGATCATCGCGGTCTTCCTCGCGGGCCTGATGGTCGGCCGCACCCCCGAGTACCTGGGCAAGAAGCTCGGCACCCGCGAGATCAAGCTCGCGGCCTGCTACATCCTCGTCACGCCCGCGCTCGTCCTCGGCTTCACCGGCGCCTCGATGGCCATGGACACGCCGAAGAACTCGATGACCAACAGCGGCGCCCACGGCTTCTCGGAGATCCTGTACGCCTTCACCTCCGGCGCCAACAACAACGGCTCGGCCTTCGCGGGCCTGAACGCGGACACGCAGTGGTTCAACACCACGATCGGCCTCGCGATGCTCCTCGGCCGGTTCCTGCCGATGGTGTTCGTGCTCGCGCTCGCCGGATCCCTCGCCGAGCAGCGGCCGATCCCGACGACGGCGGGCACCCTGCGCACGGAGAAGCCCCTGTTCACGGGCCTTCTCGTCGGCACCATCACGATCATCACCGGTCTGACGTATTTCCCGGCGCTCGCGCTCGGGCCGCTCGCCGAGGGTCTCGCGTCATGACCACCGACACCAGGAAGCAAGAGGAGCGCAGCTCCATGACGACCGCTACTCCCACGCGCGCGCCCCACCAGGACGTGCCGACCGGCCACAAGCCGGACGACACCAAGGTCGGCGGCGGTCTCTTCGACCCGGCGCAGCTCCTGAAGTCCTTCCCGGACGCCCTCAGGAAGCTCGATCCGCGGGTGATGGTCAAGTCGCCCGTGATGTTCGTGGTCCTGATCGGCTCGGTGCTCACCACCGTGCTCGCCTTCAAGGACCCGGGGGACTGGTTCGGCTGGACGATCGCCGCGTGGCTGTGGCTGACCACGGTCTTCGCCAACCTGGCGGAGGCGGTCGCCGAGGGCCGCGGCAAGGCCCAGGCCGACACGCTGCGCAAGGCCAAGACCGACACGGTCGCCCGGCGCCTGTCCGCCGACGGCAGGACCGAGGAGGAGGTGCCCGGCACCGACCTGAGGATCGGTGACCTGGTCGTCTGCGAGGCGGGCGACATCATCCCCGGTGACGGCGACGTCGTCGAGGGCGTGGCGAGCGTCGACGAGTCGGCGATCACCGGTGAGTCGGCGCCCGTCATCCGCGAGTCCGGCGGCGACCGGTCCGCGGTCACCGGCGGTACGAAGGTCCTCTCCGACCGCGTCGTCATCAAGATCACGACGAAGCCCGGCGAGACCTTCATCGACCGGATGATCAACCTGGTCGAGGGCGCGGCCCGGCAGAAGACGCCCAACGAGATCGCGCTGAACATCCTGCTCGCCTCGCTGACCATCGTCTTCCTGCTCGCGGTGGTCACGCTCCAGCCCTTCGCCGTGTACGCCGGTGCCGAGCAGTCCATGATCGTGCTCTGCGCGCTCCTGGTCTGCCTCATCCCGACGACGATCGGCGCCCTGCTCTCCGCGATCGGCATCGCGGGCATGGACCGCCTGGTCCAGCGCAACGTCCTCGCCATGTCCGGGCGCGCCGTCGAGGCGGCCGGTGACGTCTCCACGCTGCTGCTCGACAAGACCGGCACCATCACGCTCGGCAACCGCCAGGCCGCCGAGTTCGTGCCGGTGCGGGGCACCACCGAGGCCGAGGTCGCCGACGCCGCCCAGCTCTCCTCGCTGGCCGACGAGACGCCCGAGGGCCGCTCCGTCGTGGTCCTCGCCAAGGAGAAGTACGGGCTGCGCGAGCGCCACCAGGGTGAGCTGGTGGACGCCGAGTGGATCGCCTTCACCGCCCAGACCCGCATGTCGGGCGTGGACGTGGACGGGCGCAAGGTCCGCAAGGGCGCGACCGGCTCGGTCCTCGCCTGGGTCCGCGAGCGCGGCGGCACCGCCTCCGACGAGGCCCAGGAGCTGACCGACACGATCTCGCAGGCCGGCGGCACCCCGCTGCTCGTGGCGGTCGAGGACACCGAGGGCGCCCGCGTGCTCGGCGTCATCCACCTCAAGGACGTCGTCAAGGAGGGCATGCGGGAGCGGTTCGACGAACTGCGCCGCATGGGCATCAAGACCGTCATGATCACGGGTGACAACCCGCTGACGGCCAAGGCGATCGCCGACGAGGCGGGTGTGGACGACTTCCTCGCGGAGGCCACGCCCGAGGACAAGATGGCCCTCATCAAGCGCGAGCAGGCCGGCGGCAAGCTCGTCGCGATGACGGGCGACGGGACGAACGACGCCCCGGCGCTCGCGCAGGCCGACGTCGGCGTGGCCATGAACACCGGCACCTCGGCCGCCAAGGAGGCCGGGAACATGGTGGACCTGGACTCCAACCCGACCAAGCTCATCGAGATCGTGGAGATCGGCAAGCAGCTGCTCATCACGCGCGGCGCCCTGACGACCTTCTCGATCGCCAACGACGTGGCGAAGTACTTCGCGATCATCCCGGCGATGTTCGCGGTGGTCTACCCGGGCCTGGACAAGCTCAACATCATGGACCTGTCCAGCCCCAAGTCCGCGATCCTGTCGGCCGTCATCTTCAACGCGCTGATCATCGTGGCCCTGGTCCCGCTGGCCCTGAAGGGCGTCCAGTACCGGCCGATGAGCGCCGACCGGATGCTGCGCCGCAACCTCGGGATCTACGGTCTCGGCGGCCTGGTCGCGCCGTTCATCGGCATCAAGCTCATCGACCTGCTCCTCTCCCTCATCCCCGGCATTGGGTGACGCGACATGAACAACTCCGTCGGAAACACCGCCCGGCTGCTGGGCGCGGGCCTGCGGGCCGTGCTCGTCCTGACCGTGGTCTGCGGCGTGATCTACCCCCTCGTCGTCACCGGCGTCGCCCAGGCCGTCTTCCACGACAAGGCCAACGGTTCCGAGATCAAGGACGGCGGCAAGGTCGTCGGCTCCGAACTCATCGGCCAGCGCTACGACCTGCCCCTGAAGAAGGGCCAGGAGACGCCGGACCCCGACCTGAAGTGGTTCCAGCCCCGGCCGTCCAACGGCCTCGGCAGCAACAGCGTGAACACCCAGTACAAGCTGCTCCTGTCCGGCGCGACCAACCTCTCGGGCGACTCCGGGTCCATGAAGGACAAGAACGGCAAGCAGGTCTGCGACCCCAAGGCCGAGGACGGCCTGTGCGCCCAGGTGAAGGCCGCACAGGACGCCGTCGTCAAGGACAACTCGACGGCCGACTTCACGGTCCGCCCCGCCGACGTCCCGGCGGACGCCGTCACGTCCTCCGCCTCGGGTCTCGACCCGCACATCTCACCGGAGTACGCCGACCTCCAGGCGCACCGGGTCGCCGAGAGGAACCACCTGGCCGTCAAGGACGTCGAGAAGCTGGTCGACGACCACACGGACGGCCGCGTCCTCGGCTTCATGGGGGAGTCCCGGGTGAACGTCCTGAAGCTCAACATCGCTCTGAAGCACCTGGTCGCCGCCAAGGGCTGACCTGCCCGTCAGCGGCTCGCGCACGGCCCGTGGGCCCCGGGACACCCCGGGCCCACGGGCCTGTTTCCGTGCGCCCGCGGGCCAGAGCCATCAGAGTTGCGTCAAGGACCCCCGGGAACGCCCGCCCCGTCCGTTTTACCGCGATTGTTGGCCGTAAGGTCGACGCTGCGTACACAGCAGTTTCAGGAAGACAATGAGGCCATGGCACGCGGCAAGCTTCGGATCTACCTCGGTGCGGCACCGGGTGTCGGCAAGACGTACGCGATGCTGTCCGAGGCGCACCGCCGCGTCGAGCGCGGCACGGACTGCGTGGTGGCGTTCGTCGAGCACCACGGCAGACCGCGCACCGAAGTGATGCTGCACGGCCTGGAGCAGCTGGAGCGCAGGGAGCTGGGCCACCGGGGCGCGACCTTCACCGAGATGGACGTGGACGCCGTGCTGCGCCGGGCGCCGGCCGTGGCGCTCGTGGACGAGCTGGCCCACACGAACGTGCCGGGTTCGCGCAACGCCAAGCGGTGGCAGGACGTGGAGGAGCTGCTGGCCGCGGGCATCGACGTCATATCCACGGTCAACATCCAGCATCTGGAGTCGCTGGGTGACGTGGTGGAGTCGATCACGGGGGTGCGGCAGCGCGAGACGGTGCCGGACGAGGTGGTGCGGCGCGCGGACCAGATCGAGCTGGTCGACATGTCGCCGCAGGCGCTGCGGCGCCGGATGGCGCACGGGAACATCTACCAGGCGGACAAGGTCGACGCGGCCCTGTCGAACTACTTCCGGCCGGGCAATCTCACCGCGCTGCGGGAGCTGGCGCTGCTGTGGGTGGCCGACCGGGTCGACGAGTACTTGCAGCAGTACCGGGGCGAGCACAACATCCGCTCGACCTGGCAGGCCCGCGAGCGCATCGTCGTCGGCCTCACCGGAGGACCCGAAGGACGCACCCTGATCCGGCGCGCGTCCCGCATGGCCGCCAAGGGCTCGGGCAGCGAGATCCTCGCCCTGTACATCGCCCGCAGCGACGGTCTGACCGCGGCCTCGCCCAAGGAACTCGCCGTCCAGCGCACCCTCGTCGAAGACCTGGGAGGAACGTTCCACCACGTCATCGGCGACGACATCCCCGCGGCGCTCCTCGACTTCGCGCGCGGCGTCAACGCCACCCAGATCGTCCTCGGCTCCTCGCGCCGCAAGGCCTGGCAGTACGTCTTCGGACCCGGCGTCGGCGCCACCGTGGCCCGCGACTCAGGGCCCGACCTGGACGTCCACATCGTCACGCACAGCGAGGTCGCCAAGGGGCGCGGCCTCCCCGTGGCGCGCGGGGCCCGGCTCGGCCGCTCCCGGATCATCTGGGGCTGGCTCGCCGGCGTCGTGGGGCCCGCGCTGCTCACCCTGCTCCTGACGCACATCGACGCCGACCTCGGCCTCGCCAACGACATGCTGCTGTTCCTGAGCCTCACGGTCGCGGCGGCACTGCTCGGCGGCATGGCCCCGGCGCTCGCCTCCGCGGCCTTCGGCTCCCTCCTCCTCAACTATTTCTTTGCGCCGCCGCTGCACCGGTGGACGATCTCCGACGCCAAGAACATCGTCGCCATCTGCGTCTTCGTGTCCGTCGCCGTGGCCGTGGCGTCCGTGGTCGACCTGGCGGCCCGGCGCACCCACCAGGCCGCGCGCCTGCGGGCCGAGTCGGAGATCCTCTCCCACCTCGCGGGCAGCGTGCTGCGCGGCGAGAACAGCCTCGAAGCCCTCCTGGAGACCATGCGGGAGACCTTCGGCATGGAGGCCGTGGCCCTCCTGGAGCGCGCGGGCGACACCGCGCCGTGGACCTGCGCGGGCAGCGTCGGCACCGGCGCGCAAGTGAGCCGCCCCGAGGACGCCGACGTCGACGTCCCCGTGGGCGACCACATGGCGCTCGCCCTGTCCGGCCGGGTGCTGCCCGCCGAGGACCGCCGCGTGCTCGCCGCGTTCGCCGCGCAGGCCGCCGTCGTCCTCGACCGGCAGCGCTTGCAGTCCGAGGCCGACCAGGCGCGCACCCTCGCCGAGGGCAACCGCATCCGCACCGCCCTGCTCGCCGCCGTCAGCCACGACCTGCGCACCCCGCTCGCCGGGATCAAGGCCTCGGTCACCAGCCTGCGCTCCGAGGACGTCGAGTGGTCCGACGAGGACCAGGCCGAGCTGCTCGAAGGCATCGAGGCGGGCGCCGACCGGCTCGACCACCTCGTCGGCAACCTCCTGGACATGTCACGGCTCCAGACCGGCACCGTCGCCCCGCTGATCCGCGGGATCGACCTCGACGAGGTGGTGCCGATGGCGCTCGGCGGCGTACCCGACGGCAGCGTGGACCTCGACGTCCCCGAGGTCCTGCCGATGGTCGCCGTAGACAAGGGCCTCCTGGAGCGCGCCGTCGCCAACGTCGTCGAGAACGCCGTCAAGTACGCGCCTGACGACGCGCCGGTCCTGGTGTCGGCGAGCGCCCTGGGGGAGCAGGTGCAGCTGCGCGTCGTGGACCGCGGCCCCGGCGTCCCCGATGACGCCAAGGACCGCATCTTCGAGCCGTTCCAGCGTTACGGTGACGCTCCACGCGGCAGTGGCGTGGGCCTCGGCCTCGCCGTCGCCCGCGGCTTCGTGGAATCCATGGGGGGCACCCTCAACGCCGAGGACACCCCCGGCGGCGGCCTCACGATGGTGCTGACGCTGAAGGTGGCGGGCGGCCGGCCGGCCGCCCGGCCCGACCTCTCCGCCCGGATGACCTCGTGACCGCCACCGCCGGCCGCGCACGTGGCACAACCAGCCGCGGAAGCGGCGCTGACAAGCCCGAAAGGCAGGTAGGAATGACCCGGGTGCTCGTGGTCGACGACGAGCCGCAGATCGTACGCGCCCTCGTGATCAACCTGAAGGCGCGCAAGTACGAGGTGGACGCGGCACCGGACGGCGCGACCGCCCTCCAGCTCGCCGCCGCCCGCCACCCCGACGTGATCGTGCTCGACCTCGGTCTGCCCGACATGGACGGGGTGGAGGTGATCAAGGGGCTGCGCGGCTGGACGCGGGTGCCGATCCTGGTGCTCTCCGCGCGGCACAGCTCGGACGAGAAGGTCGAGGCCCTCGACGCGGGCGCCGACGACTACGTGACCAAGCCCTTCGGCATGGACGAGCTGCTCGCCCGGCTTCGCGCCGCCGTGCGGCGGGCCGAGCCCACCGGGGCCGGTGAGGACGACGTCACCATCGAGACCGAGGACTTCACGGTCGACCTGGCCGCGAAGAAGGTCAACCGGAGCGGGCGCGATGTGCGCCTGACACCCACCGAGTGGCACCTCCTGGAGGTCCTCGTACGCAACGCGGGCCGTCTCGTCAGCCAGAAACAGCTCCTCCAGGAGGTGTGGGGGCCCTCGTACGGCACGGAGACGAACTACCTGCGGGTCTACATGGCCCAGCTGCGGCGCAAGCTGGAGGCGGACCCGGCGCACCCCCGGCACTTCATCACGGAGCCGGGCATGGGCTACCGCTTCGAGCGGTGACCTCCCCACGGGCCGCGCACCGGCGTTGCGAGGGTGTCGGGGCACACCGGTAGGCTCGGGGTATGAGTGCTGTTCCTGGACCCGACAAGCCCGCAGGCCGCTTCCGGCGCATGCTCGACCGGCTGTCGTCCTCCCAGCAGGACTTGGACTCCCAGGAACTGCGCGAGGACGCCGAGACGGCCGGCTGCACCCGCATCGGGGACTGCCACGACCGCCAGATCGTCACGGTTACTGGTACGTTGCGCACGGTCACCCTGCGGCCACGGGCCGGTGTGCCCGCTCTGGAGGCGGAGCTGTTCGACGGCTCCGCCGCGGTGGACGTGGTCTGGCTCGGCAGGCGTTCCATCGTCGGCATCGAGCCGGGCCGCCGCCTGATCGCGTCGGGGCGGATATCCATAGACCGCGGCCGCAGAGTGCTCTTCAACCCCAAGTACGAACTCAGACCGCTCGGACGGGAGTAGCCGGTGACGTCAGTCGACAAGCCGACCGACCAGGGCCTGGCGGGCGCGAGCCCCCAGGACACGGACACCAGGGCTCTGACGCAGGCCGCGCTCTTCGACGCCTTCGGCGGTATTCGCGGCACGGTCGAGACGATGGTCCCGGGCCTGCTGTTCGTGCTGATCTACACGATCACCAAGGACCTGCACAGCTCGGCGATCGCCGCGCTCGGCGTCGCGCTGCTCCTGGTCGTGGTCCGGCTGGTCCGCCGCGACACGGTCAAGCACGCCTTCAGCGGCGTCTTCGGCGTCGCGTTCGGTGTGGCCTTCGCCATGTTCACGGGCAACGCCAAGGACTTCTACCTGCCTGGGATGATCT
Organism: Streptomyces sp. NPDC045778; assembly: GCF_056431945.1. Taxonomy (NCBI): domain Bacteria; kingdom Bacillati; phylum Actinomycetota; class Actinomycetes; order Kitasatosporales; family Streptomycetaceae; genus Streptomyces; species Streptomyces sp. NPDC045778. The sequence goes on from NZ_JBWKJZ010000017.1 coordinate 165,356, forward strand.
ACGGCACCGGGCTCGGCGCCGCCTTCTTCCTGTCGGCGCTCGTGGGCTTCCCGCTGCTCGGCCTGCTGCTCGGTCCGGTCTTCCGGGAGAACCTCTCCTGGCGCACCCGCAACCCGGGCCGCAAGAAGGCGTACACCAAGGCGTCCCTGGCCTGGGGCCTGATCTTCCTCGCCAAGTACGCGATCCTCTTCCCGCTGTACTGGTGGGCGGACACCGAGCAGCTGGGCTGGGTCCTCATCGCCCTGAAGCTGCCGCCGATGGTCCTCGCGGTGTACTTCACCTGGGTCTTCCTGGCGAAGGCCCCGCCGCCGATCGACGTGTTCGCCGAGATGGAGGCGGAGGAGCGGGCCGAGGCCGAGCGCAAGGCAGCCGGAGCGTAAGCCGTCGGTCGTCTGCCGGTCCGTCGTGGCTGGTCGCGCAGTTCCCCGCGCCCCTTACGGGGCCGGACGCAGGTGGGGGCGCCCGGAACATTCCGGGCGCCCCCACCTGCTTACGAAGCCCTACGGCTCTAGTCCCGTGCCGAGAGCAGGTCCTCCAGCTGCTCCTCCCGGGCCTGCGCGGCCACGAAGAGCAGCTCGTCGCCCGCCTCCAGGGAGTCGTCCGGGGTCGGCGTCAGGACGCGCGTGCCCCGGATGATGGTGACGAGCGAGGTGTCCTCGGGCCACTGGACGTCGCCGACCCGGGTGCCCGCGAAGGTGGACTCCGGCGGCAGCGTCAGCTCGACCAGGTTCGCGTCGCCGTGGCTGAAGCGCAGCAGGCGTACCAGGTCGCCGACGCTCACCGCCTCCTCGACGAGCGCGGACATCAGGCGCGGCGTGGAGACCGCGACGTCCACACCCCAGGACTCGTTGAAGAGCCACTCGTTCTTCGGGTTGTTGACGCGGGCGACGACGCGCGGGACGCCGTACTCGGTCTTGGCGAGGAGCGAGACGACGAGGTTCACCTTGTCGTCGCCCGTCGCGGCGATGACCACGTTGCAGCGCTGGAGCGCCGCCTCGTCCAGGGAGGTGATCTCGCAGGCGTCGGCGAGCAGCCACTCGGCCTGCGGGACGCGCTCGACGGAGATGGCCGTCGGCGCCTTGTCGACGAGCAGCACCTCGTGCCCGTTCTCAAGCAGCTCGCCGGCGATGGAACGGCCCACCGCACCGGCTCCGGCAATGGCGACCCTCATCAGTGACCGCCTTCCTCGGGGCCCTCGGCGAACGCCGCCTCGACCTTCTCGACCTCGTCGGTGCGCATCATCACGTGCACCAGGTCGCCTTCTTGCAGAACCGTCTGCGAGGTCGGCAGGACCGCCTCGCCGAGCCGGGTGAGGAAGGCGACGCGCACGCCGGTCTCCTCCTGGAGTCGGCTGATCTTGTGGCCGATCCAGGACGCCGAGGCGTGCACCTCGGCGAGCTGGACGCCGCCGGTGGGGTCGCGCCACAGCGGCTCGGCGCCCGACGGCAGGAGCCGCCGCAGCATCTGGTCGGCGGTCCAGCGGACCGTGGCGACCGTGGGGATGCCCAGGCGCTGGTAGACCTCCGCGCGGCGGGGGTCGTAGATGCGGGCCGCGACGTTCTCGATGCCGAACATCTCGCGGGCCACCCGGGCAGCGATGATGTTCGAGTTGTCGCCGCTGGAGACGGCGGCGAAGGCGCCCGCGTCCTCGATGCCGGCCTCGCGCAGGGTGTCCTGGTCGAAGCCGACCCCGGTCACGCGACGGCCGCCGAAGCCGGAGCCCAGACGGCGGAATGCGGTGGGGTCCTGGTCGACCACGGCGACCGTGTGCCCCTGCTGTTCCAGGGTCTGCGCGAGAGCGGAACCGACTCTCCCGCAGCCCATGATGACGATGTGCACGTCGCTACCCCGCGCTCCTCACGGCCCACTTGACCTGCGTAAATGCCCTACTCATGACTCTCTTTCGGCGCGCCTGCGCGGTGGCGGCGCATCCCGGCCCGCGCTCGCGGTGCGGAGCGCCATCGGCCCGCCCGGTGTGTCCGGACGCGTTTGCAGAGTCCACGGTAACGGCTTTCGCGCGCGGGCCGGAGCCGGAGTGCGCGCGCCCTCCCCGCGGGCCGCTAGTCGACGGAGCGCAGCATGCTCTCCATGGACTTGACCCGCACGTTCAGCTCGGTGAGCTGCATGCGGACGGCGTCCGACTCGGACCGGGCGGTGTCGACGGCCCGGCGGTAGGACTCCATCGCCGCCGCGTACTCGCGGTCGCGCTCGCGGCTGCGCTGCGTCTGGAAGTAGGCCACGGCGACGATCGCGCCGGCGAGTATCAGGAAGAAGGCGATCGGGATGATCGCGTCGCTCATTGGGGCGTCCCCTCGGTCGAATGCTGTCCGGCCTCGCTCGCCCCGTCCCGCTGGGCAGCAGCCAGAATCGTATCCACGTTCAACCGCACGTCAAACGGCGCGAGTTCGAAGTACTTGAGGGCCTTGCCGTCGTCGGACAGCTCCAGCCTGCCGAGGACGAGGTCCGCCTTCTCCAGGCGCTCCAGGTGCATGTAGAGCAGGGGCCGGGAGACGCCGAGGCGCCGGGCCAGCTCGCTGACGTACATGGGGCCCGCGGCCAGCTCCTTGATGATCCGGATGCGCTGCGCGTGGCCCACCGCCGAGAGGAAGGCAAGCAGCTCCTCGCTGTTCATGGCCCGCCTCTGTGCCGTCCCGATACCTGTCAGCCAAGGCTTACGCACGCTGTGAAGCACTGTCAAACCCTCCGTCGCCCCGGAGTTCCCGCGGGATCTGACAGTTGACGTACTCATCCTTCACCTGTCAGTCTGCGCTTACACATCACATGTAAGTCAGTTCTTACACATGAAGCACGGCTAGTCATGGGGGTCGGAGATGGGGATACGAGGATCGGGCGGGGAGCGGCGGTCGCTGACCGTGCGGGTGGCCCGCTGGAGCGCGCTGCACCCGTGGCGGGCGATCGTCGGCTGGTTCGTCTTCGTCGCGCTGTGTCTCGTCGCGGGGAGCGCGGCCGGGATGAACAGCGCGACCTCCGCGGACTTCCGCGTGGGTGAGGCCGGGCGCGCCGAGGCCATGGCCTCCGAGGGAGACCTCCAGATCAAGTCGCTGGAGCAGATCCTGATCAGCGCCAAGGGCGGAAAGCTGGACGAGGCCGCCGCCGACGCCGCCGTACGGGACGTCACCCGGCGGATGAAGGCGCTGCCCGAGGTCGACGAGGTGGGTGCGCCCGCCCGCTCCGCGAACGGCGAGGTCATCCGCGTACCCGTGACGCTGAAGGGCCCCGAACAGGAGGCCAGGGAGATCGTCGTCCCGCTCCAGGAGCTGACCGAGAAGATCAAGAAGGCCCATCCGGACGTCGTGGTCGAGGAGACCGGCGCCGCCTCCGTGAGCAAGGGCGTCGACGACCAGCGGGACGCGGACCTCGCGTTCTCCGAAGCGATCACACTGCCCATCACGCTGATCACGCTGGCCCTGGTGTTCGGCTCGCTGCTGATGGTCGGCGTACCGCTGCTGCTCGCCGTCACCTCCATCGCGGCGACCATGGGCCTGGCGATGCTGGCCTCGCACCTGCTGCCCGACACGGGCGTCGGGCTGAGCATGATCCTGCTCATCGGCATGGCCGTCGGCGTCGACTACACGCTCTTCTACCTCAAGCGCGAGCGCGAGGAGCGGGCCCGCGCGGGCGGCAGGCTGTCCTCCGAGGCGCTCGTGGAGGCCGCCGCCGCGACGGCGGGGCGCGCGATCGTGGTCTCCGGGCTCGCCGTCATCGTCTCCACCGCGGCCCTGTTCCTGGCCGACGACGTCATCTTCGACTCGCTCGCCGTCGGCACCATCCTGGTCGTGGCGGTCGCCGTGGCCAGCTCGGTGAGCGTGCTGCCCGCGATGCTGGTCAAGCTGGGGCAGCGGGCCGAACGCCGGGCGGAGCGCCGCCGGGCCAAGGGCAAGCGCGTGCGGCTCCACGAGGACCAGCGCCCCGGCCGGTTCTGGAACGCCCTGCTCGCGCCCGCCCGCAAGCGCCCCGCGCTCACCCTGGGGCTCGCGGTCCTGGCCCTGGTCGGCCTGGCGCTGCCCGCGCTCGACCTGAAGCTGAAGGACCCGGCGCGGGACAGCTTCTCGCGCGAGATCACGGCGATGCGGGGGTACGACCGGCTGCTCGCCTCCTTCCCCGACGAGCGCCTGCGCTTCCAGGTCGTGGCCCGCTCCACGCCCGAGCGGTCCGACGACGTCGTCCGCGCCCTGCGCGCCCTGGACCGCGAGGCCGCGGCCGACCCGCTCTTCGCCGCCCACGAGACCCCGCGGATCAGGACCTCGAAGGACGGCCGGATCAGCACCCTGGACCTCGGCGCCCGGCACGCCACGTACTCGGACGCGGCCGTACGGACCCTGGACCGCCTCCGCGACGACTATCTGCCCGCCACCGTCGGCAAGCTCGGCGGCGTCGAGACGGCCGTCAGCGGTGACGTGCCCCGCGGCGTCGACTACGTGGCCCACCAGAACGAGAAGCTGCCGCTGGTCCTCGGCGCGCTGCTCCTGCTGACCTTCGCCATGACCGTGTACGCCTTCCGGTCCGTGGTGCTCGGCCTGCTCGGCATCGCGCTCAACCTGCTGTCGGCCGCGTCCGCGCTCGGGCTGCTCGTCCTCGTCTTCCAGGGGGAGTGGGCGGAGGGCCTGCTGTCGTTCGTGTCACTGCACGGCATCTCCTCGCGCGTGCCGCTGTTCCTCTTCGTGATCCTCTTCGGGCTCTCGATGGACTACCAGGTCTTCGTGGTGAGCCGGATCCGCGAGGCGGCCCTGAACGGGGTCCCGACGCACAAGGCCGTCATCGACGGCATCGCCTCCTCGGCGAAGGTCGTCACCAGCGCGGCGATCGTCATGGTCACCGTCTTCGCCAGCTTCGTGATGCTGCACATCCTGGAGATGAAGCAGATGGGCTTCGTGCTCGCGGTGGCCGTCCTCGTCGACGCCTTCGTGATCCGCGTCATGATCCTGCCCGCCGCGCTCCTCCTGCTCGGCCGCGCCACCTGGTGGCCCTCGAAGGCGGTGCGGCGCGCCGAGGAGCGGCTCACCCGCGGCTGCACGCCGCCGGACGCGGGCACGGATCCGCTGGTCACAGGGGTAGGGGCGGCCTCGGGACGGTGAGCCGGCGCGCGCGCCGCGCGCCGGGGAAGGACGTGAGCGGCCCGGCCGGTGTTCCCCCACCGGCCGGGCCGCTCACCCGTCGCTTGAACATCTCTTTAACCTTTTCCCCAGCAGCTCTTGACAAGTCCGGGGTACTGGGTGGGCGACACGCTGACACAGCGCTTACGATCCTCTGCGTGTCCAAACTGACCGACGTGCCCAAACGGATCCTCATCGGGCGCGCACTGCGCAGCGACCGGCTCGGAGAAACGCTCCTGCCGAAGCGCATCGCCCTCCCTGTGTTCGCGTCCGACCCGCTGTCCTCCGTCGCGTACGCGCCCGGCGAGGTGCTGCTCGTCCTGTCGATCGCGGGCGCGTCGGCGTACCACTACAGCCCCTGGATCGCCGTCGCGGTCGTCGTGCTGATGTTCACCGTCGTGGCGTCGTACCGACAGAACGTGCACGCGTACCCGAGCGGCGGCGGCGACTACGAGGTCGCCAACACCAACCTCGGACCCAAGGCGGGCCTGACCGTCGCGAGCGCCCTGCTCGTCGACTACGTCCTGACCGTCGCCGTGTCGATCTCCTCCGGCATCGAGAACCTGGGCTCCGCGGTGCCCTTCGTGGTCGAGCACAAGGTGCTCTGCGCGGTCGCCGTCATCGTGCTGCTCACGCTGATGAACCTGCGCGGCGTGAAGGAGTCCGGGAAGCTCTTCGCGATCCCGACGTACGTGTTCGTCGCGGGCGTCTTCATCATGATCGCCTGGGGCGCCTTCCGCGGGTTCGTCCTCGACGACACCATGAAGGCCCCGACGGCCGACTTCAAGATCGAGGCCGAGCACCAGGGCATCGCCGGCTTCGCCCTCGTCTTCCTGCTCCTGCGCGCCTTCTCCTCCGGCTGTGCCGCGCTCACCGGCGTCGAGGCGATCAGCAACGGCGTGCCCGCCTTCCGCAAGCCCAAGTCGAAGAACGCCGCGACGACCCTCGCGCTCATGGGCGGCCTCGCCGTCACCATGTTCTGCGGCATCATCGGCCTGGCCATGGCGACCAACGTCCACATGGCCGAGAACCCCGCCAAGGACCTCATCGAGAACGGCTCGCCCGTCGGCGGCGACTACGTCCAGAACCCGGTGATCTCGCAGGTCGCCGAGGCGGTCTTCGGCGACGGCAGCTTCCTGTTCGTCGTCCTCGCCGCGGCCACCGCGCTCGTGCTCTTCCTCGCCGCGAACACCGCCTACAACGGCTTCCCGCTGCTCGGCTCGATCCTCGCGCAGGACCGCTATCTGCCGCGCCAGCTGCACACCCGCGGCGACCGCCTCGCCTTCTCCAACGGCATCGTGCTCCTCGCCGGCGCCGCGGCCCTCCTCGTCTTCATCTACGGCGCGGACTCCACCCGGCTGATCCAGCTCTACATCGTCGGCGTCTTCGTCTCCTTCACGCTCAGCCAGATCGGCATGGTCCGGCACTGGAACCGTCACCTGGCCACGGAGCAGGACCCGGCCAAGCGCCGCCACATGGTCCGCTCCCGCGCGATCAACACCTTCGGCGCCTTCTTCACGGGCCTGGTCCTGATCGTCGTCCTCGTCACCAAGTTCACGCACGGCGCCTGGGTCGCGCTGCTCGGCATGGTCATCTTCTACGCGACGATGACCGCGATCCGCCGCCATTACGACCGGGTCTCCGAGGAGATCGCGGCCCCCGAGGGCCCCACCGACGACAGCGTCCGCCCCTCCCGGGTGCACTCCATCGTCCTCGTCTCCAAGATCCACAAGCCGACGCTGCGCGCCCTCGCGTACGCCAAGCTGATGCGCACGGACACCCTGGAGGCGCTGAGCGTCAACGTCGACCCGGCGGAGACCAAGGCCCTGCGCGCCGAATGGGAGCGCCGCGGCATCTCCGTACCCCTGAAGGTCCTCGACTCGCCCTACCGGGAAATCACCCGCCCGATCATCGAGTACGTGAAGTCGCTGCGCCGCGAGAGCCCGCGCGACGCGGTGAGCGTGATCATCCCCGAGTACGTGGTGGGCCACTGGTACGAACACCTCCTCCACAACCAGAGCGCCCTGCGCCTGAAGGGCCGTCTGCTCTTCACCCCCGGCGTGATGGTCACCTCCGTCCCCTACCAGCTGGAGTCCTCCGAGGCCGCGAAGAAGCGGGCCCGCAGGCGGCAGGAGTGGAACGCGCCGGGGTCGGTGCGGCGCGGCCCGGTGGAGAAGCGCGCCAGGGAGAAGAGCGGGAAGGGCTGAGCCGGAGCCCGTGGGGCGCGCCCCGGGTGCGCCTTCCGTGTGCCTGGGTGAGCGAGCGGACGACACCCACGTAGACTGGTGGGCTGTTGTCCGGCCGCTCATCCTTTGACGTTGTGGAGTCACCCCGCCATGCAGGCAGAACCGAAGAACTCACTGGTGGGGGAGGAGTACGAGGTCGAGGTCGGCCCCGTCGCCCACGGCGGCCACTGCATCGCCCGTACGGCCGAGGGCCGCGTCCTCTTCGTCCGCCACACCCTGCCCGGCGAGAAGGTCGTCGCGCGGGTCACGGAGGGCGACGATTCCTCCCGCTTCCTGCGCGCGGACGCGGTGACGGTCCTCGAACCGTCCAAGGACCGCGTGACGGCTCCCTGCCCCTACTCCGGCCCCGGCCGCTGCGGCGGCTGCGACTGGCAGCACGCCAAGCCGGGCGCGCAGCGCCGCCTCAAGGGCGAGGTCATCGCCGAGCAGCTGAAGCACCTCGCGGGCCTGACGCCCGAGGAGGCGGGCTGGGACGGCACGGTGATGCCCGCGGAGGGCGACAAGCTCCCGGCGGGCGAGGTCCCGCAGTGGCGCACCCGCGTGCAGTACGCGGTGGACGCCGAGTCCGGCCGGGCGGGCCTGCGCCGCCACCGCTCCCACGAGGTCGAGCCGGTCGACCACTGCATGATCGCGGCCGAGGGTGTCTCCGAGCTGGGCATCGAGCAGCGCGGGTGGGCGGGCATGGAGTCCATCGAAGCCATCGCGGCGACGGGCTCGCAGGACCGCCAGGTCATCCTGACCCCGCGCCCCGGCGCCCGCCTGCCCATCGTCGAACTCGACAAGCCGGTCTCGGTCATGCGGGTCGGCGAGAAGGACGGCGGCGTCCACCGCGTCCACGGCCGCCCCTTCGTCCGCGAGCGCGCGGACGGCCGCACGTACCGCGTCGGCAGCGGCGGCTTCTGGCAGGTCCACCCCAAGGCCGCGGACACGCTGGTGACGGCGGTCATGCAGGGCCTCCTGCCGCGCAAGGGCGAGACGGCCCTCGACCTGTACTGCGGCGTGGGCCTCTTCGCGGGCGCCATCGCCGACCGCGTGGGCGACGAGGGCGCCGTCCTCGGCATCGAGTCCTCCAAGCGCGCCGTCGAGGACGCCCGCCACAACCTCACCGCGTTCGACCGCGTCCGCGTCGAGCAGGGCAAGGTCGAATCCGTCCTCCCGCGCACGGGCATCACCGAGGTCGACCTCATCGTCCTGGACCCGCCCCGCGCGGGCGCCGGCAAGTCCACGGTCAACCACCTGGCCGGCCTGGGCGCCCGGCGGATCGCCTATGTGGCTTGCGATCCTGCTGCGTTGGCTCGGGACTTGGGGTACTTCCGGGAGGGGGGGTATCGGGTGCGGATGCTTCGGGCGTTCGATCTTTTTCCTATGACGCATCATGTGGAGTGTGTCGCGATTCTTGAGCCCCTCTCCAAGGGTCGCTGACCTGCGGATTTAGACGTAGTCCTCTGGGGTGAGGCGGAGTGGTGCCTCACTATGGGCCAGGGGGCGTGGAGTTGGATCGTTCCGGGCGGGTTATGGGGGCTCGCGGAGCCGTTGCTTCCGCCGCCGAGGCTGCGGCCTCAGGGCGGCGGGACGTCGATGCGCGTGGTGAGACGCTGTTTGCCGCGATCTCTACGTGTTGGTCAGCGGACGTGCCTGGCGGCGGCATCTGCCGCCCTGCTCCGGGTCTCGAAGTCGCCTGATCGTCGGCGGTTTTTGATCTGGTCCGGAGCCGGTGTCCGGGGCCGGTTGCGTGAGGCCGTGCGCCATCGACTCGATGGCGCCGGCCTCATCGACGCCACCCGTGTGGTGCTCGACACTGCCCTCGTCCGCGCTAAGGGGGCGAACACGCAGGACCCAGCCTCCATATGCCACACGGCCCGCATCGCGGCCGCTAGTTCAAGCCTCGGTGTCTCCATGCGGGCGAGGTTTACGACGCCCCCGTCCTGCGGCGGTGGCTCTGGGGCAGGCGCAGCGGCGTCCGTGTCGCGTGCGAGGGCATTGAATCCAGCAAACGGTTGGGCCCCTTCCCTGAACACCCTTGTACTCAGCGCGGATTGCCCGTCTCGGCCGGAAGACGTGGCTGGCGTTTTCAGGCTGTCTTGCAGTCTCTCTGGGCTGTGTGGAAGGGCGGCCCTCCTGTAGCGGGGTGGGGCAGTAGCGAGCCGTCAGGCCGGCGGATGGCCTGCGGTTCAGTGCAGAGCAGGTGGCGAAAATACCCCTTGCGTCATTGGCTGAGAGTGACGGGTTTCCTGATTTCGGAGGCCGTGGAGATTCATGCCCACCGCGTGAGCCCTTGCCTCATGGCTGAGTTGACAGGCCCTCAAAGGTTTTCGCGGGCTGTAGCCATGGCGATACAGTCCGGCAGGGACAAGGGAGGGGCTGAAGTGCTGGAGACTGTGGCGCTGAGCGCGCTGACTGCTTTTCTCACGGCCGCGTGGAACGGCGCCGCGGGAGAGATGGGCAAGCAGGCGCTCTTGTCGGCCGGGGTGATGGCGAGAAGGACCTTGGGGAGGGAAACGCCGCTGCCGACAGGACTGGAGGAGTGGCAGACCCTGGCGGGTCAGGTTCACGCGCGCCTTGGCAATGATCCCCAGCAGGCAGGCGAGTGGGCGCTCCTCGTGCGTAGCTTCCCGGGGCCAGCGATGGCTCTGTCGCCCTCGGCCGGACTTCCCCCAGCCTCAAGGGACTTCACCAATCGCCAGAAGGTCCTGAAGCAGTTGCAGCGGGAGGTGACGCGCCGGGCCGACGGGCGGCCGCGCGTCGCGTTGCTCCATGGGCCGCCCGGGATCGGCACCACCGCGGTGGCCCTGCGTCTGGGCGCGGCGCTGCACGCTCAGTTCCCCGACGGGCAGTTCTACGTGGACCTGCGGGACACCTCAGGCGGGCATGGCCCGGAACCCGCCGCTGTGCTGCTGCGTCTGCTCCGACAGATGGGCACCCCGCCGGAGCGGATGCCGCCTACCGCATCGGGCCGAGAACAGCTCTACCGTCAGCTCACCACAGGCCGTAGGGCTCTGGTGGTGATCGATCACGCTTCCTCGGCCGCCCAGGTCCGCAGGCTTGTCCCGGCTACTCCTGATGTATTTCTGCTGGTAATCGTCTCCGGCCGCCCCTTTGCGCTGGAGGCTGAGCGCGTCGCTGTTCCGCCCCTGAGCGACCGGTACGCGGTCCAGATGATGAGAAAGGTGGCCGGCAAGGAGAACGTCGCGCGTGCCAAGGCCCGGATGCCACACCTGCTCGCGCGGTGTGAGGGAAACGCTTTCGCGCTGAAGGCCGAGGCGTTGCGACTCCAGACCGAGGAGCCCGGTCAGTCCGCTCAGGGCGTTTCGGAGCCAAGGGCGGGAAGGCCAGGGCGTGATCCGGTGCGCGACGCCGTCCGGGCCGCCTGTGACGGCCTCCGGCCGGAGACGGCGCGGCTCATTCGGTTGACGGCGCTGGGCGGCTGGCCCTCCATCGACGCATGCCTTGCCGCCGCGGCCGCGGCCGCGGACACCACGCCCGACGGCGCGGCTCGGATGCTCGCCGAGGCATCGGAGGCCCAGCTGCTGGACTCGGTGGGGGACGAGCGCTACCACTTCCGTCCCGAGGTGCGGCGCTGCCTGGCCGACACCGCGGGCCTTGAGCACGGCATACCTGAGTGTTCCGCCGCTGTGGAGCGCGCGCTCAACTCCCTGCTCAACCGCGCTCTGCACGCGGCCCATGCCGCACTTCCGCAGAGTTGGCGCACCGAACCCGCGCCGGAGGACGGGGAGGTCCACCGTGGCGAGGCACAGGGCGTGGCGGAACTCGCGGCGGAGGTCGACAATGTGGTCCGAGCGGTATCCGTGGCCGTGGAGTACCAGCACTTCATGACGGCGCTGCGGCTGGCCCGGGCCCTTTGGCCACTTCAACTGAAAGCCGGCTACTGGGACGAGGTGCTGCCCGCGCTGCGCGTGGCGACCAGGTGCGCCGACGAACGCAGGCCGCACTCCCGCGCAGCGGCCGGCCTCCACTTCCAACTCGGGCACTGCCTGGGAGAACTCCAGCAGTGGGAGGAAGCCGCGCAGGAGGCGCGTGCCGCCATCGCGTGTGAACGCGCGGCAGGGCACGTACGAGGCGAGGCTTCGTCCGTCGAGTTGCTGGGCCTCTTGTACCTCTACCAATGGCGCCACGAGGCCGCCTTCGAGCAGTTCGGTGCGGCTGAGCGCATCTACCGGCGGATCACTGCTGGACAGGAGGGGGCGCGGGACGTGCCGCGCGCCCTCGCCCTCGCCGAGCGCAACCAGGGGCGTGCCCTCCGAGGGATGGGGCGGTTGGCCGAGTCGCAACGCCTGCTGGAGTCGGCGACGGACTTCTTCAAGGAACAGGGCGAGAGCTACAACCGCGCCCGTGCGCTCACGGACCTGGCCGAGACCCTCCTCGACGCGGGCGAGAACGCCGAAGCGCTGGCGAAGATCACCGAGGCGGAGAGCCTGCTCACCCCAGTGGCCACTCCGCACCTGCGGTACCTCGCCGGACTCCGGCTGCGCTGCGAGGGCAACGGTTAGCGGCCCCTCACGACCACCGGGTGCACGCCTCCGGCGACGTGTACCTGGAGTGTGACGGCGCCTTCGCGCGGAACGCTGCCACCGTCCGCCAGCCACGCATACAACGCTGAGGCATACGCCGCCGGGTCGGTGTCGGCCGCCGGGCACGCGGACAGGCTGAGCAAACCGTGCTTCCGGCTGCGCACGGTGCAGGTGTGCGGGCCGCTCACGTAGGCGGCGACCGCGCAATGCTCGTGCCGCGCGAGGGCCTCGGCCGTCCACACCTCCGGGCCGCCGAGGCGCGGGTCGTTCGCGGACTCGTCCCGTACGATCACGTCGGCCAGCTCCAGGCGGCCCGGATCCCGGGTCTCCTCGTGCACCGCCAGATGCACGTCGCCGACGGCGTCGTAGGGCTGTTCGGTAGCTCGCTCGACCACGATGTCGGTGCCGGTGACGCGCGTGAGTACGCGGAGCGGAGCTGTCCGCCGTGGTGGGTCGTAGGGAGGCAGGGGCAACGGTTCCAGGAGAGCCGGGCCAGCGGGCTCGGGAAGGTCCATCAAGGCATAGAAGTGCTGGCGCAGGAGCGCTGCCGATGCGCCTGGTGCCGAGGTGACGAACGCTCCGTGATCGGTGGCCGGGCGGTGCTTGGTGATCAGCCGCTCCAGCTGGGGACGCAGGGGGCCGTGCGGATCGAGCAGCGGTGCGTTTCGCACGAACGCGGCGAGCGGCGTTTCGGGGTCCAGCCGGTCCTGCCCTCTGGTCGCCATCAGTACCGGGAGGCCCAGTGCGGACGCGTAGTAGGAGACGGCGCCGAAGTCGCCGACGACGGCATCGGCTGCCAGCAGGGCCTGTCGCCAGGCATGCGCGGGGTCGATGAGAGTCAGGCCGCTGCGCAGGGCCTGGTCCAGCCAGGCGCGGACTTGGCCGGGGCCGTGTCCGTACCAGATGTTGGGATGCAGTACTGCCGCGATCCGGTAGTCGTCGGCTGGCAACTCCGCGGTGAGCCGGGGGAGGAGGCCCGGAAGGAGGTCTTGATCCCCGCCGCTACCGAAGAACCCCTCGGGGTTCCACGTGGAGTTGAGTACGACGAGCCGTTGGCCTCGTCGCAGGCCCAGGGCCCGCCGGAAGCGATCGCGGTACGGGCGCGCGGCGAGCATCCGGTCGAAGCAGGGGTCGCCGGCGAGCACGGAGACCTTCACGGCCTCCGGGCACACGCGACGCAACCGGTCCAGTTGTTCCGGATGCGACAGTACGAGACCGTCCATGAACGGTTTGCCGTCCGCCAAAAGCCACTCGGGAGACAGCCCGAACGTCGGCTCCCGGCTCCCGGCTCCCGGCTGGCTAGCTTCTTAGTGTAGCCAATTCCATGTGAAATAACGGATAGTTTGCCCGGAAGGCAAGAGATCTGTCCGCCGAAGCTCGCAGATACCGCAAGGTCCACGGGTGTTGAAAGTGCTTGATCCCAAGGCAGCACGGGAAGGCCTAAGTTGGCGGATAGCTCCTCAATTCCATCCTGAAAAGCGGAGGAGCCCGTAGAGGTGAGGAGTAGCTGCACGCGGAAGTCGTCGTGGAAAAGCGGCAGCACGTCCATGAGGCGGCCGGCGGACGTGACGTTGTGAATCACCAGCAGCACCCGACGGCGAGCGGTACGGCTGGTCCAGCGTTCCGACTCGAGCCCGACCGGCACGCGTATTGGCAGGGGGTCGGCCCGCACTTGTGCCCCTCCTGAGCGTGTGTGGTGTTATCGCGCGATCACTGTAGCTGTGTCGCGCTTCAGTCAGGCCTGCCGGGCGGAGGCGCGATCGTTTTCAACGAGCGTGTGATCAGTCAGGCCGACGCAGCCCATCCCCTCGCGTCAGCCCATCTCTTGCCCGGGTGACAACCCCTCTTGCGTCGATCCAGATCAAGGTCACGGTCTGGCCGCGCCAGGGAAACCCACCCTCGACCGAGCTGGTGCGGCGTAAGGACGAAGCGTCGAACTCGGCGAATCTCGGCATAGCGTGCACCCTAGTACCCGCAATTCCCTCCGGGGAGCGAGGGTCACGGACCGCTGCCGGACAGGCCGAAGCCGCACGCTCCTTGGCCCGCACGGCGCGGGTTCCGCACCGCGTTCCGCACGCCGGCCGGGCAGCGGCTCCGTGGGACCCGGAGCTGGCCGGTGCCCCGGAGGAGGCAGGGCGATCGGGCTCGGAGGTGTGCGCCGCGAGCTGCCGGACACGGTCAGGTCTGTGTCTCTGGGCTGTCTCGCAGGTGGGCCAGGACTGCCAGGACGCGGCGGTTGCCCTCTGTGGGGTCCAGGGAGAGCTTCGTGAAGATGTTGCCCGCGTGTTTGACGACCGAGGCCTCGGTGACCGTGAGGCGGGTGGCGATGGTGTGGTTGTTGAGGCCTTGGGCCATGAGGGAGAGGACTTCCCGTTCGCGGGGGGTGAGGCGGGCGAGAGGTTCGGTGCGGCGGGAGAGGAGGACGCGGACCACCTCGGGGTCGATGACCGTTTCACCCGCGGCGACGCGGCGCAGGGTGGTGAGGAAGTCGGCGACCTCGCCCACGCGGTCCTTCAGGAGGTAGCCGAGGCCGGAGAGGCCCGCGCCGTCGCCGGACAGGAGCTGGGTCGCGTAGGCCGTGGCGACGTACTGGGAGAGAACGAGGACGGGGAGGCGGCCGTGGCGGGCGCGGAGGTCGAGGGCCGCCTTCAGGCCCTCGTCGCGGAAGCCGGGGGGCATGCGGACGTCCGTGATGACGACGTCCGGGCGCTCGGCCTCGACCGCGCGGGTCAGGGCCGGGGCGTCGCCCACCGCGGCGACGACCTCGTGGCCGCCGCGCGTGAGCAGTTCCACCAGGCCTGCGCGCAGCAGGACGGCGTCCTCGGCGAGGACTACGCGGAGCACGGTACCTCCACTGTCAGTTCGGTCGGGCCGCCGGCGGGGCTGGACACCGTCAGGCGGCCGCGCAGGATCGCCAGGCGGTCGGCGAGGCCGGTCAGGCCCGTGCCGCGGGCGGGGTCCGCGCCGCCGCGGCCGTTGTCGGTGATCGTCAGCGTAAGGGTTTCCTTCCGGAGGCTGCCGCGCACGCGTACTTCCGTGGCCTCGCTGTGTTTCGCCGCGTTCGTCAGGGCTTCCGTCACCGTGAAGTACGCCGTCGTCTCCACCGCGTCGGGCAGGCGGTGCGGCAGGTCGATGTCGACCGTCACGGGTACCGGGTGGCGCAGCGCGACCTCCGTGACCGCGGCGGCCAGGCCGTGGTCGGTGAGGACCTGCGGGTGGATGCCGCGCACCAGGTCGCGGAGCTGGTCCAGGGCGTGGCGCGCCTCGCCCCTGCCGCGGGCGAGCAGTTCGGCCGCCGCCGGGTTGGTGCCGCCCAGCTCCATCTCGGCGAGGCCGAGCGTCATGGTGAGGGCGACCAGCTGCTGTTGCGCGCCGTCGTGCAGGTCGCGCTCGATGCGGCGCCGCTCCGCCTCGAAGGCGTCCGCCAGGCGTGCCCGGGAGCGGGTGAGTTCGACGACGTGCCGGGTGAGCGGTTCCTCGCGGGGGGCCAGGAGAAAGTGCGCCGTGCGGACCTGGAGGCCCGCGAGAAGTCCCGCCGCGTACGCGGTCAGGGCCAGGAAGAGCAGTCCCGCGGCGGTGAACGGCAGGGCCGCCGGCGGGTGCGGGACCGCCTGCCCCGGGATGATCATCACCGTGTCCGGGGCCAGCGCCCAGACAATGACCGGGCAGGTGAGGAGTACGAGCCCGAGGAACAGCAGCAGGGTGATGCCGAGGCCCGTGGCCGGGAAGACCAGGGCCAGCAGACCTACGTAGCCCAGCTCGCGCCACGTCGCCCGCTCCCCGCACCGCGTCCGCAGCCGTGCGCGGAGCCCGGCGCCCTTGAGGGGGCGGTGCGGGTCGCGCAGGGGCGTCGGTTCGACGAGCCGGAGGCGGCGGCGCTCGACGCGGCCCAGGGGGATGCCGGACAGGGCGGCCGCCGTCAGGAGGGCCAGGCCGATCCCCACGGCGGATGTCAGCAGCCCTGCGGCCACGAGCACCACCATGACGACCAGGACCGCGAGCCCCAGGGGCACCCCACCGCACACGTACGCCCAGCAGCGCAGCGGCCAGGAGGAGAGCAGGAAGCGGTGGGGTGGGTGGTGGCGCATCGCCGTCCATACGGTGACGGCGGGGATGGCGGGTGCGGTCCCGGGGGCGGGCGCCGCCCCCTCGTCGGGCCGCTCGCCCGGTCCCTCGGTCCGTCCGTCCTGCGGGTGCCCCGGCATCGGTCTGGCCTCCCGCGCGGTGTCGTGCTTCGTGATCCTGAAAAGCGTAAGCGGGCACGAAGCGGCGCGGGAGTGGGCCTTCCGGTGTTCTCAGGGGTGGGTTTTCCCCACCACCTTTCCCCGCCGTGCGACCTTTCCCCGCCGTACGACCGCCGGCACGACCGCGCGTCCACCCGCGTGCCCGGACGCGAGCCGCGGCCACACCACGAGGAGCACCGGCAGCGCCAAGTAGCCGAACCGCCCCGCGGGGGCCAGTAGGAACGCCACGCACAGGCCCGCCGCGAGCCGGTCGGCCGCGGCCACGGCGGTGGCCGGCGGGCGCAGGACCAGCGTCGCCGCGACCGCGGCCCCGCCGCACAGGAGCAGGCCCACCGCCGCGTACCAGCCGAGCGGGCCGAGGTCGGCGAGGAGACGGCCGGGCAGGGGGCTCGCGGCGGGCGTCGGCACGTCGCCGCGCCCGGCCGGGAAGGCCAGGACCTGGCGGGCCATGGGCCCGGGCGTGAGCAGCGCGCTCGGCAGGGCCGCGGCCACCGCCCCTGCGACCGCCGTGCCCGCGCAGCGCACGGCCGCCCCGGTCCCCGCGACGTCGCCCAGCAGCGCCGCCGCGACCGCCACCGCGGGCCACGCCGTCCACTTGAGCGCGCACGCGGCGGCGAGGGCGAGGCCCCCCGCCACCGGCCTGCCGCGCGCGGCCAGGGCGAGGCCGAGGCAGCACAGGCCCGCGAGCGGCAGGTCCACCCCGCTCACGCACAGCGGCAGGGCGACGACGGGGGAGGCGAGCAGCACGGCCAGACCGGCACGGTACGAGCCCCGTGACGCCCCGCCCGCCGCGGCAGCCGGCCCCGCCGACCCCGTCCGCAGGCACACGAACCCCGCCCTCAGACACACCAGGAACACCCCCGCGCACCACAGCCGCGCGTCCCCGAGAACCCGCAACGGCAGCGCGTCGTCCCCGAACAGCGCCCGGGGCAGCCCGAAGAGCGCCATCCCGGGCAGGTAGGGCGTGTACTCGCCCACGGTCCGCGGGTCTGCCAGATAGGGGCTCGCCTGACGGACGAGCAGGACGCCCGAGCGCTCGATCACCCCGACCTCGCTCTGGCCGCGCCCGGTCAGGACGAGCAGCGTCAGCGGCACGACGACGGCGCCGGTGAGAGCCGAACCCAGCGACAGTACGCGGGCCCACGGCCGGGGCAGCCACCACGCGGCGAGCGCGGCGCCGGCGTACCCGGCCGCGGCGAAGGTCCCCCACACGCGGTGCGTCGCGAGGGTGGAGACGAGGGGGAAGGCCAGGGCCCACGCGGCGGCGGCGAGCCAGCCCGCGACCCAGAGGGCCCGCCGTGGCGTGGCGTCCGTACGCGTCCGCGTACGCGGCGGTGGGGAGGGCGTCGCCCGGTCGATCAGCACCCGTCCATTGCAGCCGCGCGGCAGGGGCGCGGTCATGACAGGTAGATCGACACTTCGTGGTCGGGTTTCCCCGACCACGGTCACGCAGAGGGGGGTGGCGCCCGGCGGCGTCACCCCCCTTCCTGTCGTGCCGGGTCAGGCCGCGTCGAGGGCCTCGATCAGGTTGGCGCGGGCCCGGGCCACCCGGGAGCGGACCGTGCCGACGGGGCAGCCGATGGCCGCGGCGGCCTCCGCGTACGGCTGCTGGAGGAGCTGCGTGAGGACGAACGCCTCGCGCCGCTCGGCCGGTATGCCCGCGAGGAGTTCGGCGAGCGCGATGCCGTCGTCGAAGCCGGGCAGGCCGCGCGGCTGGGCCTGCTCGGCGGCGGTCTGCCAGTCGTCGCGGTCGGAGAGCCGGGGCCGGGCGGCCGCGTGCCGCAGGCTGTCCACGACGGTGCGCCGCGCGATGGAGAGCAGCCAGGTCCGCGCCGATGACCGGCCCTCGAACCGGTGCAGGCTGCCGAGCGCCCGCAGGAACGTGTCCTGCGCGAGGTCGTCGGCGGCCTGCGGGTCGGCGCTCAGGTGCGCCACGTACCGCAGTACGTCGCGGTGCAGGGCCCGTACGAAACGGTCGACGGCCTCCGGGTCGCCGTCGCGCGCGGCGAGCGCGAGCCGCGTGACGGGTTCGTCGGCGGCGTCGGTGCGGCGGCTCGTGGGCCGACAGGCCTTGTCCTTCGGGAGTTTTCGGGCAGGAGGGGTCGCCAGGGCAGCAGTCATCGCCTGAGGTCCTTACGGATGTCCGGAGACCGCGGGTGCGGCGTCCGGAGCGCGGGGTTCGGGATCCGGCCGCGACGGTGTGCGGCCGGTGCGAGGTGTCGTACGGCCCGGACGCGCCCGGGGGCGGTGCGGGCCGATGCCCGGTGCGCGTACGCCGACGAGCGGCGCGGCGCGCGAGCGCGCCGGGCCGGGTGCCGTCGTGGCGGGCCGGGGAACCGGCTGTCGGCGGACAGGGGGCCCGGAGGCGGGCCTGTCAGCCGGCAGCGATCCCGAGGGGTGGGCCCCGTGAGGTGATGGCGTGGACGAGGAGCAGCCGGCGCAGCCGCCGCGCGCCGTGGTCGCGGCGCGGGCGCAGGCGCGGCCGGTGCGCGGGCGGCGGCAGCCGGAAGGCGAGCCGCAGCGGTGCGACGAGCCAGCCCGCGACGGCCCGGCCGACGCGGAACGCGGCACGCTCGCCGTACGCGAGCCACAGGCCGCAAAGGAGCGCGGCGACCAGGTGCGCGGCGAGCATGCCGAGCGGCGACATGCCGGCCATGTCGTGTCCGGCGTGCGTGCCGGACATCGATCCGGACACGGTGTCGGACATCGCGCCCGACATCGTGTCGGACATCGCGCCCGACATCGTGTCGCCGTGGCCCCCCGCGGACGTCATGTGGGTCATGTCGTGCGCGCCGGGCGCGGGTGCGGCCGTCTCCTGCATGCCCATCGAGTGCCGGGTGTGCCCGGCGGCCTCGTGCATCCGGTCCGCGAGTCCCGCCTCGGTCACGGCGCGGACGGCCTCCGCCTCCGACATGGTCCCCGTGCCGCCCGCCCCGCAGAGCAGATGGCGGGCCCACTGCTGGGCGAGGGAGGCACCGCCGGACGCCGAGGACTGGGCCGCGGCCTGCGCGAGCGAGAACCACGTGTGCAGCGCGGCCTGCGCCACGACGGACGCGGAGGTGACCACGAGGACGCCGCGCTCACGCCCGGCGAGCAGCCAGGCGCCCGCGAAGGTGGCGGCGCCCGCGCCCGGCAGCGCCCACCACGGAAGCGGGGACGCCGACATGAGGGCGTGGCCGGTGGCCGCGAGCAGCACACAGGCGGCCGCGAACACCGCGGCCCGTATCGCGCGACAGCTTCGGCCCCCAGACATGGCGGCCTCATCTTTGCATCCGCCCGGCGCGCTCAACGGGCGGGTCCGGAATGTTCCGCGCGGGGCCGCTGTGTGGCGCGGGTCACTCGGGCCGCCGGGAACTGGTACGGGCGCGCGGCCGACTCCTGACCGGCCGACCATCGGCCGGGCATCGGCCGGCCGTCGCACAGGGGGAGCAGCCGCGTGGCGAGAGAGCACAGGGACGCGGGCACGAAGAGCCCGGCCGCCACCGCCCGTACGCCGTCGACCGCGCTGCTCACCTGCGCCATGGCCTTCTCGATGCTCCAGCTGTTCCTGCTCGGCGCGCTCGGGCCGCGCCTGGTGGACGAGTTCGACGTGTCGCCGACGACGCTCGGCCTGACCACGACGATCGGCTTCGGCACCGCCGCCGTCCTGTCGCCCGTCGGCGGCCGGATCGTGGACCGGGTGGGGCCGCGCCGCGCGCTCGCCGCGCTGCTCCTGCTCTCGGCGGCGGCCCTCGCGCTGATCGGCGCGGCGCCCGGCGCGGGCTTCCTGCTCGCGGCGGTCGCGCTGGGAGGCCTGCCGCAGGCCCTTGCCAACCCGGCCACGAACAAGGCGATCCTGGCGTCCGTGGAGCCCGCCCGGCGGGGCGCGGTGACCGGCGTGAAGCAGTCGGGCGTCCAGCTCGGGGCGTTCGCGGCGGGTCTGCCGCTCGCGGCACTCGCCGGGTGGCTCGGCTGGCGCGGCGCGGTGTGGACGGCGGCGGGAGCGGCCGTGGTGACCGCGGTCTGGGCGCTGCGCGCGCTGCCCAGGGCCGCCGGGGCGGCGCCTGCCCGCGCCGCCGGGCCCGCTTCGCTCCTGCCGCGCGGCGCCATCGCCTGGCTCGCGGTGTTCTCGCTGCTGCTGGGCTGCGGCATCGCGTCGGTCAACACCTACCTCGCGCTGTACGGGGCGCACCGCCTTGACCTGCCGTCGGCCGCCGCGGCGGCGCTGGTCGCGGTGCTCGGCGTGGCCGGGATCGCGGGGCGTGTCGCCTGGTCGAGGGCGGCAACCCCGAGCCGCGCGCCGTGGCTGCCGGGGTGGCTCGCGGCGGGCGCGGTCGGCGCCGCGCTGCTGCTCGTCGCCGCGGCGGCGGTGGGTCCGCTGGTGTGGCTCGCGGCCGTCGCCGTCGGGGTGTTCGCGGTGTCGGCCAACGCGGTCTCCATGGTCCTGGTCATGCAGCGTGCCGCCCCCGGCCGCGCGGGCCAGGACTCGGCCCTCGTCTCCGCGGGCTTCTTCGCGGGCTTCGCCCTCGGCCCGCCCCTGTTCGGCGTCCTCGCGGACGCGGGCCGCTACGGCTTGGGCTGGGCCCTGGTCGCGGTGGAGTTCGCGGGGGCGTGCGCGGTGGGCCTGACGTGGGCGGTACGGGAGCGGGGCGCGCGGCGCCGCGCGGGGCAGGCCTGATGTCGCGCGGCCCCGGGGAGGTGCCCGCCTGGGCCGGGCCCGCCCTGCGCGCCGTCCTGGACCGGGCCGCCCTGACCCGGGCCGAGGCCGGCGCCCGCTTCCCGCTGTACGCCGAACCCGGCAGCGGTACGTGGACGACGACCCGGCGCGGCGCCTGGACCGGCGGCTTCTGGGCGGGCCTGCTGTGGCTGCGCGCGCGGTACACGGGCGCGGCGGAGGACCACGCGGCCGCGGCCGCGTGCACGGCCCGGCTCGCCGACTGGGTGCACGCGGACACGGCGACGCGGGGCCTGATCCTCTGGTACGGCACGGCGTGGGCGGGGGCCGCCCCGGCGGTGGAGCCCGTCCCCGCGCCGGGCCGCGCCTCCGCGCCCGACCGCGCCCCCGCCGTGCCGGGCCCCGCCCCCGCCCTCGCCCCCGCCTCGCCGGAGCCCACCCCCGGCGCCCTGCGCGCCGAAGCCGCCCGTGTCTGCCTCGACGCCCTGGACCCCGGCCTCGGCCTCGTCCCCTGGGGCGCGGCCTTCGGCGGGCCGCGGCTCGTGGCCCGGGCGGACGCCGTGCCCGGGCTCGTGCCGCTGCTCGCCACCGCGGGGCCGCGCGGTGCCGAGGCCGCCGCCGCGCACCTGCACCGGCACCTGGACCTGTGCCGGGCCGGAGCCATGGCCTGGCGGTACGTGCCGGGCAGCGGCTGGCGGCCGCTCGCCGAACCGGCGCCCGGCTGGAGCCGGGGCCGCGCCTGGCTGCTGCTCGCGGTCGCGGACGCGCTGGGGCGCGCGGACCACGCGGACCACGCGGTCTGGCGCCCGGAGCGGCTGCGCCAGGAGGCGGCCCGGCTCGGCGCGCCCCTGACGTCGGGGGACCGCGCGGCCGAGGCGCCCCTCGTGCCGTACGCCGACACCGCCGAGCCGGGCGGCCCCCTGGACACCTCCGCCGCCGCGATCACCGCCGTCGCGCTGCTCAAACTCGCCGCGCTGCCCGGCGTGGACGCCGAGCCGCTCACGCGGCGCGCGACCGCCGTCCTGCACCGCCTGGTGACCGCGCACCTGACGGCGGCGGACGGCGGGCGGCCCGCCGGGATGCTGCTCGACGGCTGCTACGACGCCGCCACCGGCACCGCCGAGCGGCACGAACTCGTCTGGGGCGACTACTTCCTGGCCCTCGGCCTCGCCGTCCTCACCGGCCTCGTCCGCCCCGGCGACGTATAGACGTACAGGCGTACGTAGAGATGTGCAGATGTGGCCGCACGTCTAGGACGGAGCTACGCGTAGGCGTCCAGGACCCGGCGCGCCACCGACGTGACGTGCAACTCGTCCGGGCCGTCGAGGATCCGCGCGGCGCGCGCCGTGCGCAGGAGCGCGGGCAGCGGGGTGTCGGGGCCGAGCCCGGCGGCGCCGTGCACCTGGATCGCCGCGTCCACCACCTGGTGCAGGGCGCGGGCCGCGGCGACCTTGGCGAGGCCCACCTCGATGTGCGCGTCCTCGTCCGCGGCGAGCCGCGCGACCGCCTCGTGCACCAGCGGGCGCGTCGTGCGCAGCGCGAGCAGCGACTCGAAGACGTGCCGCTGGACGAGTTGGTGGGAGTGCAGCGGGCCGGGGGGGGGGGGGGGGGGGGGGGGGGGGGGGGGGGGGGGGGGGGGGGGGGGAGGGGTACTCTTTTCGTTCCATCCCACTGCTCCCTCCCT
>NZ_JBWKJZ010000018.1:0-185873 GCF_056431945.1 Streptomyces sp. NPDC045778
CCCCGGCGGGGGGAAGAACACCAACCACAGCCTCCACGGGGAAGACGCAAAGGACCCCCTCGGACAAGACAGAAACACAGGGGGGGAACGTTCCCCCCCCCCTCTTTTCCCCGCTGTCGTGAGACGTCCTGTCGGACCTCGGGCTAGGCCGCGGAGTCCCGGCGGCCGCCCTGGCGGCCGGCGCCTCGGCCGCCGGTGCCCCGGCCGCCGGTGCCTGCGGCGCCTGTAGTGCCTGTGGAGCCGCCCGCTGCCGTACGCCGACCGGAGCCGCGGCCGCTCTTGCCGGACGCGGCGCCCGCGCCGGCTGAGGTCCGGCGGCCCGTGCCCGTGCCCGTGCCGCGGCCCGTGGCCGCGCCCGCCGTCGTCGCGCCGGTCTTGGCCCGGCGCTCGGGGCTCCGGCCTCCGGCCGCGGTGGCGGTCGTGGTGCCGGTCGCGGTGGCGCCGCCCGTCGCGGCCTTGGCCCCGCCGCCGCGGCGCCGGCGGCCGGACCGCCTGCGGGCCTCGGAGCCGGACCCGCCGCGGGAGCCCGCCGGGGCCGGGGCCTGCGGGACCTCGATGGTGACGGCCACGCCGGAGGGCTCGCGGGCGCCGGTGATGTCGGCCAGCTCCGTGTCGCTCGACGTGAGGCGGGTGGTCCGCGGGCGGATGCCCGCGTCCGACATCAGCCGGGTGACCTCGCGCTTCTGCTCGGGCAGGACCAGGGTGACCACGCTGCCGGAGTCACCGGCGCGGGCCGTGCGGCCGCCGCGGTGCAGATAGTCCTTGTGGTCGGCGGGGGGATCGACGTTCACGACGAGGTCGAGGTCGTCGACGTGTATGCCCCGGGCCGCGACGTTCGTCGCCACCAGGGCGGTGACCTGGCCGTTCTTGAACTGCTCCAGGGTGCGGTTGCGCTGCGGCTGGGACCGGCCGCCGTGCAGGGCCGCCGCGCGGACGCCGACGGCGAGGAGCCGCTTGGCGAGCCGGTCGGCGGACCGCTTGGTGTCGAGGAAGAGGATCACCCGGCCGTCGCGGGCCGCGATGCGCGTGGTGACGGCCTTCTTGTCGGTCTCGTCCTGGACGTGGAGCACGTGGTGCTCCATGGTCGTCACCGCGCCCGCGGAGGGGTCCACGGAGTGCACGACGGGGTCGGTCAGGAACCGCTGCACCAGGCGGTCGATGTTGTGGTCCAGGGTGGCCGAGAAGAGCAGCCGCTGGCCGCCGGGCCTGACCCGCTCGACCAGCTTGGTGATCTGCGGCAGGAAGCCCATGTCGGTCATCTGGTCGGCTTCGTCGAGCACCGTGACGCGGACGTCGCCGAGCACGCAGTCCCCGCGCTCCACGAGGTCGTTGAGCCGGCCGGGGGTCGCCACGAGCACCTCGGTGCCGCGCCGGAGCGTTCCGGCCTGCTTGGTGAGGGAGAGCCCGCCGACCACGGTGGCGAGGCGGAGGTTCACCGCGGTCGCGTACGGCGTCAGCGCGTCCGTGACCTGCTGGGCGAGTTCCCGGGTGGGGACGAGGACCAGGGCGAGGGGCGCCTTGGGCTCGGCGCGCAGACCGGCCGTGCGGGCCAGCAGCGCGAGCCCGAACGCGAGCGTCTTGCCGGAGCCGGTGCGGCCCCGGCCGAGCAGGTCGCGCCCGGCGATCGAGTTCGGCAGCGTGGCGGCCTGGATGGGGAAGGGGGTGGTCACCCCCTGGGCGGCGAGGGTCTTCAGGAGCCCCGCGGGCATGTCCAGATCGGCGAAGTCCTCGACGGCGGGGAGTGCGGGGGTCGTGTTCTCCGGCAGCCGGAATTCCCTCACGGACGGCGCGGAGGACGCGGACGACCTGGGCGCCCTCGACGACCTGGGCGACGTGGACGCCTTCGACGACGAGACGCGCCGGTTCGGCTTCTGGGGCCTGCGGGACATGCGGGTACTTGCCTTCCTGGAAACAGCACAAACCGGGGTCCGCACCGTGACGGTACGGACCCCGGCGAGCGGATACGCGTCCGGCGATCAGGCGGGGACGATGTTCTCCGCCTGCGGGCCCTTCTGGCCCTGCGTCACGTCGAAGGAGACGCGCTGGCCCTCCTGGAGCTCACGGAAGCCCTGGGTGGCGATGTTCGAGTAGTGGGCGAAGACGTCGGGGCCGCCGCCGTCCTGCTCGATGAAGCCGAAGCCCTTTTCCGAGTTGAACCACTTCACGGTTCCCTGTGCCATGACATTCTCCTAGCTGTAGGCAGAGGCCCCATCCGGAGAAGCCGGTAAAACAACTAATGCGCCCGAAGGAAACATTCCCGTCAGGCGCACATAGGTTCATGGGTACCACAACTGCAACGCAAAAACCCTAACACACTCTGCCGGTGGTCGTGCGGCGGGCCGCGGCGGAGTGTGTTCTCACAGCTCGGCGGCCCCGGACCCCTTCAGGTCCGACAGGTCGAAGACCTCGCCCATCCGGCGGAAGCCCGCGTCGCTGGGGTGAAGGCTGTCGCCGGAGTCGTAGCGGCCGAGGAGCTTGCGGGGGTCGTACGGGTCGCGCAGGGCCTTGTCGAAGTCCACGAAGTCGTCGTACACCCCGCCGGA
The DNA here is from genome assembly GCF_056431945.1 of Streptomyces sp. NPDC045778. NCBI lineage: Bacteria > Bacillati > Actinomycetota > Actinomycetes > Kitasatosporales > Streptomycetaceae > Streptomyces > Streptomyces sp. NPDC045778. The sequence goes on from NZ_JBWKJZ010000018.1 coordinate 2,544, forward strand.
GCGGATCTCGGCGTTGACGGACTGCCGCACCGCCTCCAGGGCGGGGCTGTAGCCGCGGTGGCCGCCGAAGGGCATGAGCGTGGCGCCGACGACGCGCAGGCCGCGGGTGTGGGCCTGGCGGGTCAGCTCCCGCAGCCCGTCGAGGATGCGCCGGGCGTCGGCCTGCCGCGGGTTGCGCAGGATGTCGTTGATGCCGAGGGCGATGACGACGGCCTTGACGCCGGTGCGGTCGAGGACGTCGCGGTCGAAGCGGGACAGGCCGCTGGGGTTGCCCGCGGGGGCGTCCGCGGACCGGCCGGGCCGCCCGTCGGACAGGACGCGGTTGCCGCTGATGCCCTGGTTCACGACGCTGTAGCGCGGCGCGCCGGCCTCGTCGCGCAGCCGGTCCGCGAGCACGTCGGTCCAGCGGCGGTTGGCCCCCATGGTGGAGGTGATGCCGTCGGTGATGGAGTCCCCGATGACGACGACCGTGCCGGTCTTGTCGCTGCTGAGGACGTCCACGGCGGAGACGTACCGCCAGTACGGGCTCTGCTCGTGGTAGGCCGCCCCGGTCGCGTCCTCGGTCCGGTCGCCGTCGGCCACGTAGGAGATCTGGCGGGCGTGCGGGTGGTACGTCACCGGGCCCGACGGCGTCGGCGAGTACGTGGTGACCAGCAGGTCCGCGTCGTGCGGGACGCGCAGCCGCGCCGCGTCGCTGACGACCTGGCGGCCGGGCGGGACGACCACGGACGTCTCGCCCCGGAACGTGAGGCGGCGCAGCGTGTCGGCGGCCGCGACCGGGGTGTTCGGCCCGGCGGCCACCGCGAGGGAGGCGTGCGTGACGGTCAGCGGCTGCTCGCCGTACAGGTTGGAGAGGGTGACGCGGGCGCCCTCGCCGCCGACGCTGGTGTGCACCACGTTGCGCACGGAGCGGCCCGCCAGGCCGTTCGCCTCCGTGCCGGGCTCGGCGCCCGCGGGGGACGCGGACCAGGTCCCGACCCAGGTGCCGGCCGAGGCGGGGTCGGCGGAGTTGCGCGGGGCGCGGGGGCTCGCGCCGAGCCCGTCGTCGGTGTCGTCGGCGCCCGTGGCGCCGAGGTATATGGCGGCCGAGACGACCACGATGACCGCGAGCAAAGCGGCCAGCAGTGCATAACCGTGACGCTTGGTCATGCGGCCTTTTTCTCCTCGGGCAGGGGGAGCCCGAGGCTCCGGTGTGATGACCCCATGATGCGTCATGGGCCGCGAGGAGGCCGACAGTGCCCCCCTCCGCTCACTCAGACGCCGGGAACTCATGGTCCGTTCCGGGAGTCGGTCTGAAGGGGACCCGGGAGGGACCTGAAGGGACAATGCGTACGACGAACTACGCGAGACGGGGCGCTGCGGATGAAAAGCACCACGGGCAGGGACCGGGGCGAAGAGGTCATGGAGCGGCAGACCCCTGCCGGGGGCGGGGGCGCGAGCGCCGGGAGTGCGGGCGCCGGGGGAGCGGGCGCCGGGGGCGCGGGTGGTTTCACCTACAGCGCCGCCGATGAGGAGAAGCGGCGCGGCGTGCGCCGGATGAAGCTCACGGCGACGGGCCTCCTGCTGTTCGTGGCCGTCGTGTACGTCCTCGCGAAGTGGGCGCGGCACGAGGGCGCGGGCGCCTGGGCCGGGTACGTCGCGGCGGCGGCGGAGGCGGGCATGGTCGGCGCGCTCGCCGACTGGTTCGCGGTCACGGCCCTCTTCCGCCACCCGCTGGGCATCCCCATCCCGCACACCGCGATCATCCCCAAGAAGAAGGACCAGCTCGGCGCCTCGCTCGGTGACTTCGTGGGCGAGAACTTCCTCTCCCGGACGGTCGTACGCCAGCGGCTGCGGGCCGTGGGCATCGGGAGCCGCCTGGGCGCCTGGCTGGCCGAGCCGGAACACGCCGACCGCGTGACGGCCGAGCTGGCCACGGCGCTGCGCGGCGCCCTCACCGTGCTGCGCGACTCGGACGTCCAGGCCGTCGTCGGCGAGGCCATCACGCGCCGCGCGGACGCCCAGGAGATCGCGCCCGGCATGGGGAAGATGCTGGAGAAGGTCGTCGCGGACGGCGGGCACAGGCGGTTCGTGGACCTGGTGTGCGTCCGCGCCCACGACTGGCTGGTCGCGCACTCGGACCAGGTCATGGACGCGGTGCAGGGCGGCGCGCCCGGCTGGACCCCCCGTTTCGTGGACAAGAAGGTCGGCGAGCGCGTCTACCGCGAGCTGCTCCGCTTCGTCACCGAGATGCGCGACATGCCCGAGCACCCCGCGCGCGGGGCCCTGGACCGCTTCCTCACCGACTTCGCCGCCGACCTGCAATCCGATTCGGACACCCGGGCGCGGGTGGAGCACCTCAAGCGCGAGGTCCTCGCGCGCGGCGAGGTGCAGGACCTGATCGCCTCCGCCTGGTCGGCGGTCCGCCAGATGATCGTGGCCGCGGCCGAGGACGAGCGCAGCGAGCTGCGGCTCCGGGTACGGGCGGCCCTCCTCTCCCTCGGCACCCGCATGTCCGGCGACGCCCGCCTCCAGCAGAAGGTCGACGGCTGGGTCGAGGGCGCGGCGGTCTACGTCGTGACGACGTACCAGGACGAGATCACGTCACTGATCACCGACACCGTCGCGGGCTGGGACGCGGAGCACACCTCGAAGAAGATCGAGGCCCACATCGGCCGTGACCTCCAGTTCATCCGCATCAACGGCACGGTGGTGGGGTCGTTGGCGGGACTGGCCATCTACTCGGTCTCGCGGGTGTTCGGGGGATGAGGCCGCCTTGCCCCGGGCGGCTTCCCCAGGGCGAGGCCCACCTGCCCCGGGCGGCGTCCATGGGTTGACGCTGCCTGCCCCTGGGGGCCGCTGCGGCTCCGCGGTGGTGGGGCGTTCCGCCGGAGGCGGCCCCCGCCCCGCTCCGGAGGCGCTGGGGCTCCGCGGTGGCGTTCCACTGGGGCTCAGCGATGCCGGTCCGCCACAGCCCACGAGGCGAGGCCCATGGCCCCGGCGACCCCGAACACGGCGGGCCACGCCCCCACCTTCTTGGCGAGCGGATGAGCCCCGGCGAAGGCGGCGACGTACGCCGCGCTCAACACGGCCGCGGCCTTGCCTCCGGCACCGATGCACGCGCGGGCCACTTGCGCTGCGTACTGCCTTTCGAGGCCGCGTCTGCGGGGCTGCGACACCTGCGCCGGGTCGTTCCCGGCACGCTGGAGCACTGGGGCGCCGGTGCCGTGGGCGGCGACGCCCAGCCGGCGGTCACGGAACTCGAGGCCAACGTCATCAAGCACGTGGGAGAGGGGGTGCCGGCCTCCCTCGTGCTGGAGCCGAAAGGCCGGCGCGGGTGCAGCGCGCGGCCGTGGTCCTCGACACATACCGGCACTCGTCCGGGGCCGGCTCATTACCGACCCGAGCCGCGCTGAAGGCATCGGCCACGGATGTGATCGCGGACCTGCTCCACCAGCCTGTGGAGCAGGACGGCGACCCGGACACCGCGCTTGACCGAGCACAGACGCTCTACGAAACGGCAGTGGGAGCCCCATCCGGTCCGGACGGCGGTGTGTATCGCTTCTTCCCCCATGCTCAACAGCAGTGGCCGTGAAGACCGGACGCAGGCACCTCTCGACAGTGGTCTTGCGCCCTGGATGCGACCCGGCGAGGTGGCGCGCTGGTTGCTTCGACGCCGGGAACGGCGTTCAGGTGGACGAGTGGCGATCACGACCAGCGTCGCGCGATCCACGCCGCCGTCGTAGCGTTGCTGTCCACGTCAAACGTCGCGTCGTTCCAGCAGGTGCTCCGGTACATCCGCGACAATGTCGGGAACTCGTGGGCCATGGTGGACGAGGTACAGCACCTGGCGCGCACGCGTGCACAGTACATAGAAGCGGCGCCGTGCAATGGCGCCGGTCGGATCCTCCGCGTAGGCGTCCAGGTCGGGTACGAAAAGGGCGTCGAACTCCATGCCTTTCATGCTCGCGGCATGGATGACATGGACCCTGTGCGAGGAGAAGTCCACCGCCGAGCGGTGGATGTCGCCGGAGATGTATGAATCGACACAGCCGTCGTGACCGAATCCGGCCAACTGCCGGTGAATGTCACGCACCAGGCGAGTGCTCCTGCAGACGATCCCGATGCTGTAGTCGTGGTGTGCCGCGATGAACTGCGAGAGCTGATTCAGGAAGCCGTCCGCACGGGAGCAGTGCAGAAGCACGGGTCGCTCGCCCGTGCGCCGGGGTGGGCTCGGAGGAATCGCGGCCGGACCCACGCAGAATGTGTTCGCGAGTTCTGCGATCTCTCGAGTGTTCCGCAAGTTCGTGGAGAGAGCGTGCATGCCGTTCACGACCTTCAGGGTGCTGCTGATCGTCTCAAGGGCAGTCCCTGCTCCATCGATGCCCATGGACTCGTCCGCGAAGACGGTGATCCGGTCGGTGACGAGGCGGCTGAGGCGGTAGAAACCCTGTGGTAACAGCTGGCCCTCGTCGACAACAAGGGCATCCCTCCTAGGGGGAGGGCTGTTCAAGCATTCGCCTTGCATCGCGTCCCAGTCGTAGTCCCATTCGTCGTCACCGTCACACGGCGGGTCACAGGCGAAGTTGTCGTTCCAGAAGTCGCGGAGCCAGCGGTGGAAGGTGGTGACACGCACGCCGTCGGCGATGCGCTGTGCAATGTGAGCCGTTCGTCTGGTCAGTAGATTGGAACGAGTGACGAGCACGGTGTGCCGACCGGTAGCGGCCAGGGCCCAGGCGCGGTAGGCGGCGGTGACGGACTTTCCCGACCCCGCCGGGCCCGTGACCAGGTAGCGCCCGTCGAACGGCAGGATCACGACGGCTTCCTGCTCGGGTGTCAGCTCAAGGAGCGAGGGCAGGGTCATAGGGCTCCGACCGCAGCCGCGGACTCGTCGAAGGCCGCGCGGATCACGGGCAGGAAGAAGCCCTCCACTTCGCCGTCCCCGATCAGCAAGGTACGGTCCAGCAGCACATTGCCCACCTCGCACGAGGTTTCGGGCAGCAAGGTACAAGCATGACACGCGGCCCTGTTGAGGTTGGCCAGAGACCGTCCGGTGGAGTCGGAACAGAGGGGGTCCTGCGAGCACCACTGGGCCGATTCCAGCAGACGCACCACGGTCTCGGTCAGGTGGGGCGGCCGGCCCTGGCGGACGAGTCCGCCAAGGGTGCCTTCCGAGTCCCCTGCCGACGTGTAGATGAAGACACCCGCCTGTGCCGGATGACGACTACCCGACGGGTGGCTCCTCGCGTACACACGCTCCCGGAGTGACGCGGCGTTGTACCCGCTGTCGTAGGAGAGCTGCCGAATCAGCTGGTGTGCCAAAGTGTGCAGCATCACGTACCTGGGGAGGAGGCGCGGGCCCGTCCGTTCCCGGCAACGGTCCTCCTGGAAGGACGCCTCCATGTTCGTTTCCATGTGCGCGACCCGCTCGCGGACTCCTTCGGCGTCCTCCCAGGCGAGCAGGGATTCCTCGTCGAACGCGATGAAGACGCCCTCACCGTACGACTCGACGGCGGGCAGCCACTGGGCCCTCGTCGCGGGGTTGGCCTGCACCATTCGTTCGCGGTCGTCCGACTCGATGCGCGTGAAGCCTTCGAGGGCTCTGACCTCACGGATACGAGTGGCCGCGACGACCCGTTCGATTCGTTGGTGGAGCAGGGAGACGGAGAGAGGAACGTCCCGCTGCGAACCCAGGCCGACATTCCTGATCTCGAACTCGCGTGAGGAAACGGCCTTCGGGTCGGCGCTGGTGAAGGCCTCCCACTCGCCGATGCTCAGGTCGTCCTGGGCGCCGTGGCCGGACGGCACAGCCGAGCCGTCGTCGATGTCCTCGTGGAGGAGGTCGCGGACGAATCGCTCCTCCACCTCGCAGTCCTCTGCGATGAACTGGACGAGGGAGTCCGCCAGGGGTCCGTCGGGAGCGCTCACGATTCGGCGCCAATTGGAATGGGACGTCACTCGAAGGATGTCTGCCTCCCGGTCCTCCCCGGCCGTTGGCAAGGGGATCTCAATGGCGGAGTGCACGATCGGGAAATAGACGTTGGACGCACCGCGTTGGACGACCCGGGGCTTCTCCTCGCAGTCGTCGCGCTCGTCGTCCCCGGTGTGCCATGGGTGCGTCCCTGGGCACGGGAGCCCCAGGCGCTCCAGGGCATTCCTGTGGGTGATCCCTTCGAGGGACCGCCCTGCGCCGCAGACCGTGCACCGGACACGCAGCGCGTCGAGGCCCGACGACTCCGGTGATGTGAGGAAGGTCAGCCGGGTGACCTGGCACTGCCGACGGTCATGGCCCTCCGCCTGCCAGTGCGCCCAACGTCGCCAGTCGATATCGGCCATGTGCCCGTCGCGGCAGACCTGGATGAAACGCATCGGAGCGAGCTGTGGCGAGTCGGAACAGCGCGCGCACCTCGGGGCCTTGCCTCTCTCCTCGCGCTCGGAGAACCAGCGGTTCATCATCCGGCACCTGGGGCAGAACAGCCACAGAGGAAAGCGTACGTACCCAGGTCCGACGCGGGAGACGTACTGAGCCTTGCCTCCCGGTATCACCGGTGCCGCGCGGAAGCCGCTCACCCCGAGTTTGCGGGCGAGCCGGGGGGACTCCACCTCGACACCCCAACGGCCCCAACTGCGCACGTCAGCGGCGACGAACGACTCTCCACGAAGATCCACGATGCCGCCCACTCCGAACGGGCTGACGGTCTGGGTGCGGCGGATCCTGTGCCGGTTGTCCTTCATCGGGTCAACTCACCCCTCTGACGGCGATCAGGCAGTCCCGGTCCACGTTTCGCATGGACTGCGCCGTCTCCCACAGCCCTTCGTTCGGCTTGCCGAAGTCGGTCAACAGAGCATCGTCCCGATGCCCTTGGGGCCGGTAGTAAAGCCGTCCGCCGTTGCCCAGCGCGGACTCGGCCGCCTGGAGCCAGTCGTCGATCAGCCTGTCGAGGTCGTCCCTCGCTGCGGACTCCTCGCCGTGGTCGGCACAGCGTACGTGCCGCAGGATCGTCTTCCGGATCGTGCCGAGGCTCTCGACATGGTCCACGACGTCACCGGCCCGATCCTCGGCGGCGAGGCCGAGTCCGTGGCGGACAAGAATGGTGAGGACGGCGTGCAGGGCTCGTTGCCTGGACGGCGGCGACCAAGGGGTGACGCTGGTCGGTTCCACGTGCCGGTAGAGCGACGCGTGATAGGACCCGAAGGACTCGTAGTGGGAACGGTCCCGAGGTTTGGAGGATCGGAAGAGAGTCGTGATCAGGCCCGGTACGCGGCGCCGGCCGACGCGGCTGGTGGCCTGGATGTACTCGGAGGTCGTCTTGGGCTGACCGTTCATGATCATGAGGCCCAGTCGGGGCACGTCGACGCCGACCGAGAGCATGTTGGTGGTGGCCAGGAACGAGATGCTCTCCTGGTCGGTGTACGGGCGGCCGAGCCGATCGAGCAGCCTTGGCTGCGCCGCCCGCGGGATGTTGCTGGTCAGCTCGACGACGGCATTGTCCGGGAGGCCTCGCCGTAGGGCTTCGTCGCGGGTCAGATGGGACAAACGGGCAGGGATGTCGTCGCGCGCGATGGTGATCGTGCGGCCGAGTTCGCGGAGACTGTTGTGGTACGCGACCACCGTCCAGTAAGCATCGCGAAGATCGTCGCGTTCGGTCACGGACAGCGATGCCTGAAGCGCGGCGGCACCCGTGTGGACCGTCGATGTCGCCGGCGTGTGCCCTTGGGCCATGATTCCGACGTACAGGCGTCCCGCTCTCTTCTCGTCCGGGGAGGCGAAGTACGAGTACCGCGCATCGAGGCCGGCGGGTGGGAAGAGCTGCGTCCGGCGACCGTACAGATTGCGGACCTGTTCCTGCGAACGGCGAATGGTGGCCGTCGAGGCGATGACCTTGGGGGCGATACCGTCCCAGCCGCACAGTTCCAGTACAGCCGCTTCGTAGAGGCCGACCGTGGTACCCAACGGGCCTGCCAGGAGGTGCATCTCGTCCTGGATCACCAGGGACGGCCTGAGCCGGCCGCGGCCGCCGAAGATGCGCCCGGCCTTGGGCTCCCACGCGAGTCGGGCGAACTTGTCCACCGTTCCCAGCAGGAACGTGGGCGGCTGCTCGTAGATGTGCTGATCGACGACTGCGACCGGGAGCTGGTCGTGGAAGACGCACGTGTCGCGAGGGCAGTTGAAGGAGAAGGAGACGCTGTCGGCGTTGATGCCGTAGTCGCTGTCCCGGGTGTGGCGGCCCGGGACGATCTCGGTGCCGCACCAGGGGCATCGCTCCAGAAGGAAGCGGTCGTCCGGGTGGTTCAGCTGCTTCAGTTCCTTGAGTTCGTCAGCCGCCTTGGCGTAGGTGTTCGGTGTGGTGTCCTGGCCCACCCACAGGCCGATGGAGATCGGCTCGCCACCCAGCCGGCGTCCTTCCGGTCCGTCGTGTCCGCGCCGCATGTATTCCATGGCGCAGATCGCGGTCGCCGTCCGCTGGAACTGCTGGGTGGTGAGAAGGCTGAGCGTGTAACGGCTGAGGACGGCGGTGCCACCTCCCGCCGCGCCGTGGTGCAGCCGTCGCCAGGCGATCTCGAAGCAGGCGGTGAGCAGATACGCCTCCGTCTTGCCGCCGCCCGTGGGGAACCAGATCAGGTCGACGGTGTCGCGGTGCTCGTGGTCCGGGTCGATCAGTCCGTCAAGGACCAGGAGGAAGAAGGCCAGCTGGAAGGGGTGCCAGGCGGCGTTGCCATCGGGCTCGGTGATCTCGACGGCCTCGTCGTTCCGACGCCGACGAGTGCCGGCCAACTCCGGCCGCGCATGGAGCATCTGCAGGGCCATGGCCCGGTTGGCAAGCTTGAACGCCAGCCGCGCCTGCTCCCCGGCGGAGGTCTCCGCGGTGAGGACGCGTACCCCGGACTCCATACGCTCGACCGCGGCCAGGATACGGCCAAGGATCCGCTCGGCGGGGTCCCGCGCCCATTCGGGAAGCTTGGACGCCTCGACGACACGGTCCTCGTACCATGAGCGATAGCCGTCGACGAAGGAAGCGAGTTCCGCACGGAACTCGGCCACCGCGAGTTCGGGGTGAGAGAGTCGGGCGAGTTTCAGGATGGCCAGATCAGTGGGCCCGTCCGGGCGAATGTGGGGTACCGCCTTGCTGGGCAGCACCTCGGCTCGTAGCGAGGCGACCGGAGCACCGGAGTCGTCCCATTCCACCGCGCACCCGTGTCCGACTGCCCGTGTCACCACATGCCGGTACTGCACGCGCAGTTCCTGCTCCTCCGGGTCACGGCTGTTGAGTCGAGTGCTCGGGTACTCCAGAACCTCACCGTCGACTGTCCGCACCTCCAGCCTGGCCTGGAAGAGCATCAGTCCCCACCGGTCCCCCGGCCCGTCCTCCTCGTGGTGAGCGTTCGAGAGGACGCAGGTCAGCAGGTGCCCGTCCCCGTGACGGCGCCGGCGGACGAACAGACGTGCATGACCGTCCAATACGGGTGTGCCCCTGGGGGACCCCACAGCGACCGTGACCTTCTGCGTCAGACGGGGAAGACGGTTCCAGACCCGACGCCTGCCTTCACGCGTGGTCTCGTATCGCGCCGCGGAGCACTCGACCTCGATCGTCGTCGCGTCGGTGAAGAAGGAGAACCCCATGGAGGAGGGGAGCCAGGCATTCGCCTCGGCGACGGGGTCGTCGGCGAACGCGTCCTCCTCGCCCGGGCCACCAGTGGAGCCCGGGTCCTCGGGCTCTCCGGCCGCAGCCGTATGGGTGTGCAGTTCGCTGCCGCGGGGGTAGAGCGTTCCCATGAGATAGCGGCGGTCCGGAGGGTCGACGAGAGTCTCGTCGTCCCCGGCCGCCGGGCCGACGAGTTGCTTTCGCAGGTAGGCGACGAACTGGCGCCTGTACTCGCTGAGTTCTGGCTCGGTCGCCGTCACTTCGCTACCCCTTGTCTCCTCAACGAGGCGACCCCCAGGTCCTTGAGGCGTCGCTGTACTTCCGGTCGGGTGGCGATCCACAGTTGGGCACGGGCCCGGGTCCAGGCGACGTAGACGGCGTCCAGCCGTTCCTTCAACGCGTCGAGTTCCAGATCGACGATGCAGACGACGCGGTTCTCGAGGCCTTTGAAGTCCAGAACCGACGACCAGGTGATCCTCCGACGTGGCGCACCCGTGCCGATCGTGTCACCGAAGCGTTCGATCCTGCCGAAGCGGCGGGACAGTCGGACCGAGGACGTGTCCCAGTCCCCGGAGGACGACAGGACAGTGATGTCGGCGGGATGAACCCCTTCGTCGGCGAGCCGGTCCAAGTACGCGTCCAGGGCCCGGGCCTCGTGCTCCTTCGACTCCACCGGAGTGAACACGACGTGATCACCCTGTCCGGCCATGGCGGTGCCGAGGTCGGCACCCGTGTACGTCTGCACCTGGGTGACGATCTGCTCGGTATTGCGGCAGTTGCGGGTGAGCATGGCAGTCGTCGCGCCCAAGGTGCGGAGGTACGCCCAGGCGTCCGGTTCGTACTGTTCGGGAGAGAGTATCTGGTTGTTCCGATCGAGCATGAAGATCCAGTGCCCCTCCTCCAGCCCGCCTTTGACCAAGCCGTCCAGTGTCCCCAGGGCGGCGAAGTTCATGAGGTCCTGCGCCTCGTCGACGATCAGATGGTCGAAGGAGCGGCCACGCAGCCGGTCGAGCTGTTCGTAAGGGAGAACCGTGACGGACTCGTTCGCCAGGATGTGCGCCAGGTGGCGTGCCAAGGGCACGCTCGCGCAAGTGAACAGGACGCTCCCGAGTGCCGCCTTGCGCCGAGCGGCTTCCGCGGCCAGGAACGTCTTCCCCGAGCCCGCGCCGCCCTTCCAGATGAGCCGTGGATTTTCGGCCAGCTCATCGATTTTTTCGAACTGTTCCGTCGTCAGGCGCTCGAACTCGACTTCGAGGTCTGTGATTCGTGAGCGGAGGTTCGGGACGCGGTCGAAATTCGGCCTGATGGCCCGGACGATTTCCTTGCGCAGAGAGGCGGGGATGGGAGAGATGGCCGATCGGTTCCGGCCCTTGTCGCGCCAGTACCCGCCCGCCCGCCGTATCGCGGCCTCGAGGCCGCGCCCCTCGTCGTACGCGCTCTGTCCGAGGTACTGCTCCGACGTGTACGTGGTCATGGGCGCCAGGTCGACATCGGGTGTGACCACGAGGTAACCGCCGACAGCGTCCCGCGCCCGCAAGCCGGGCACGGACCGCCGGAGTTCCCGCTCCATCTCGTGCATCCCGGAACTGGCCTGTTCGAAGGGCCCTTCGGGGAGCACGACCATCGTGCCGTTGTCCCGCTCGTAACCCCAGCGGCCGTCCTTGTGCGAGATGCGGCCCCCCTTCACCTCGATGTACAGGATGAGCTGGGGTGTGATCACGACGAAGTCGATCTCGCCGACGCGCTTGTAGTCGTGCGTGGGAAGGTGCACCGAGTAGAGAGCCACGCTCTCGTCGTCCGGCATGGCCTTGAGCGCGGCGAAGACACTGCGCTCGGCTCTGCTGCCCTTCCCGTTCGGAACCTCGCTTGGAATGATTCTCATCAACTCTCCCCGCGGCCACGTCGACAAGGTCAAGATAGCGACAGGAACTGAGCGCGGAGTACGGGGGCGGGTGCGGAGGGGTGAGATGGAAACGACTGGTCGGCATACGGCCGGGAGCGCCGACCGCAGTGGCGACGAGGGGCGGATCGTGCGAGTACTGCGGCGATTCCGGGCGGAGGGTGTCGAACGGGACGTAGCGGTTGGACGCCTGGTGAAGGCCGCTCGACTCGACGGGAGCAGCGGGGTCGACCTCGCAGTCGTCCTGAGATCCGAGGGCTGGCCAGCGTGCCCGGAGACCTCGGTCGAGCAGGAGACGACCGAGGGCCCGATGTCCGGGGACACGCCGACTCCGGCCGAAAAGCACCCGTCGGCGAACGAGGTCGTCGACGTTCGCCGCTGTGAGGAACCGGCTCGTCTCGACGCGCGTCGCGTCACGGCGGACGACGTCCGAGCGTTGGAGGCGGCGCGTCGAGTACTCGACATGGATCGATGGAACACGAAGCCGGACAAGAGGATCTTGACGGCCGAGGAAGAAGTGGGGCTCTTCCTGCTGATACGTGAGGGAGGCGCTGAGGAGGGCGACCTACCGCCAGGATATTTGCGCGGCCTGCCACCGGGCAGCGCGGCCAGGAAGGCCTTCGAGGCGCTGGTGGCCCACAACATGAGGCTCGTGCACTCCCTCGTGAAAGGGAGGGCCGCCACTAGCGACGACCTCGACCACGAAGATGTGGTCCAGTACGGAGTTGTCGGTCTGATCCGCGCGGTGGAGAAGTTCGATGTCGGCAGAGGCAACAAGTTCTCCACATATGCGACGCATTGGATTCGACAGGCGGCCGAGCGAGGACTTGTCGACAACGGGTTCGTGATTCGAGTGCCGGTGTACGTGCACGACGCCATCAGAAAGGTCGACAGGGCGGACCGGGCCATACGGCGGGACGGCCGGACTCCGGATGTCGTCGACCTGGCGAAGGCCACGGACATGTCCACCGAGAAGGTCGCGCAATTCCTCAAGCTCGCACACCGTTCGCAATCCCTCGAGATGCTTGTCGAGGCCCACGTCCCCGAGTCGATGATGGCAAGGGACCGCCCTCCGATCGCTACACCGCACGAATCCCTGCGTCCGTACCTCGCGTTGGAGGAACTGCGGCCGCTGTTCCAGGTCCTGGACGACCGTACGTTGCGTGTGATCATGTATCGCCACGGGCTGATGGACGGGGAACGGTGGAAGCTCGAGGAGTTGGGTGACCTTTTCGAGGTGACGCGCGAGCGGGTGCGGCAGATCGAGTCCCGCGGGATGAAGGACATGCGCATAGCGCTCGGTCTGGAGCCGGACGAGGCATCGGCGGCCAGACGCCGGGAGCGGGCTGTGAAGGCTTGGACCACGGCGGGCAACGGCCACGCCCCACGGGCGGGGCGGGGAGGACGCCGCCCCGCTCGACGCCGTGTGGGTCCGGCACGCGAGCGTACAGTGACGACGGGGAGTGGGGGCGTGGAAGAGGTGGCGGACGCGATGACGGCTGAGGACTCGTCGTTCGGTCAGTGGCTGAGGACCCGTATGGCCGGCCTCGGCATCGACGAGGCGGGACTGGCCCGTCGGCTCGGCGTCACACGTTCCCTCGTCGCTGCATGGTCGGACGGGCGTGCCGCACCGGACGTGACCATGCGTGCCGAGTTGCAGTCCCTCCTCGGTGACGACCCGGTCGTGACACCTTCGGAAGGGAACACGGAGCCGGCGGTCACCTCGCCGGGGAACGGAACGTCCGAAGGAGACGTGGGCGGCGTCGCCTGGTATCACCGTCCCGCGCACCCCGACGGAGGACGGGAGTACGGCAACGCCGCGGCTTTCGCCTTCGACGCCGACGTCGAGGTGTTGGCCCGTGAAGCCACACAGAACAGCATCGACGAGCGACTGGACGACGCTCGACCGGTCAGAGTCGCCTATACGCTGCATGAACTGACAGGGGACGCCCTTGTCCGCTTCCGCGAGGCTGTCCAGTGGGACGGTCTTCTGCCCCACTACCGGGTGGCGGCTGCCCAGGACCAGAAGGTCGGCCGTATCGTCGCGGCGGGACTGCGGGAGATGTACGAGCGGGACCGTCTTGTGCTGCTGCGGGTTGACGACTACAACGCGTCGGGGCTGACTGGTGACGACTACGAAACCGGTCGATTCGCAGCCGTCGTACGGCGGCAGCTCGACAGTCACAAGTCCGGAAACGTCGCGGGTGGCTCGTACGGGCTGGGCAAGGCAACGCTGTGGGCGGCCAGCCGGCTTGGGCTCGTACTCATGAACTCCACTCTGTCGGAGCCGCACGAGGGACGTACGGAGCGGCGACTCATCGGGCGAATCGATCTGCCGTGGCGCGAGGTGGAGGGGCGTGCGTGTGCCGGGCCCGCATGGTTCGGTCGGCCGGACCCCGGGTTGCCCGATGCCGATGTGGCCCGCTCCTGGTGGGCGGACGAGGCAACTGTCGACCGGCTGCACCTCACCAGGGAGAGCGCCGAGCCAGGCACGTCCTTCCTGATCGTCGGTGCCCACGACGTGGCCAGTCTCGCCGCGACGGCAGGCACGGAGGACGAAGGATCCGAGGACGACGGCAGCGTGCTCCGTATGCACGAGCGCCTCGTCGAGGCTCTCGGCCGCAATTTCTGGGCCGCCATGACCGCGAGTGCAGGCGGCGGCCCGCTGTTGGAGGCCACCGTCCGCACTCTGCGAGACGGCGTGGAAGTCCTGCCGGAGGAGCGTGTCGATCCGCACGCGTTGCAACCGTCACGGGCCCGAGCCCTGCAGGCATACCTCGACGGCACGACGGTGGAACGACTCACCGGTCCCGGTCAGGTCGCCATGGCGTCCGTGCCGCTGAAAGTTCCCGGCCTCGCCGGAGAGCGAACCGTGGGTGAACACCGCGCGGTCCTCCTGGTGACCGACGCCGATGACATGGACGGCAGGCCGAACACCGTGGTGGCCATGCGGGGCAACCGCATGACGGTCAGGACGAGCAGGGTTCCGGACTTGGCGCTCGGGACGAACCCGTTCCAAGCGGTGCTGCTCGTCGGCCGTGCCGCGGGCGACGGTGCTGCCTTCGCGGAGGAGGCCGAGGCGTTCCTCCGCGCATCGGAGCCGCCCGAGCACAACAAGTGGGGGCAGACAGAGGAACTGCTCACCAAGTATTCACCGTCCGCGCACCGTCGGATCGCTTCCCTGACCCGCGAGACGAACCGCGCCGTACGCGAACTCGTTGCCCTTCCCAAGGAGAAACGACGTACGGGCACGCGCAGGTTGCGCGAACGACTCGCCGTGGGCGGGCGAAAGGTGCCCCGTGCCGCGACTCCGGTCGGGGTGCCAGTCCTCGACGACCTGGAAGCCAGGATCGGTGATGACGGCGCGTGGTGCGTCACGGCCGAAGTGAAGGTGCCCGCCGGAGCCGACTCCTCGCCGCTCACACCGGTCGCCAAGCTGGAGGTGCGATCAGGGCCTCGTCCAGTGGTGGCCTGGTCCCGGCTGACCGCTGTCCACGGATGCGAGCTCCTCGACGGAGTACTTCACGTCGTGCCCGGAGCGCGCAGGGCGACGTTCCAGGGTGTGACGGATGTGTCCACTCATCCGGTGCGTGCCTCTCTCACAGGCCTGATCGTCGAACTCGGTGCGGGCAAGGGAGCCGCGGAATGAGGGTCTATCCGTACAAGAGACTTTCCGGCGTCGTGTCGCTGCGTGTGACGGGTGTGAGTCTGAAGCAGCCGGACGGTGACCGTGAAGAACTCGACACCAAGGCGTTCTCTGTCGTCGAGCGTGTCATCGCCCTCGGGCAGGCGGACAGCGTCGACTGGGACCGAGCCCGCCTGAAGTTGTCCGCCACTGTCCCGGCCAAGGCCTTCGAGGACAACGGGCACTGGGTGGACGTCGCGGTCGTCGCAGTGCTGACGGAGAAGGCGACCAACGTACGGACGTCCGTCGCCCTGGATCCCGTCACGGAGGCCGGACGGGAGTGGAGCGGGTCACTGGAGCTGATCCGTGCCGACCACCTCGACCGGGCGTCTCTCGCGGTCCACGTGGTCGCCACGGCGGATGGGGTTCCCGGTCGTGTGATCGCTGCTTCGGACCCGGGGAAGGACTGGGTCGTCGACATGAAAGCGGACGCCCCCTTGCGGCAACGGGAACTGGATGTCCACAAGACGGGTTTCCGCGAGGGGCCGCCGTGGTTGAGGCCTTTCCGGGACACGCCGTGGATCGTGGACACCTCCGGAGAGATGCCGGCGGTGCACCTCAATACGGATTTCGACGGTGTGTCGGAACTCGTCGGAGGGGACGGTACCTCGGTCGAAGGGCTGGTGCGGGAGCTCCTGCTCGCGCAGATGTGTACGGACGTGTGGACCGCGGTCTTCCACACGGCCATCGGAGACCTGGAGGTCGAGGACGACGGCACACCGTTGTTCCCCCACGACTGGCGCGGAGAGGTGCTGCGGGAGATGCTTCCGGACGTCGTACCGGATCGCCCGGTCGAGGAGGCGCTGCGGGAGGTCCACCGGCGTCGTACAGGAGCCTCCGGATGGGTCGAGTTGCAACCGCGCATCCACTTCGCCGCCACGCGCCGGGCCGAGGTACCGAAGGCCCTGTCCACCGCCGTCCGTGGACTGGACCGTCTCCAGCGGGAGAACGACTCATGACCGACCGACCGGCCCACTTGCCCGAACACCTTGCATGGTTGTCCGACCTCAACGCCGCCCAGTACCTGACGGAGGGGCTGCTCACAGGGAAGGAGAACGTACCGGCCCTGGCGCTCGACAAGTGCGTCGAGCCCATGCCCGACAAAGGGCCCCGTACGGAGACGGGCCCCGTGCGCGACCTCGTCGACGAGGCGATGAGGAGATACCGGGACGACAAGCCGACGCAGGCCGACGCCTGGCTCGCTCCGCGACTGCACGCGACCTTGCGACTGAGCCGGCGGGAGGCCGCCGACCGCCGACTGTGGAACCACCTCGCCCTGGGAGTCGCCCCCGACTATGTGGTCTGGCGTCACATGTCGGAGCCCAAGGAGACGGGGAAGGTGCCCCGAGTCGCGAGGACGCGTTTCCGAGGACCCCACCACACCCAGGCGTTCGCCAGGTTGTGGTGGGCGGCCGAGTTGTACCGCAATGGTGCCGACTACGGCCCCGCTGTCACGGCCTGCGGTCATCAGGACATGCTCAACACCGTCCTGAGGATGGATGTCATCGACCACCGCCCCACGGCCCAGGCCGTAGTGCGCCTCATCGAGAGGGGCACGGTGCGAGTCGGCCGGGAGATCAACGCGCTTGCCACCGCGGTCAACGCTTCCGCCGCCACGCTGATGTACGACCTGATCGCGCCGGACGTCGAAAGGAGTCCGGAGCCTTTGCGACAGTGGATCGAGTCGGCGGACTCCGCGGCGCTCGTGAGCCGCACACACATCCCCGAGGGCCCGGAGGAGCCCGCGGTACCGGAAGAGGCGGTACTGCGACTCGTCGACTACTTCACGGACTTGTTCCGGGACGCCCCGGTGCGTGGCCGGGCGCCGTCCGAGGACCCGTCCGAGGCGTGATCGGCATGCTGTTCGCTGCTTCAGTCGGCGCGGGACGCCTTGCCGGGGCGCCAGGCCGCGAGCCTCTCCAGGGTTTCCGGCGAAGGGGTCCCCCAACCGAGCGCCGTGCTCAGCACGTGCAGCGCCAGCCGCGGGGGAACGGCGTTGCCGATCTGCTGTGCCATGTCCGTTCCCGACCACGGATAGGCGGCCGGGAACGACTGGAGCAGCCCCGCTTCGGCGAGCGAGAAACGGGGCAGTTCGGTGCCGTCCTCCGCCACCACACGGTTACGGGAGATCTTGCCGGTGACGGTGGCCGAGGGCTGGCTGGAATGTCGTCTTCCGCGTGCCTTGGGATCTCCACCGGTGCCGTAGTTCGAGATCACTTCGAAGGGCACGGATCGCTGGGGCAGCACCTTGGACATGGGCACCCACGGGAGAGAAGCCGGATTGCCGAGTGTGGGCGAGATTCCTTTGCGATAGGGCTGATGGGTCGGCATCGGCAACCGGGCACGGCCGTTCCTGCGCGCCACCAGCACGGCCCGCTTGCGTGTCTGGGGCACACCGAACTCCTCGGCGCGCAGTATCCCGTACGTGGCGTCGTACCCCTCGTCGCACAGAGCCTCGGCGTACGCGTCCCACACCGGCAGCACCGCGGGAACCTGCTCCAGGACGATCACCTCGTACGGATTCAGCTCAGGGGTGTCGATGACGTCCAAGGCCCAGCGAAGCGGTTCCAGGACGAGCCCGGTGCGCACGTCCTTCAGCTTCTCCAGGTCGGTGTCGATGTTGGCGGCCTTGTCGCGATCGACCACGCGGCGCACGAATTCAAGAACGGCGTCCAGCGCTCGGCGTCCGCTTCCGCTGCCGGCCACGGTGAAGGTCTGACAGGGCGGACCACCGGTCAGGACATTCGCTTCGGGGAAGTCCGCAGGCCTGGACTTGCGTACATCGCCTTCGACAGTGATCAATCCGGCCCCACGTCGCGTCGCACACGCGCCGGCGTCCCACTCGATGCCGGTGGTTCGCACACCCAGAACCTCCGCGGCGACATCCAGTCCTCCCGGTCCGGCGAACAGGTCCACGATGCTGTAGGCATCAGGAGGGGAGGATTGTGGATGTGTGCTGGCCATGAGGCGGGAGTTTATAGGGGGTGGGAATGAGGCTTCCGCGCGCCCCGACTCCTTCCGACGCATCCCGCTGTCAGGCACGCAGGGCTCTTGCGACGGCCGCGCCGACGGCCTCGCCGACCGGCGGCGGAGAGGCGTGCCCGACCTGCCGATATCGGGAGGTCTTCCGACCGGTGATCTGCCAGTCGTCCGGGAATCCCTGAAGGATGGCTGCCTGTGGCACCGCGAGTTTCACCATGCCGGCGGCACCGCGCTCCGGCTGCCAGTGGAAGTCGGGGCCGGGCACTTCGTCGGCGAGTGAAGCACTGTTGACTCCCATGCGTGCCCAGGCCCGCCGTGTGCCGGAGGGCCCGAGGTCTGCGCCGCCTCTGTTCGCCGACCCGCCCACGAGAGTGGGAGCCACGGACGTGGCCTGTGCGGCCCATGTGTCGGCATCGCGCCAGCCACGTGCTGCCATGGACTTCTGCAGAGCGGTTCCGACGGACACATGGTGTCGGACAGTGGGCTCCGGTGGTCGGAACGCCTCGAACTGCTCCTCCTGCAGGGCCACGAGCACCGCCTGCTTGCGGGTCTGGGGCACCCCGAAGTCGGCCGCGTTCAGGACGAACCAGTTGAAACGGTAGCCCAGGTGCTCCAGATGTTCGTGGACGAATGCACGGAGCTCCTCGAACTCGGACGCGTAGGCCAGCACCGGGACGTTCTCCACCACCAGTGCCCGCGGTCGCACCTCGCTCGCCAGCCATACCGCGGCCTTCAGCAGCTCCCGTTCGTACCGGTCCTCGGCGCGCTTGACGGTGGACGCCGACTTGACCCGGGGCAGCCCCGCGGCCAGTAGGTCGACGTCGTACGAGTAGGGGTGATCCCGGGCGACGAATTCCAGGAAGTCCATCTCGAGTACGTTCCACTCGGGGCGGTTGGCGCGCAGAGTGGCACAGGCATCGGCGTTCCGCTCGACGAGGCCCACCGGAACGAACCCCGCCCGTTCGAGTCCCAAGGCCTGCCCACCCGCGCCGGCGCAGATTTCGAGCAAGGAAAGCGGTGACTGCGACATGCGCCCCCCTCCATGTGAGTCCGCCTCCTGCGGAGCGGCTTATCCACTCGCCCTGTGCGGGGTCGGCGTCCCTGTCACTGTTGCGAACCGTTCTGCTGTCGATGATCGGGTTCGGTGACGGCTGCTTTGGTCAGGGCCACCGCTTCGGCGACGACCACTGGATTCTCATGCTCCCAGTACCGCAGGACAACCCATCCGGCGGCCTCCAACCGCCGAGTGGTCTCGCGGTCGCGCTGCTTGTTCCGTTCGAGTTTCGTGCGCCACCGCTCCGCGTTCGCCTTCGGCTGTGTCGCGTGGGTGGGGCAACCGTGCCAGAAACAGCCGTCCAGGAAAACCGCGATTTTCGCCTTCGTGAAAGCGATGTCGATGGTGCGTCGTGGCATCCCGGGCACTGGCGTGTGCAGACGGTAACGGAGCCCGGCGGCATGGAGGAGCTTGCGTACAGCGACCTCAGGGGTTGTGTCACGCGATCGCTGCCGGCTCATGCGCGCCGAGACATCGGAAGGTACGAGACCGAAATCGGGCATGGACGCATTGTGCCTTCGCGGTGCGATGTGCCCTTCACCTCCTCGACAAGGTCGGCTCGAAGAGGAGGCCGGATCGGACACGGATCGCAGTGAGCCATGGGTGAAAGCGTGCTCAAGCCGTGCCGTGGCAATCGCCATAGGCATTGCCCGACCCGCACCAACACCCCTCCTCCGGGCGTGGCGGCCACTCCGATGCTCGGCCTCGGGCCGCCAGTGTTGTGGCGTACTGGGGGAGGAGGGCCGGGTCCGAGGGAGGGGTGCTTTCGGAGGCGGCGAAGGCTTCGTAGGAGGGGACCGTGCCGGTGACGATGCCCAGGTTGGGGGTGCCGGAGGCGGAGAGTTCGCGGAGGGAGGACTCTATCGTCGCCAAGTGGGCCTCGTGCGAGGGGTATTCGGACGCGAGGGAGGGGTACGCCGTCAGGAGTTCGGTGAGTTCCGTGGCGGGCCAGTGCAGGACCGCGACCGGGAAGGGGCGGGACAGGGCCTCCCGGTAGGTGCCGAGTTCCGCCTGGAGGCGGGTGATCTCGGCGCGGATCTCCTCCGGGTTCTCCGAGCCCAGGCTCCAGATCCGCTTCGGGTCGTGCAGCTCGTCCAGGGGCACCGGCGTGCGGCCCGACGCCGCCGCGCGGGCGCGGTGGACGCGGTCCGCGCGCTCGTCCCAGTTGTCGTGCGGGGCGCCGAGGAGGCGCCGGACGCGGTGGCGGCCGTACAGCAACGGGTGCGTGGCGTAAGGCGGTTCGAGGTCGGGGGTGGGCAGGAGAAGGGCCAGCGCCTCCGAGAACGCGTCATGCGCCTGGTCCAGCTCGTCGTGGGACTCCAGAGACTCCGCCACGATCACCCACGGGGCCGCGTCCGCCGGGCGCTGGCCGCGTACGCCGTCGATGATCGCCCGGGCCTCCGCCTCGTGGCCGTACTCCCAGAGGTTCGCCGCCTTGAGCGCGCGGATCAGGGTGGGGTCCTCCGGCGGGTGCGGTGCCGACGGGGACAGCAGCTGGTCGTAGAGCGTCGTCGCGCGGTCTCGGGCGTCGGCCAGCTCCAGGTGGGCCGCGGCCTGTAGCAGCAGGTGTTCCGCGTCCTCGGGGTAGAGGCCCGCGGTGCGCTCCAGGCGCTCCGCTTCGGCGATGTGGTCGACGTGGTCGGCAGGCGTGTCGGGGCGCATGAGTGACACCGTACTGCCGTACCCCGGGCGGGGTGTATGGGCCTCGTCGTCGGTGTGGCCCGGTGATTTGCCGTGCCTCGCGCGGTCGGGCCCCCGGGCGCTCGTTCGTGCCTCGGGTGGTGGTGTTCGCGCGGCGCCTGCCCGTGCTTCGGGTGGCCGGGCCCCGCCGGGGCGCCGGCCCGCGCCTGGCACGGTCGGGTCCCCGCGGCGCCCGCGGCGCCCCCCTCGCCCCGGCCCTCCCCAGGAGCCCCCCTCGGTAAGCTCACCCCCCGTGATCATTCGCCGTAAGGCGCGCCTCCCGCGCCGGCCGCAGTTGCTCTGGCTGCTCGTGCCCTTCGTGCTGTATCTGGGGGCGCTGCCCGTCGTCAACCGGGTCGAGCCGGTGGTGCTCGGGCTGCCCTTTCTGTTCGTGTGGCTGCTCGCCGCGACGCTGCTGACGCCGGTCGCGGTGTGGCTCACGTACCGGAGTGACCGGAAGAGCAGGACGGGGCGGCGCTCGTGAACACCGTGGTCGCCACCTCCGTCTTCGGCGTCTTCATGGTCGGTACGGTCGCGCTCGGGCTCCTGGCGGTGCGGGGCCGCGGCGGTCAGGGCGGGCTCGCCGAGTGGTCGGTGGGCGGGCGTTCGCTGGGGCCCGTGTTCATCTGGGTCCTCATGGCGGGCGAGGGGTACACGAGCTTCAGCTATCTGGGGGCCGCGGGCTGGGGGTACAACTACGGGGCGCCCGTCCTCTACGTCGTCGCCTACATGTCCTGCGGGTACGCGGTCGGGTACGTCGTCGGACCGCTGCTGTGGGACTACGCGCGGCGGCACGGGCTGGTCAGCGTCAGCGACATGGTGGCGCACCGCTTCGGCAGGCCCTGGCTGGGCGCGGGGGTCGCCGTGCTCGCGACCGTGTTCCTGTTGCCGTACATCCAGTTGCAGATCACCGGGATGGGCGTCGTCGTCTCGACGATCTCGTACGGCGCGATCAGTCTGAACTGGGCCTATTTCATCGGGTTCGCCGTCACGACGGGGTTCGTGGTGGTGAGCGGGCTCCACGGCAGCGCGTGGGTGTCCGTGCTCAAGGACGTGCTCGTCATCGGCACGCTCGCGTTCCTCGCCGTGTACGTGCCGCTGCACTACTTCGACGGGTACGGGGACTTCGTCGACCGGGTGGTGACCGAGAAGCGCGACTGGCTGACGCTGCCGGGGCACGGCGCCTCGCCGTACGGGGAGGCGTGGTTCGCCACGACCTCGTTCCTCAACGCGCTCACCGTCGTGATCTTCCCGACCACCGTCGCCGGGTACCTCGGCGCCCGCAGCGCCGACGCGCTGCGCCGCAACGCCATCTGGCTGCCCGCGTACAACGTGCTGCTCTTCGTGCCGATGCTGCTCGGCCTCGCGGCGCTCTTCGTGGTGCCGGGGCTGACCGGCGCCGGGTCGAACCTGGCCCTGTTCGAGCTGGTGGTGGACTCGCTCCCGGCGTGGGCCGTCGGCGTCGTCGGGGTCGCTGCCGCGCTCTCGTCCATCGTGCCGATGGCGGTGTTCATGCTGGTCATCGGGACGATGTGGGGCAGCAGCGTGCTGTCCCTGCTGCCCCGGTGGCGCTCGCCCGCGCGGCGGAAGCTCGCCTCGCAGGGCGTGGTCGTGGCCGCGGGCGCGCTCGCCCTCGTCCTCACGTACGCGACGCCCCACACCCTCGTCCGGCTCTCGCTCATCTCGTACGAGGGGATGGCGCAGCTCGTGCCGATGCTGCTGCTCGGTCTGGTGTGGCGGCGTCTGACGCTCGCGGGGGCGGTGAGCGGGCTCGTCGTGGGCGTCGCGGTGGTGTGCGGGCTCGTCTTCAGCGACCGCGACCCGGTGTTCGGCGTGAACGCCGGGATCGTCGCGCTCGGCGTCAATCTCCTGGTCGCGCTCGTGGTGTCGTACGCCGGTCCCGCGGACCGGGACCCCCGGCCGGACGGCGAGGTGCTCGCGCGGGACCCGGTCGACGACGAAGGTGACGACGGCGGCGCAGGGGTCAGCGGCGCCGTTCCCGCAGCGTCAGGACGGTGAGCGCGGCCAGGACGCCGAGGCCCGCCGAGACCAGGAGGGCCACGTCCGTGCCGTGCGCGAGCGCGGCGGGCGACGAGCCCGAGGCCGTGGACACCGCGATCATCAGGGCGACGCCCGCCGCGGAGCCGATGTAGCGGGCGGTGTTCCCCGCGCCCGAGCCCATCGCGGCGCGCCCCGGCGGCACCGACTCGACGGCGAGCAGCGGAAGGGCGGCGTTCAGCAGGCCGCTGCCCACGCCGGAGATCAGCAGGCCGGGCAGCAGGCGCGGCCAGGAGCCGGCGGCGGCCGCGCCCAGCATGGTCACGGCGGCGACGGCGTGCAGCAGGAACCCGGTGGCGAGCTGCGCCCCCGGGGAGACCCGGCCCGCGAGCCGCCTTGCCTGGAGGGCGACCAGGAAGCCGGTCCCGGCCCAGAGCATGAACAGCCAGGCCGTGCCCATCGCGGACAGGCCCAGGGTCCGCTGGAGGACCGTCGGCAGATAGCTGAACAGGGCGATCACCGACAGTCCGGTGAACAGGCCGCCCGCGGACGAGGCGAGGAACAGCGGGCGGCGCAGCAGGCCGAGGTCCAGCATCGGCGTCGCCGTACGGCGTTCCACGTATGTGAACGCGGCGAGCAGGACGGCGGCGGTGAGGAGCAGGGCGCCGACCGGCAGCCGCAGCCAGCCGTCGCGGCCCAGGGTGAGCGCGGCGAGCAGGGCGACGAGGGCCAGGCCGAAGGTCAGCGCGCCGGCGAGGTCGGGGCGGCCCGCGCGCGGCGCCCGGGACTCGGTCAGGGCGCGCGGGCCGAGGGCGCCGATGACGAGGGTGGCCACGGCCATGACGGCGTACGGCAGGCGCCAGTCGGTGAGCGTGGCGAGGGCGCCGGAGACGACCGGCGAGAGGGCGATGCCGCCGCTGACGAAGGCGCCCCAGACGCCGGTCGCCCGGATCCGGCCGGGACCGGCCGGGTAGGCCTGCGCGATCAGGCCGAGGCTGGCCGCGAGGACGGCGGCGCCGGCCGCGCCCTGGACGACGCGGGCCAGGGTGAACATCCAGGTGGAGGTGGCGAGGCCGCCGAGCGCCGTGGTGACGCCGAGCGCGCAGGTCCCGTACAGGAAGATCCGGCGCCGGCCGTAGTCGTCCGCGAGGCTGCCCGCGACCAGGAGCAGGGCGGCGAGCCCGAGCGGGGTGCCGTTCAGGAGCCAGGCCTGCGCCGACAGGGAGGTGCCGAGCGCGGCGGCGGTGTCGGAGAGCGTGACCATCGGGGCCGTGTACGTCATCAGGACCATGAAGGTCGCGGCGCTGGTCAGGGCGAGGGTGCGGGCCGGGGACGCGGTGTGGACGGGGGTGGCGGAGGAGGCGGGGGGCGCCGCGGTGGCTGTTCGTGGCATGGGTGTGCCCTTCGGGATGCGCGTGCGAGGTGCGCGGGGTGCGGCGCACGCGTCGACAGGTCGGGCAAGTTCATTCATTGAACTTGCAGTGCGGGACGACCGTAGCAGCCGTAAGTTCAATGAATGAACCTTGAGGTGGTAAAAGGGCTACAGTGGGCCCATGGCTCTCGGCAAGGACTACGCGGCGCAGGAGTGCTCCATCGCCCGCGCCCTGGAGGTCGTCGGGGAGCGCTGGACCCTGCTCGTCGTGCGCGACGCGCTCTACGGCGTCCGCCGCTACAACGACTTCCTCGTCCACCTCGGCATTCCGCGCGCGGTCCTCGCCGCCCGGCTCCAGACGCTCACCGACGCGGGCGTCCTGGAGAAGCGGCCCTGCGCGGACGCGCCCCGGCGGCACGAGTACGTCGTGACCGAGCGCGGCCACGCCCTGTGGCCGGCGCTGCGCGCGCTCGGCGCCTGGGGCCGTGACGCCTTCGACGACACCGCGCCGCTGCGCTACTTCCGGCACGCCGCGTGCGGTACGGAGCTGGGGGTGGTGGGGGAGTGCCCCGCCTGCGGCCGCCCCGTACCGGTCGCGGACGTGGAGATGCTGCCCGGCCCCGGACTCGATCCGGAACCGACGGATCCGGTCAGCCGGGCGTTGCTTGCCCCCCGACGCCTGCTTCAGCCCGTCGTCACGGATCCTGTATAAACAGCAGCAGACATATGCGCACAGGGGTTCGGGAGGAGGCGGCCTTGATCAAGGAACTGGTCAAGCGCTGGGGCGCTGCCCTGCGGCCCGCCGTCCTGCTCTTCGTCCTGCTCGTCGAGACCGTCCTCGCCGACACCGGCAGCCTCGTGGGCGCCGTCGCGTTCGCCGCGACCGCCGCCGCGGGCTCCGCCCTCGCCCTGTGCTCCCTGCTCGCCGCGCGTTCCGCGCCCGCCGTGCCGCGCACCCGCGTGCGCACCGCCATCCGCGACCGCGAGCGGCGCACCGCCTTCCTGCCGCAGCGCGACCCCGACGCCCGGGGACGCACGCGCCCGCGAGCACCCGGCCGTCCCCTCCTGACGGCCGCGTAGGGAAGTCCCCGCTCCACCCCCGGACCCCGCGCGGGTCGTCATGCCGACGCACCTCACCCCCGGCACGACGAGACCCCCGGAGGGCTCACCCATGTCTTTCATCGCCGACCTGGTCGCGCGCCTCGCCGACCTGCTCGATCCGCTGTTCCACGGCTCCGCCATGGCCGCGGCCATCGTCCTGGTCACCGCCTGCGTACGTCTCCTGATCCACCCGCTGTCCCGGGCCGCCGCGCGCGGCCAGAAGGCGCGCGCCAAGCTCAACCCGCAGATCGCCGAGCTGCGGAAGAAGCACGGCAAGAACCCGGAGAAGCTCCAGAAGGCGGTCCTCGAACTGCACCGCAAGGAGAACGTGTCGCCGCTGGCCGGCTGCCTGCCGGGCCTCTTCCAGCTGCCCGTCTTCTTCCTGCTCTACCACCTGTTCTCCAGCTCGGACATCGGCGGCGAGGCCAACGCGCTCCTCGACCACAAGCTGCTCGCGGCGCCGCTCGGCGGGCACTGGGCCGACGCGCTCGGCGACGGCGGCGTGCTCGGCGGGGCGGGCCTCGTCTACCTGGTCCTCTTCGCGCTCGTGGCCGCCGTCGCCACCTTCAACTACCGGCGTACGAAGCGACAGCTGGCCGGGTCGCCGCTGCCCGCGGCCCAGGGCGGCGAACAAGTGCCCGGGGCGCAGGCGATGGCCGCCATGACCAAGTTCATGCCGCTGATGTCCTTCATGACGCTGTTCTCCGTGGCGGTCGTGCCGCTCGCGGCCGCGCTGTACATCGTGACCAGCACGACCTGGAGCGCGGTGGAGCGGGCCGTCCTGTACCGGAACATGCCGCAGGGGGCGACGGGAGCCATGGCCACGGCCATGTGACGGTCCAGTACGTGAACGGGGTCTTGCGGGCCGGACGTCGAGCTTGGAGGATCGGCCGAACCTCCGATGGCGCCGCACCCCCATCGGTCGTCCCGGGCCCGACCAAGGGAGACGGACCATGAAGCTGCTGCGAGTCGGTACGCCGGGCGCCGAGCGCCCGGCGCTGCTCGACGCCGGGGGCACCCTGCGCGATCTGTCCGCCGTCGTCACCGACATCGACGGCGCGCTGCTCGCCGACGACACCGCCCTCGACCGTGTGCGCGCCGCCGCCGACGCGGGCGGGCTGCCCGCGCTCGACCCGGCCGGGCTGCGCGTCGGGCCGCCGCTCGCGCGGATCGGCAAGGTCGTGTGCATCGGCCTCAACTACCACGACCACGCCGTCGAGGCGGGCGCCGAGCCGCCCGCCGAGCCCGTCGTCTTCCTGAAGGCGGCGGACACGGTGGTCGGTCCGGACGACGCGGTGCTCGTGCCGCGCGGCTCGGTGAAGACGGACTGGGAGGTCGAGTTGGCGGTCGTCATCGGGCGCACCGCCCGTTACGTGGACTCCTGCGAGGAGGCGCTCACGCACGTCGCGGGCTACGCGGTGGCGCACGACGTGTCCGAGCGCGAGTTCCAGATCGAGCGCGGCGGGACCTGGGACAAGGGCAAGAACTGCGAGACCTTCAACCCGCTCGGGCCCTGGCTGGTGACGGCGGACGAGGTGGTGGACCCGCAGGCCCTGTCCCTGAGGCTGTGGGTGAACGGCGAGCTGAAGCAGGACGGCACGACGGCCCGGCAGATCTTCCCGGTGGCGGAGGTCGTGCGGTACGTCAGCCAATTCATGACGCTGTACCCGGGCGACGTGATCAACACGGGGACGCCCGCCGGGGTCGCCCTCGGCCGGCCGGAGCCGAAGCCCTATCTGCGGGCGGGGGACGTGGTGGAGCTGGAGATCGAGGGGCTCGGGCGACAGCGGCAGGTGCTCAAGGACGCCTGACGCGCGGCGGGGCCCTCCCGCGGGCCGTCACGGCTGCCGCTGGTCGGCCTAATGGGGGGAGTGCTGAGCGTGTCTCCCGCACCCGGTGTCAGTAATACGCATATTTCCAGGTATGCGAAGAAAAAGATCAGCATATCTGGCAGTGGCTGTCGCGGTAGCGGCGGCCACGGTCGTCGGCGGCCTGGCCGGGCAGGGCGTCGCCGACCCCCTGCCCGGTGGGCTCGGTCCGTGCAAGGGCGACGCCTGCCCGGGTACGTATCCCGAGGTCAACAACGGTCCCGTGGCAGGCCGCG
This sequence comes from Streptomyces sp. NPDC045778, assembly GCF_056431945.1. NCBI lineage: Bacteria > Bacillati > Actinomycetota > Actinomycetes > Kitasatosporales > Streptomycetaceae > Streptomyces > Streptomyces sp. NPDC045778. The sequence goes on from NZ_JBWKJZ010000018.1 coordinate 30,043, forward strand.
ACGAGAACATCAACGTCTTCGTGGGCGAGGACATGCTCGTCCGCGAGGCGGCGGCGGAGGCCGAGGGCAAGGTCGTCGTGCTCGGCGACTTCGACATGAACAAGCGGGCCGGGGCCTCGCAGATCTACAACGTGGGCGTGGCGGGCGTCGGCTCGCGGGTGCCGCCGCCCAACGGCTCGGACTTCCTCACCACGGGCGGCGATCTGACGGTCGCCCCCGGGCAGCGGCTGCTCGCCGAGGAGGGCAGCGTCTCAGGACGCGTCGTGTACGAGGGCTCGGCCAGCGGGACGGTCGCCCCGCCGGCGGTCCAGGTGGCCGGGGCGACCGACCCGTACGCGATGCTGCCGGGCCAGCTCATGGAGGCCAGCCAGTGCTACGCGTACGACCAGGGCGCGCCGCGGACGGCCACCGGCACGGCGGTCAACAACGGCAGCGAGACGGTGTTCACCGGTGACGGCACGTCCGCGATCCAGGTCTTCAACGTCGACTTCGACATGGTCAGCCGCACGGGCGGCGACCAGGGCATCGTCTTCCGGGGCATCCCGGCCGGCGCCACCGTCCTCGTCAACCTCACCGGTGACGAGCGCACCATCCGCACCTACATGGGCGGCCTGCCCGACGGTCTGCGCGAACGGCTCCTCTGGAACTTCCCGGACGCGACCACCGTCACCTTCGGCGGCAGCGGCCAGTTCCAGGGGAGCGTGCTCGTCGGATCGCCGGGGAGTACGACGTCGGTGACGCTGCCCGGCATGAACGGGCGCTTCTTCACGGTGGGTTCGCTGACGCACACCTCGGGGGCGGGCGGCGGCCAGGAGTTCCACGCCTACCCGTTCAACGGGGACCTGCCGACGTGCACCACGCCGTCGCCGTCGCCGTCTCCGTCGGACAGTGATGATCCGTCGCCGTCGCCGTCTCCGTCGGACAGTGATGATCCGTCGCCGTCGCCGTCTCCGTCGGACAGTGACGATCCGTCGCCGTCGCCGTCTCCGTCGGACAGTGACGGCCCGTCGCCGTCGCCGTCTCCGTCGGACAGTGACGGCCCGTCGCCGTCGCCGTCCCCGTCGGACAGTGACGATCCGTCGCCGTCACCGTCTCCGTCGGACAGTGATGATCCGTCGCCGTCGCCCTCTCCGTCCGACAGTGACGGCCCGTCACCGTCACCGTCCCCGTCAGACAGTGACGATCCGTCACCGTCACCGTCCCCGACGGACCCGTCGCCGACGCCGTCCCCGACGGACTCGCCCACGCATCCGCACCCGCGGCCGACCAAGAGCCCCGACGAGATGGCGCACACCGGTGCCTCGTCCGGGGAGCTGGCGCTCGTGGGCGGGATCGCCGCCGCGCTGCTCGCGGCCGGTGTCACGGTCGTGGTGACGGTACGCCGCCGCCGCGCGGGGGACTTCGAGTGACAGGCCCCCACCGGGGCGTCAGGAGGCGGTGAACCGCTCCAGGGCCTCCACCACCAGGGCGTGATCCGCGACCTGGGGGAGGCCCGAGACGGTCACCGTGCCGATGACGCCCACGCCCTCGACCCCGATCGGGAACGCGCCGCCGTGCGCCGCGTACCGGTCGGGGTCGAGGCGCGAGGAGGCCTCGAACGTCGTGCCCTTGGCGCGGAACCGGCTGCCCACCAGGTACGACGAGCAGCCGTACCGCTCGACGACGCGGCGCTTGCGGTCGATCCAGGCGTCGTTGTCCGGCGTGGAGCCGGGCAGCGCCGCGTGGAAGACCTGCTGGCCGCCGCGCCGGATGTCGATCGCGACGGGCGCCTTGCGCTCGCGCGCGAGTTCCACCAGGAGGCAGCCGAGCGCCCAGGCGTCCTCGTGCGTGAAGCGGCGCAGGACGAGGCGGCGCTCCTGCTCCTCGATCTCCTCGACGGAGGGCGCCGTCGGCTCGGGCGGCCGGGCCGTCACAGCGTCACCGCCACGCCCTCGCGGGCCGAGCGGCGCGCGGCCTCCAGGACGTCCAGGGCCGCGGCCGCCTCGTGCGCGGTGACCGGGTTGGCGCCCTCGCCGCGCAGGGCGGCGGCCACCGCCGCGTAGTACGCCGGGTAGTCGCCGGGCAGCGTGGGCTCGGGGCGCCCGCCGCCGGTCAGCGGGGACTCGCCGGAGCCGACCCGGCCCCACATGCACTCGGGCTCCGCGCCCCACGGGCCCTCGGCCTCCTCGCCGCCGGGGCGCCTGCCCTCGCGCAGGGCGGCTTCCTGGGGGTCGAGGCCGTACTTCACATAGCCCGCGGCCGAGCCGAGGACGCGGAAGCGCGGGCCGAGCTGGGCGGCGGTCGCGCTCACGTACAGATGCGAGCGGACGCCGCCGGCGTGCGTGATCGCGATGAAGGTGTCGTCGTCGGCCAGGGCGCCCGGGCGGCGGACGTCCGCCTCCGCGTACACGCGCGCCGCGGGCCCGAAGAGCACCAGGGCCTGGTCGACGACGTGGCTCCCCAGGTCGTACAGGAGCCCGCCGATCTCCTCGGGGTCGCCGGACTCGCGCCAGCCGCCCTTGGGCTGCGGGCGCCAGCGCTCGAAGCGGGACTCGAAGCGCCACACGTCGCCCAGCTCACCGGCCGCGAGCAGCTTGCGGAGCGTACGGAAGTCGTTGTCCCAGCGGCGGTTCTGGAAGACGGACAGGAGCAGGCCGCGCTCGTCGGCGAGGGCCGCGAGGTCCCGGGCGTCGGCGGCGGTGCCCGCGAGCGGCTTGTCCACGACGACCGGCAGACCCGCCTTGAGCGCCGCGGTCGCGAGCGGTACGTGCGTCTTGTTCGGCGACGCGATCACGACGAGGTCCAGCTCGTCGGCGCGGTCCAGAAGCTCGTCCGCGGACGCGGCCGTCCGGCTGCCGTACGCCGTGGTCGCCTCGGCCTGCCGCTCGGGGTTCGACGTGACGACCGTGTCGAGCGCGAGGCCGTCGGTGGCGGTGATCAGCGGGGCGTGGAAGACGGAGCCCGCGAGGCCGTACCCGATGAGGCCGACGCGGAGGTCGTTCTTGCCTTCAGTCATGACCTCCACTTTGGCAACGCTGTTGCCAAAGTGCAAGCGACCGCGACAATGGAGGGGTGAACAGGGCTAACTCCAGGGCGACCGGTCCGACAGGGGCGAATCTGCGGGCGCTGCGCGGGCACAACGCGGCGGTCGTGCTCGATCTGCTGCGCGACGCGGGGGGCGAGGGCGTCAGCCGCCTCGAACTCGCGGCGCGGGCGGGCCTCACCCCGCAGGCCGTCAGCAAGATCGTGGCGCGGCTGCGGGCGGACGGCCTCGTCGCCGACGCCGGGCGCCGGGCCTCCACCGGGGGGAAGCCGGCGACGGTCCTGCGGCTCGTGCCGGAGGCCGGGGGCGCGGTGGGCGTGCATCTGGAGCGGGACGCCCTGATCGCCGTCCTGGTGGACCTGGCCGGGGCCGTGGTGGCCGAGCGGCGGGTGGGGGTGGACTTCGCGGCGGGGGCCGACGCCGTGGTGGACCTGGTCGCCCGGGAGGTGCGGGCGCTGGTCGCGGGGGCGCCGTCCGCCGTGCTCGGCGTGGGGGTGGCTCTGCCGGGGCCGCTCGACCATGTACGAGGGGTCCTGCACCGGGTCACCGGGTTCCCCGGGTGGGACGGGTACCCCTTGCGGGAGGTCCTCGCGGAGCGGCTCGGGGCGCCCGTGGTGGTGGACAAGGACACGAACGCCGCCGCCCTTGGCATCGCCCTCGCCGGGGGCGCGGAGTCGTTCGCGTATCTGCATCTGGGGACGGGGCTCGGCGCGGGTCTCGTGCTCGGGGGCGGCCTTTACCGGGGCGCCCGCACCGGCGCGGGCGAGTTCGGGCACCAGGTGGTGCTGCTCGACGGGCCCGTGTGCGAGTGCGGCGACCGGGGCTGCCTGGAGGCGCTGTGCCTCGCGGCCGTGGCGCGCGGCGACCTCGGCGAGGCGGCCCGGCTGCTCGGCACCGGCGCGGGCAATCTGGTCTCGCTCCTCGACATCGACCTCGTCCTGCTCGGCGGGCGGACCGTGGCGGCGGCCGAGGACCTTTTCGTACGAGGGGTCGGTGACGTGGTCGCCGCGCGGTCCCGGCGTGATGGCGCGGACGCCCGCGTGGGCGTCGCGGTCGCGCCGGGCGGCGAGCGGGGCGTCGCGGAGGGGGCCGCGCAGCTGGTGCTCGCCCCGCTGTTCGGCCGCGCGGACGTGGCACTGCCGGCCCGGCGGAGCGGCTGACGGGCGGCGGGATCGGCTGTTCGAGGGGAATTCCGCGGCCGGTCGGCCGCGCGGGGTGGCGGCGGTGGGGCGGGGGCGCGGGCCCGTGGCAGGGTCGGCCTCGGCCTGTTGCCTCCCGGCGGGGCAACAGGGCACGTCCCGGCGCGAGTTCGACGCGCCCGCCCGCCCGCGCTGAGCAGAGGTCCCGCATGCGACTCCGCTGCCGCCTGGCCGCAGGCGTCACCGCCGTGGCCGCCGCCCTGATGCCCGCCGTGGCCGAAGCCGCCCCGCGCCCCGGGCCGCGCGCCGTCTGCTCCGCGACCGCCGCAGCCGACTTCCCCGTCCAGGCCCGCCTCCGGAAGGGCCCGGCCGTCTACTACGCGGGCGGCGGCTACGGGACCTGGTCCCTCAGGCTCGTGAACACCACCGGCGACACCTGCCCGCACCTCCACCCCGTCGTCGTCCTCGTCGACCGGAAGGGGAAGCTGCGGCCCGGCCAGGCACGCCTCGAGTTCCGGGCGGGGGGCCGCTGGCGGGCGGTGGCGTTCGAGGGGACCGGGCGGGGGGAGAGCGTGGGGGTCCTCGACGACGGGGCGGGCGGGTTCACCGCCCGGCCCGGTCGGCCGGTGAACGTCCCCGTGCGGCTCGCGTTCACCTCAGGGGCCGGGTCCGACCGCGTGGTGGCGAGTGCCGCCGTCGTACAGCGCAGGGGCGAGGACGGCGACTGGGTCGGGGAGTCCGACGAGTACCCGTTCGAGGTCGTCGGCGACGGCGGCACCTGGCAGTCCCCCGCCGAACTGGCGAGGACCGGCCCGAGCACCCTCCTCACCCTGAGCGCCACGGCCGCCGCCCTCCTCCTCACCGGCACGACGTTGATGGCAGCCGCCCGCCGCCTGCCGACCAGGACCCGCTGAACGGCCAGCGCTTGGGGGAGCGCCCCGAAGGGGCGCGGGGAACTGCGCGCCCAGCCAGGACGCTCCCGCAGACGGCCGACAGCCCATCGTGGCAGCGCCCCGAAGGGGCGCGGGGAACTGCGCGTCCAGCCACGACGGCCCGGCGGACGACCAACGACCTACCGTGGCAACCCCGGCGGAGCCCGTGGGGCCCGGGGGCCGGCCCCAGCACGGGGCCCGGGGCCACCCGGCCCCAGCCGTCCAGCCCGGCCGCACGGCCACGTGCGACGATCCCCCCGTGGACCACCAGGAAAACCTCACCGCCCTGCCCACCCACCTCCCCGGCGGGCCGGTTCGCTCCGGCATCCCCGAGCACGGCCGCATCCCCAAGTACTACGCGGTCAAGGCCCGCATCGCGGAGCTGATCGAGGAGTTGGGGGTGGGCCGGGCGCTGCCCACCGAGCGGGACCTCGCCGAGCGGTACGAGGTGGCGCGCGAGACCGTGCGGCAGGCGCTGCGCGAGCTGTTGCTCGAGGGCAGGCTGCGCAGGCAGGGGCGCGGCACGGTCGTCGCCGGGCCCAAGCTGGAGCAGCCGCTGTCCCTCGCCAGCTACACCGAGGGCGTGCGCAGACAGGGCCGCACCCCGGGCCGCACCCTCATCTCCCTCGACCGCTTCGCCTGCCCGGCCGCCCTCGCCGCCGACATCGGGGCCGAGCGGGGCGAGCCCGTCTGGCACATGGAGCGCGTGCTGCTCGCCGACGACGAGCGGGTCGGCCTGGAGAGCACGTACGTCGCGGTGGCGCGCGTGCCGCGCCTCGACGCGGACTTCGACCCCGACTCGTCCTTCTACGCGTACCTGCGCGACGAGTTGGGCATCGCGTTCGGCGACGCCGACGAGCGGATCGAGACGGTGCTCGCGACGCCGCGCGAGGCGCTGCTCATCGGGACGCCGCCCGCGCTGCCGATGCTGCTGCTGCACCGGGTGTCGCGGGACACGGAGGGCGGCCCCCTGGAGCGGGTGCGGACCCTCTACCGGGGCGACCGCTTCTCGTTCACGACGCACCTCGGCTGAGCCGTCGGCGCAATTCCGGCCCAACTATCCCTTAAAGGGCGCCAGTTGGAGCCGGGTGATAACGGAAAGATAACGGGTCTAGTCCAAACTTGCGCGGCAGTTCACCCTTTGGTTGCTGTCCGGCCCCCGCCGGGTCACCCGCCGAAAGGAGCGTTTCCGCCGTGAGAGTCATCGTCGTAGGAGCAGGCGTGGTGGGCACCATGCACGCCTGGCACGCAGTGGAGCGCGGCCACGAGGTCGTACAGATCGAGCGCGAGAGCGAGGCCCGGGGCGCGTCCCTGCGCAACTTCGGGCAGATATGGGTGAGCGGCCGCGCGGGCGGCGACGAGCTGGAGACGGCCCTGCGCGCCCGCGAGCTGTGGGAGGGGATCGGCGCCCGCGTCCCGGGCCTCGGCTTCCGGGCCAACGGCTCGCTGACCCTCGTGCGCACCGAGCGGGAGCGCGCCGTCGCCGAGGCCGCGCTCGCCCGCCCCGACGCCGCCGCGCGCGGCTACAAGCTGCTCGCCGCCGAGGAGGCCCGCGCGCTCAACCCGGCGCTTCGCGGCGACTTCACCGCCGCCCTGTGGTGCGAGCGGGACGCCGCCGTCGAGCCGCGCACCGCGCAGCTGCGCCTGCGCGAGGAACTCCTGAAGTCCCCGCGCTACACCTTCCTGCCCGGCCGCGAGGTCCGTGACGTGACCGGCCCCGCCTCCGTGCGCGACGACCACGGCGACGTGCACACCGGCGACGCCGTCGTGCTGTGCACCGGCGCCTGGCTCGGCGGTCTCGTCCGCGAGCTGGCGCCGGAGCTGCCGGTGCGCCGGGTGCGGCTCCAGATGATGCAGACCGACCCGCTGGGCGAGCCGCTCACCACGTCCGTCGCCGACGCCGACAGCTTCCGCTACTACCCGGCCTACCGGTCGCCGGAGCTGGACGCCCTCAACGCGGGGCAGGCGCAGCCCCCCACGGCCGCCGCGCACAAGATGCAGCTCCTCATGGTGCAGCGCGCGGACGGCGGCCTGACCATCGGCGACACCCACGAGTACGAGCACCCCTTCGCCTTCGACACCGTCGAGGACCCGTACGACCACCTCACCGAGGTCGTCGAGGGCTTCCTGGGCCGCCCGCTGCCCAAGGTCCGGCGGCGCTGGGCGGGGGTGTACGCGCAGTGCGTCGACACCAGCAGGGTCGTGCACCGCGAGCAGGTGCGCGACGGGGTGTGGCTGGTCACCGGGCCCGGCGGGCGCGGCATGACCTGCTCGCCCGCGATCGCCGAGCGGACCGCCGACGAACTGGGATGGTGAGAGAGTTGAACGCGCACATCAAGCTGGCCGTACTCGACATGGCCGGGACCACGGTCGCCGACGGCGGCCTCGTCGAGCGGGCCTTCGCCGCGGCCGCCGGAGACCTTGGCGTCGAGCCGGGCTCCGCCGACCACGCGGCGAAGCTCGACTACGTCCGCGCCACCATGGGCGAGTCCAAGATCTCCGTGTTCCGGCACCTGTTCGGCGCCGAGGACCTGGCCCGGCGCGCCAACGCGGCCTTCGAGAAGGCGTACGGGGAGCTGGTCGAGGGCGGTCACGTCGCACCCGTCGACGGGGCCCGCGAAGCCGTCGAGGCACTCAAGGCCGACGGCCTCACCGTGGTCCTGACCACGGGCTTCGCCCGCGTCACCCAGGACGCGATCCTGGCCGCCCTCGGCTGGCGGGACCTGGTGGACCTCACCCTGTGCCCCGCCGACGCGGGCGGGCGCGGGCGCCCCTACCCGGACATGGTGCTCGCCGCGTTCCTGCGTACCGGCGCCGCCGAATCGGTGCGCGAGGTGGCCGTCGCCGGGGACACGGCGTACGACATGCGCAGCGGGGTACGCGCCGGGGCCGGGGTCGTCGCGGGCGTGCTCACCGGGGCCCACGACGAGCCGGCCCTGCGGGACGCCGGAGCCACGCACGTGCTGCCGTCGGTGGCGGAACTGCCCGCCCTGATCCGGGGCTTCGGGTCATGAGCAGCGGCATACGGTTCGATTCGGTGACGGTCGCGTACGGCGGCAACGTCGTCCTCGACGCGCTCGACCTGACCGTCGAGCCCGGCGAGGTCATGGCGCTGCTGGGGCCCTCCGGCTCCGGCAAGACCACCGCCCTGCGGGCCGTCGCCGGATTCGTGACGCCCGCCGCCGGGCGGGTGTTCATCGGCGACCACGACGTGACCCGGCTCCCGCCGCACCGGCGCGGCATCGGCATGGTCGTCCAGCAGTACGCGCTGTTCCCGCACATGCGGGTCGACGAGAACGTGGCGTTCGGCCTCCGGGCGCGGAAGACCCGCAAGGCGGAGGTCCCGGCGCGCGTCGCCGACGCCCTGGAGATGGTCGGGATGGCCGCGTACGCCAAGCGGTACCCGCGCGAGCTGTCCGGCGGGCAGCAGCAGCGCGTCGCCATCGCCCGCGCCCTCGCCATCCGGCCCGGCGTGCTCCTCCTCGACGAGCCGCTGTCCGCGCTGGACGCGCAGCTGCGCTCCGGCATGCTCGCCGAACTCGCCCGGCTGCACCGCGAGTTGCCGGACGTCTCCATCCTGTACGTCACCCACGACCAGGTCGAGGCCCTCACCCTCGCCGACCGGATCGCCGTCATGGACCGGGCCAGGCTGCGGGACGTGGGCACCCCGCAGGAGCTGTACCGGCGCCCGCGCACGGAGTTCACGGCCTCCTTCGTGGGCAACGCGAACCTCCTGCCGGTGTCCGTGGGCGAGGGCGCGGTGTCGCTCGGCGCGACCGAGGTGGAGGTCGCCACCGACGGGGTCGCGGCCGGGGTCACGGCCACGCTGTGCGTGCGGCCGCACCTGCTGGGGCTCGGGCCCGGGCCCAACGCGCTGACCGGGAGCGTCACGGAGGTGCAGTGGCGTGGGGCCACGCATCGGCTGTACGTCGACGTGGGCGGGCACGCGGTGAAGGCCGACGTGCGCGAGCTGCGGGTGCCCCCTGGGCTGGGGGAACAGGTCACGCTGCACTTCGCGCCCGAGGACGCGGTGCTGCTTTCCGCAGGGGTGAGCCGGGATGGGTGACCTCACGCCAGGCCTGGTGAAAAGCGGGGCGGCACCTCGGGCTGTGCCCACCCGTCCCGCCCTGCGGGACGATTGCCCACAGCGCAAACGACGTCATGTGCCGCCGTTCATCTGGGCGTTGCCGCCCCTCGCTCTGCTTGGGGCCGTCTTTCTCTATCCCCTCGGGCTCGTCGTGCAGCAGTCCGTGCGGCCCGACAGTGGGGGGACCTCACTGGAGCCGTATTCCGACGTGTTCGCGTCGGAGTCGTTCCGGGACGCGCTCGGGACCACCGTGTGGCTGGCCGTGGGGGCGACCGTCGGGTGTCTGGTGCTCGGGTTCGTGCTCGCGCTGGTCATCGCCTTCGTGCCGTTCCCCGGCGGGAAGGCCGTCGCCAAGTTCATCGACGTCTTCCTGTCGTTCCCGTCGTTCCTCATCACCCTCGCGCTGCTCTTCATCTACGGCACCAAGGGCATGGCCAACGGGCTGTGGACGGACGCGACCGGCAGCGGCGGCGACGGGCCCTTCCAGTTCCTGACCACGCCGTGGGTCGTGCTGCTCGCCGAGATCACGTACTTCACGCCGTTCGTGATGCGGCCGCTGCTCGCCGCCTTCTCACAGCTGGAGACCGCGCAGCTGGAGGTGGCCTCAAGCCTCGGCGCGCGGCCCCTGCGGATCGTGCGGAAGGTGATCCTGCCGGAGGCGCTGCCCGCGCTCGCGGCGGGCGGCAGCCTCGTCCTGGTGATGTGCCTGAACGAGTTCGGGATCGTCCTGTTCACCGGGGCGAAGGGCGTCACGACCTTGCCGACCCTCATCTACGGCAAGGCGATGCTGGAGTCCGACTACCCGGCCGCCTGCGTCGTCGCCGTCGTCAACATCGCGATCTCCGTGGGCCTCTACGGCCTGTACCGGGTGGTGAGCCGTCGTGCTGGTGCATAGCCGCAAGGGCAAGTGGGGGCTGTGGGCGGTGTTCGCCGTCCTCTTCCTGCCGGTGTTCGCGCTGCCGCTCGCCGTCATCGTCACGGCCTCGTTCGCGGGCCACTGGTCGGGGGCGTTCCCCTCCGCGTTCACCACCGAGCACTACGCGGCGGCGAGCAGGGGTGAGTCCCTCCAGGCCCTCACCACCAGTCTGCTCACCGCGCTCGCCGCGAGCGCGCTCGCGCTCGCCGTGGGCACGTGGGCTGCCCTGGCGGCCGCCGCGCTCAAGCGGCGCGGCGGCGTGGGCGCGCGGCTGTGGGGCCGGGGGCTCGACACGCTGTTCATGCTGCCTGTCGCCGTGCCCTCGGTGGTCGTCGGGCTCGCGCTCCTCGTCGCCTTCAGCAAGCCGCCGGTGATCCTCAACGGCACGTCCACGATCGTCGTCCTCGCGCACGCCCTCCTCGTCACCGCGTTCGCCTACCAGTCCGTCTCGGCGGCCCTGCGGCGTCTCGACCCGGCGTACGAGCAGGCCGCCGCGTCCCTGGGCGCCCGGCCCGGATACGTCCTGTGGCGGGTGAAGCTGCCGCTCCTGCTGCCGTCCCTGACGGCGGCCGCCGGCCTGTGCTTCGCCCTGTCCATGGGCGAGCTGAGCGCCACGATGATGCTCTACCCGCCGGACTGGACGCCGCTGCCCGTGCGCGTCTACGCGGCCACCGACCGGGGCGCCGCCTTCACCGGCGCGGCCCTCGCCGTGGTCCTCATGGGCGCCACCCTGCTCGTCCTCTTCGCGGTCTCCCGCGTCCGCACCCGCGCCTCCTACCGCTGACCCGCCCCGCACCCCGTCCGAGCCCGTCTCTTCAAGGAGTACGACACGTCATGCGTACCGTCACCCCCGTCCGCGCGCTCGCCGCCCTCGGCGGCTGCGCCCTGCTCGCCACCACCCTGACCGCCTGCGGCGGCGACTCCGCCGCGTCCGACGCCAAGGTCGTCACCGTCTACAGCGCCGACGGCCTCAAGGGCGAGAACGGCGACGGCTGGTACGACCGGGTCTTCAAGGACTTCGAGGACAAGACCGGCATCGAGGTCAAGTACGTCGAGGGCGGCTCCGGCGAGATGGTGCAGCGCGCCGTCCGCGAGAAGTCCAACACCCAGGCCGACGTCCTGATCACGCTGCCGCCGTTCATCCAGCAGGCCGACGAGAAGGGCCTGTTGACGGCGTACGAACCCGAGGGCTCCGCGCAGGTCGACGGCGCGAACAAGGCGCCCGACGGCAAGTGGACGGCCGTCGTCAACAACTACTTCGGCTTCATCTACAACAAGAAGGAGCTGAAGGGCTCCAAGGCCCCGAGGACCTGGGACGAGCTGACCGGCGGCCCGTACAAGAACAAGATCCAGTACTCCACGCCGGGCGTCGCGGGCGACGGCACCGCCGTGCTCATCAAGGCCATGCACGACTTCGGCGGCAAGGAGCCCGCCATGAAGTACCTGGGCAGGCTCCAGTCCAACAACGTCGGCCCGTCCGCCTCCACCGGCAAGCTCGCGCCCAAGGTCGACAAGGGCGAGCTGCTCGTCGCCAACGGCGACGTCCAGATGAACTACGCCCAGTCCAAGGACATGCCCAACCTCGGCATCTGGTTCCCGGCCAAGGAAGGCGGCAAGCCCACCACCTTCGCGCTGCCCTACGCCGCGGGCCTGGTCAACAAGGCCCCGCACAGCGCCAACGCCAAGAAGCTCCTCGACTACCTCCTCAGCCGGACCGCCCAGCGCCAGGTCAGCGAGATCGGCGGCGGCTTCGCGGCCCGCAAGGACGTCAAGGCCACCGACGCCAACGCCATCGCCCTGGACAAACTCCTGGACGGCGTCGAGGTCTTCGAGCCGGACTGGGCAGACATCTCGGAGAACCTCACCTCGTACGTCGAGGACTGGAAGTCCGCCACCGGCAGCTGACCCCCACCCACGTCACCTCATCCACCAGCGCCCCTGTGCCACCAGGGGCGTTGGTGTGCCCCGGCCTGCCCGCTCCCCCCTGGAGGAATCGTGTCCCACGGCATCCGCCGCCGCTCGCTCCTCGTCTCCGCCGCCGCCCTCGCCACCGCCGCGGGGCCCCTGTCGGGCCTCGCCCGCGCGGCCGCCGCCCGCACCCCCAAGGTCCTCGTCATCGGCCTCGACGGCACGCTCCTGGGCCGCGTCAAGGACGCCGACGCGCCCCGCCTGAAGTCCCTGATGGCCCGCGGCCTCACCGCCCCGAGCAGCATCTACGCCAACCCGCTCGCGCCCACCATGTCGGGCCCCGGCTGGTCCACGCTCCTCACCGGCGTCTGGCCCGACAAGCACAAGGTCGTGAACAACGACTTCACCGGCCACGACCTCGCCCGCTACCCCGACTTCATGACGCGCGCCGAAGCCGCGAAGCCCGCCCTGCGCACCTACGCCGTGTCCTCCTGGGCGCCCCTCACCGACACGGTCTTCTCGCCGAAGGTCGACACCCGCGTTTCCACGCCGTCCGACGAGTACGACGAGGGCACCACGAAGCGCGCCGTCGCCGCCCTCGCGGACAAGGACCCCGACGCCGTCTTCGTCCAGCTCGACAACATCGACCACGCCGGACACGCCAGCGGCGCCGCCGGCCGTGCCTACCTCGACGCGATCCACGGCGCCGACACCCAGGTCGGCCGCATCCTCGACGCCGTGGCCGCCCGCCCCGCGTACGGGGAGGAGGACTGGCTGGTCATGGTCATCGCCGACCACGGCCACACGGACGCCGGGGGCCACGGCGGCTCCAGCTGGGCCGAGCGGCAGACCTTCCTCATCGCCGTCGGAGGCGGGCTCACCGCCGGTTCCGTACGGTACGACGTGCGCATGCCTGACGTCGCCGTCAGCGCCCTCGCCCACCTCGGCGTCCCCGTCGACCCGGCCTGGGGCCTCGACGGCCGGCCCGTGCAGCAGCCGCGCCCCGACGCCTTCGACACGCTGCGGGACCGCCTGAAGCCGCCCGTGGACGAGACCGGCATCGGCTCCGGCGTCACCGGCTTCACCCACACCCCGCCGGACGGCTGGAGCGTCGACAACACGCGGATGGGCGGCGGAGGCGTCACCGAGTGGCGCGGCTGGTCCTTCACCACGGACGAGTTCTGGACGCGGACCGAGCGCGACCAGCACCGCGAACTCAACCTCAGGGCCCGGAACGTCTTCGCCGTCGCCGACGGCGACGAGTGGTCCGACAAGCCCGTCACCGGCACCTTCGACTCCACCCTGATCAGCCCCGCGTACGAGGTCACCGGCGGCGCCCCGGCGACCCTCACGTACACGACGTACTACCGCCATGAGGACCCGCAGCGGGGCCAGGTGCTCGTCTCGTACGACGGCGGCGCCCCCGTCGTCGTGAAGACGTACGACGCCGACACCCCGTCCGTCGTCGAGACCGTCCGGCTCCGGGTCCCGGCCGGGGCCCGGACCGCGCAGGTCCGCTTCCGCTGCACCGGAGGCAACAACTGGTACTGGGTGATCGACGGGGTCGGGATCAAACCTTCCTGATTAGGCTGGGGGGCGTCGGCACAGCGTCGTCCCGGCGCCCCACCCGCCACCTTGGTTTCACGCAGACCCGCAGGAGTGCACCCCATGGCAGAGCGCAAGCCCATCGAATCGTGGCTCACCGACATGGACGGGGTACTCATCCACGAGGGCGTGCCGATCCCCGGGGCCGACTCCTTCATCAAGAAGCTCCGCGAGTCCGGCAAGCCCTTCCTCGTGCTCACCAACAACTCCATCTACACCGCCCGCGACCTCCAGGCCCGGCTGACCCGCATGGGCCTCGAAGTGCCCGTCGAGAACATCTGGACCTCGGCCCTCGCCACCGCGAAGTTCCTCGACGACCAGCGGCCCGGCGGCACGGCGTACGTGATCGGCGAGGCGGGCCTGACGACGGCCCTGCACGACATCGGGTACGTCCTGACCGACCACGCCCCGGACTACGTGGTGCTCGGCGAGACCCGCACGTATTCCTTCGAGGCCATGACCAAGGCCGTGCGGCTCATCAACGACGGCGCGCGTTTCATCTGCACGAACCCGGACGAGACCGGGCCCTCCACGGAGGGCCCGCTGCCCGCCACCGGCGCCGTCGCCGCCCTGATCACCAAGGCGACCGGCAAGAAGCCGTACTTCGCGGGGAAGCCCAACCCCCTGATGATGCGCACGGGCCTGAACGCCATCGGGGCGCACTCGGAGACGAGCGCGATGATCGGCGACCGCATGGACACGGACGTCCTCGCCGGCCTGGAGGCGGGGATGGAGACGTTCCTGGTGCTCACGGGGCTCACCACCCGGGCCGACATCGACCGGTACCCGTTCCGGCCCTCCACGGTCGTGGACTCGATCGCCGACCTCGTGGACCGGGTGTGAGGCACGGCGGCGCCGGGGCACGGACGGGTGTGCTGAAGGTGCGCTGAGGCCGTGCGCGCGTGAATCTGCTGGTACAGGAGGTTCACGATGCGTATATGTTCGCTTGCCGTGCGTGGCGCGGGGGGTCTCGCCCTCGCGGCCGCCCTTGTGGCGGCGCCGGGCACGGCCGTCGCGCACGACCAGGACCAGGTCGAGGCCCAGGTCACGCCCGCCGAAGGCATGCCGGGCGGGCAGGTCGAGGTCCGGGTCTCGGGGTGCCGTGGCACGACCGGCGCCGCGGGGTCGGGGGCCTTCGCGAAGGACGCCGGGCTGACCGGGGGCGACGGGAAGACCCTCACCGGCTCGGCGCGGCTCAGGGCCGGGATCTCCGGCACGTACGAGATCACCGTGACCTGCGACGGGCACCCGCACCAGGGCGTCGGCACCGTCCGGGTCGGCGGCGCCGACGCCACCCCGCAGGCGCCCGTACGGGCCGGTGGCGGCGGCACCGCCGACCTTCAGCCCGTGGCCGCGGTCGCCGAGGAGGCCGGGCCGGGCACGCGGCACGCCGTCGTCGGCCTGGTGCTCGCGGGGGCCGCCGCCGTCGCCGTGGCCCTGCGCAGCGTCCGCCGGCGCCGCTCGGACTGACGGTGTCCGGGCCCGAGCCCGAAAGCGCCGACGCCCCGCACGGCACGAGCCGTCTCGTCATGGGCGTGGCGTGGGCCGTGCTGCTCGTGGGCCTGTGGCTGTGGGGCAGCGAGATCACCGGCGTGCGCGGCGGCCTCTCCGACCCGACCACCGGGGACATCGCCGCCGTCGGCAGGCCCCCCGGCCTCGAACTGCCACGGCCGCACGCGCCGCTGGCCGACGCGCGGCCCCAGCGCGTGGACGTGCCCTCGCTCGGCCTGCGGGCCCCGGTGGTGGCGCGCGGCCTGGACGCGGCGGGCGCGGTCGACCCGCCGCCGTACGGGCAGCCGGGCGTCGTCGGCTGGTACGGCGGCGGAGCGCGGCCCGGAGCCGCCGGGACCGCGCTGCTCGTGGGGCACGTGGACACGGAGAGCAGGCCCGCCGTCTTCTACCACCTCAGCGCCGTGCGCCCCGGCGAGAAGGTGCGGGTGGTGCGCGACGACGGGGCGGTGGCCGAGTTCACGGTGGACGACGTCCAGGTGATCGGCCGGGACGACTTCGACGCGAAGACGGCCTACGGCCCCCGCGAGGAGGGCCGCGCCGAGCTGCGCCTGATCACCTGCGGCGGCACCTTCGACCGCGCGAGCCGCACGTACTCGGCCAACGTGGTCGTCTCCGCGTACCTCACGGGGGTGGACACCTAAGCGCTTCGCTGGAATTGCCGCGATGGGCCGTCGATCGCCTGCGGGTCCGTCGTGGCTGGTCGCGCAGTTCCCCGCGCCCCTTCGGGGCGCTGCCGAACCGCACCACACTTCCACAGGGCCTAGGCTGCCTCCGCCCCGGTTCTTGGGCGCAGCGCCCGCAGGCCGATGCCGCCGAACACGGCGGCGAAGACCACCCACATCAGGGCGTGCGAGGCGAGTGACAGCATGCGGAAGTCCCACAGGAGCGTGGGGCTCACGGGCGTCGGGTCCGGGTTGTCGGGCAGCGCCCACAGCAGCGCGAGGACGGCGGCCGCCGTGCCCGCCGCCGCGAGCTGCCGCACCGGCTGCGACCGGCCGGCCAGGCGCACGTACACCTGCCAGACCAGGAACATGCCGAGCACGCTGATCACGACTGCCGCGACCCACATCGCCTGCCGGTCGCCCACCGTGCCGGAGTCGCCGACGCCCGGCGGCATCGCCGGGTAGCGCAGGGCGGGGAAGAGGGAGACCGCGCAGAAGGCGGCCGCGCAGAACGCCAGCGCCCGCGGCCAGGGCGAGGCGCGCGGGTCGCGCCGGTGCACGAGCGCGTACGCCACGGCGAAGAGCACGCCGATCGCGAGGCCCGCGACCACCAGGGCGACGACCAGGCCCGCGTGTTGCGTGGAGCGCGAGAACAACTCTTCGTGGTGCTGCACGGTGGCACCGGGGTCGTGCTGCTCGTGCGCCTGCGAACGGGCCTCCTCCGCGCGGATCGCCCGGTCCATCAGGGGTTCGGCGAGCAGCAGCGAGAAGAGCCCGGCGGTGAGCCCGCCCAGGCCCCCGGCCGCGAGGCCGCGGCCGAGGAGCGCGAGGACGGGGGACGACGCCGCCGGGGAGGCGGCGGAAGGAGCCGGAGTGCGGGGAGCGGTGAGGGAGTTCGGGGAAGGGGGAGTTTCCGGGGACGCGGTCATGGTGCGAGCGGCCCCGATCAGTGGCAGGGGGCACCGAAGAGGTGCCGGCCGTCGTGGGCGAACTCGTGGAGGTAGTCACCGGTGGCCGAGATCAGCGAGCCGTTGTCCATGAAGACGGCGTACAGGGTGATGAGCGCGAGGATCACGGCGCCCGCGGCGATCAGCCAGTCGCGGGTCTGAAGGGTCGCGGACTGTATCGCGGCGGTGTCGGTGTGTGATGCGCCGTGCGCGGCGGAAGCGGACATACCGTGGCTCTCCTTCTGGGGTTTCCACGCCCCATGGCAGGAGGACGACGGGTTCAGTTCCTGACTTCCCCAGGCGTACGCGTGGGGTCACAGTGGCGGGACCGTCCCGGAGTCGCACCGGGTTCCTGGCAACCGTCGCCTCGATGTATGGACTTGTCGCCGGGAGAGTCGCAGGTGGTCATGGACACTGTCAACCGGTCACCGCGCCCTGGAAGGAACCGCGCGCGGGCGGCGTGCGCCCCGGAGCGACCGCCACCGCGCCCGGTCGACGACCCGCTCCCCCCGGAGCCGCCGACCGGGCCGGCCCTCCACCGCGCGCGCTCGAGCTGCGGGAGGAACCCGGCGTCGGCGCGGGAGGCTTCGGATGGTCATCGGTCGTGAGGTGCGGGGAGCGCCCCGGCGCACGCGGACACCAGGGGGCGCGTTGCATGGGGAACGCTCCACTCCGGCCGGGGGCTTGGGCCGTCACGACGACTCTAGAGCGGAAGCCGCCCTCGGCCTAGGGGGCGGCGCCGGGCCCGGCCGAGGGGCGGCACGGGGCCCGGTCAAGGGGGCGGCACGGGACCCGGGTTAAGGAGGCGGTGCCTGGCCGTCCCGCAGTGCCGCGTCGCCGAGCGCTCCCCGGATCACCATCCCGGCCACCGTGTCCATGACGAGGCGCTCCCGCCGCGCGTACCGCCGCATCGCGTCGAAGGCCACGTCGGTCCCGGTCTGCCAGCGCTCGGCCAGTATCCCCTTGGCCTGTTCGATCCGGATGCGGCTGCTGAGCGCCGCCTGGAGCTGCCGGGAGAGATCGCGGTACTCGGTGTACACGCGCTGGTTGTGCAGACCGGCGGCAGCGGCGTCCGCGAGCGCCTGGGCGAGCCCCAACGCGCTGCTCTGGCGGCCCCCTTGGCGCCCCGTGCCCTCCTCCCCGCCGGGCTCCGGCGCACCGGGCCCGCCGTCCGGCGGGGCCTCCGCCGCGAAGACGATGAGCACGCCGAAGACGCGGCCCCGGGCCCGCAGCGCCACCGCGAACGCGAGGTCGACGCCCCGCGCCCGGGCCCGTGCCGCGAACTGGGGCCAGCGGGCCACCGCGACCCGTGACGCGAGCCGGACCGGCCCCACGGGCTTGCCGGTGCCGAAGCAGTCGATGCAGGGCCCGCCCAGGTGCTGGGCCTCGAGCAGCTCACGCGCGAGCGCGTCGCCGCGGCGGCTCGCGGCGATGCGCACCCGGTCCCCGGCATCCGTGTACAACACGCCCGCGGCGAGCGCGTCGAGGAGTTCCGCGCAGAGCTGGCTGACGCGGCACAGATGGCGGTCCGCGTCGAAGTCGTCGGCGACCGTGACCACGGTCTCGGCGAGCGCGCGTGCCAGTCTGAGTTCTGGGGTGCGGTCCGGCACGGCCTTCATGGGCCTCTCCCTTTCGCCTCCCCCCAACCGGTTCGCCTACCCCGCTACGGAGGGCTGTAACAGCTCTCCTACAGGTGTCCGGGCGGGCTCTTCCGGCCTCGTGACGCACTCGTGGCTATGTCAGGATTGAGCACCGGACCGTGCGCCCAAGGGGGACTGGATGTACCGCAAGAACACAGGTCGCGGACGGGGTTTCGCGGCCAGGGGGGTGCCGGCGGCGGTCGTGCTCACGGGGGCCGCGCTGCTGCTCGCCGGGTGCTCGTCCGACGGCGACGGGGACGGCGACGAGGCGACCCGCCCGGTGGAGCAACAGCCCAAGGGAACCGACCCGTTCTGGGTCAACCCCGACGGGAACGCGGCGCGGCAGGTCGCCGCGTACGAGAAGGACGGCAAGAAGGACGAGGCGGCGCGGATCCGGAAGATCGCCGAGCAGCCCGTCGGCGAGTGGATCGGCCCGGAGCAGCCCGAGGACGAGGCGCGCGGCTTCACCGAGGCGGCCGAGAAGGCCGACCGCGACGCGCTGCTCGTCCTCTACAACATCCCGCACCGTGACTGCGGCCAGTTCTCCAAGGGCGGCGCCGCCGACGGCAACGCCTACCGGGCGTGGATCGACGGGGTGGCCAAGGGCATCGGCGACCGCAGCGCCACGGTCGTCCTGGAGCCGGACGCGGTCCTGCACATGGTCGACAAGTGCACGCCCGAGCAGTTCCACGAGGAGCGCTACGACCTCCTCAAGGGCGCCATCGCCAAGCTGAAGTCCCTGAAGAACACCAAGGTCTACCTGGACGCGGGCAACGCGGGCTGGTCGCACCCGGACGGCCTGTACGAGCCGCTGAAGCGCTCCGGCGTCGAGCAGGCCGACGGCTTCGCGGTGAACGTCTCCAACTTCCAGACCACCGAGGCCAGCAAGGCCTACGGCAAGACCCTCTCCGCCAAGGTCGGCGGCAAGCCCTTCGTCATCGACACCAGCCGCAATGGGCGCGGGCCCTACACCGGCAAGGGCAAGGACCCCTGGTGCAACCCCCCTGGGCGGGCCCTGGGCGAGGCCCCCACCACCAAGACGGGCGACCCGAAGGTCGACGCGTACCTCTGGGTCAAGCGGCCCGGTGAGTCGGACGGGACCTGCCGCGGTGGCCCCCAGGCCGGGCAGTGGTGGCCCGAGTACGCACTCGGCCTTGCCAAGAACGCCCCGTAAGGGGCGCGGGGAACTGCGCGCTCAGCGCGCGAAAAGCCGCAGACGCGTCTGCTGAGTGCTGAGCAGACGCGTCTGCGGCTTTGTTGTGGCTGGTCGCGCAGTTCCCCGCGCCCCCAAGGGGGCTAGGGAACGTGAACCCACTGGGCCTTGCTGGGGATGCCCTCCGCGTTGGTCACGAAGAGCATGTACCAGCCCGACTCCACCAGGCTCCGGTTCTTCGGCACGGTCACCGTGACCTTGTCGCCGGACTTCTTCATGCCCAGGGCGATCGACGTCTGGTCGATGTCCGTGACGTGGGTCGTGGCCGAAGGCCGGATCAGCCGGGCCGACTTGAGGGACGCGGCGTCCTTCGTGGGGAACGTGCCGGACGCGCCCCGCTTGAGGGTCTTGGGCCCTGCCCCGAGCGCGGGCTGGTCACCGTTGTACAGGTACGGCGGCGTGTAGATCTCCACGCGCTGCTCGAAGCTCCCCGGCTTCGTGTTGGCCTTGTCGGCGTACAGCGAGTCCGAGCCGAAGAACATCACCCGGCCGTCGGGCAGCAGGATCGAGCCGGAGTGGTAGTTGCGGCCCACGTGCGGGTCGGCGACCTTGTCGAAGGTGTTCTTCCGCGGGTCGTACAGACGGGCCTCGTGGATGTTGGAGGCGCCGCGGCCGCGGTAGTCCTCGGAGCCGCCGGAGACCAGGACCGAGTCGTCGGGCAGGATCGACGCCTGCGGGTAGCGGGTGCCCGTGCCCAGCTCGGGGCCGTCCACGAAGCGCGGGTTCCGCTTCTTCAGGTCGACGACGCGGGTCTTCTTGGAGGCCTTCGTGGACTCGCCGACGCCACCGCCGCCGACGACCATGTAGCGCTGGTCCTGCGCGGGCGGCAGCTCGACCGTGTTGGAGGTCTCCAGGAGGTCCGGGTCGCTCATGCCCGGGATCTTCTTGAACTTGTTGGTCTCCAGGTCCCAGACGCCCGGGTCACGGCCGACGTCGGCGGGGCCGTAGCCCGCGTTCGAACCGGAGTAGAAGAGCTTGCCGTTCGCCATCTGGAAGATCGCCGGATAGGTCGGGAACTGCCGCACGCCCTTGGTGTACGTCCACTTCTTCGTCCGCGGGTCGTACACCTCGTTCTTGCCCGGCACCAGCTGGCCGATCTCGTCGAGGCCGGAGAGGGAGAGCACCTTGCCGTCGGTGAGCGTGGTCAGCGTGGGGTACCAGCGGGCCTCGTTCATCGGGTCGACCTTGATGTACTTCTCGGCGACCGGGTCGAACTCGAAGGTGTCCTTGATGCCCTGGAAGTCCTTCTTGTCCAGGGCGAGCTTCTGCGCGATGCCGTACGTGTTGCGGGCGTCGGCGCCGCTCAGGCCCTGCACGCGGTAGTTGTCCTGCGTGCCGGTCTCGTGCTCGGAACCGCTCTCCTGCGCCTCTACGTAGATGCGGCCGAGGCCCGGGTCGTTGCGCAGGAACGCGCCCGTCTGCTTGTCGAAGACCTTCTTCGCGCGCTCGACGACGATCGGGTCCTTCGAGACGAAGGTCTTGCCGTTCTTCTTGCCGGTGAACTTCGTGCCCGCGGGTAGCGTGATCGGCCTGTCCGGGTTCTCGTTGTGCACGATCATCAGGCCGCCGGCCTTGGTGACGTCGCCCTTGAGCTTCTCGTACCGCTTGGTGCCGCCCGCGATGAGCAGCTTGCCGTCGGCGAGCTGGGTGTGGCCGGTGCAGAACAGGTCCGTGGGCGTCGGGATCTTCTTGATGGTGTTCTTCTCGGGGTCCCACAGCCGGGTGTCGAACTTCTTCTCGTCGAAGTTCTTCTGGTTGTTGCCCGAGCCCGCCACCATCAGGATCTTGCCGGTGTGCAGGAGCGACGCGTGGATCGTGTTCTGCCGGTACTCCTCGGGGAAGTCGACGACCTTCCAGTGGCCGTTCGCCGCCTTGTACTCGGGCTTGTTGATCTTGTAGTTGTGGTACTTCTCGGAGCCCACGCGCCACAGCCAGGGGCCGTTCATGCCGGCCAGCGCCAGCACCACCGCGGTGCCTATCGCTATCCGGCGGGCACGGCGGCGGCTTGAGGGGTCTCTCATGTGTCGTGGCTCCCGAGGGCGATCTGCATCGTGTCGTCATTCGAACCCGGCGAGGTGTTCGAGGTGTGCGTGGGCGCCGAGGCCCAGCTGGGCTTCTGCTGGGGCGCGTGCGCGGCCGGGTGGGCGTGCGGGGGCGCGCTGTGCGGCGCGAACTGCCGCGCCGGGAGCGTCTGCTGCTCCGGCACCACGGGGCCGCCGCGCGCGGGCGCCGGGGGCTTCTTGCGCTCCTGCCGCATGCCGTGCCGCCAGGCGAAGATCGGCGCGGCGGTGACGAGCAGCGCGAAGGTGGCCCAGATGACCATCGCCGGGTGCGCGTGGTCGTACACGTACGCCGCCGCGATGGAACCGGCGAAGACCAGGATGAAGAACAGGTGGATCCGGAACGTGCCGAACAGCGTGTCCGGGCTCGCCGAGTCGCCCTTGGGCGTGACCACGAAGCTGCTCTTGCGGCGCAGCGCGGCGTCCATGAGGGAGCGCGCGTAGATCGGGGCCGAGAGTGCCGACATCACCATGCCCGCGATACCGCCGGAGCCTTCGGGCTCGTGCGGCGAGACGTTGTGGCGGCGGTTCCAGATGTACAGGCCGATCTGGAGCGCGGACGCGTTGCCGTACAGCATGAGCCAGATGGTCGGGTCGATGTTCACGCCGGAGGCGCCGAGGCCGAGGAACAGGGCGCAGCTCAGGGCCGCGAGGATCCAGTTCAGGGCGGACATCGGGTAGAAGATGACCATCATCGTGTAGTTGAACAGCCGGCCCGGCGGCAGCGAGAACGGTGCCTTCCAGAACTGCTTGAGGATCGTCTCGTACGTGCCGCGCGACCAGCGGAGCTGCTGGGTGAAGAAGTCCGTCCAGGCGTTCGGGCCCTCGCCGACGGCCAGCACGTCCGGGGTGTAGACGGACTTCCACTTCCTTCCGGTCACCGGGTTCTTGTGGCGGTGGATCTCGAAGCCCGTCGCCATGTCCTCGGTGATCGAGTCGTACAGGCCGCCGATCTGCTTGAGGGCCTTGATCCGCACCGCGTTGGAGGTGCCGACGAACATGGGCGAGCCGTAGGCGTTGCCCGCGCGCTGGATCAGGGCGTGGAAGAGGAACTGCTGGGACTCGGCGGCCTTGGTGACGAAGGTGTCGTAGTTGCCGTAGACCTGCGGGCCGATGACGAAGCCGACGTCCGGGTCGCGGAAGAAGCCGAGCATCCGCTCCAGGTAGTTGGGCATCGGGACGTGGTCGGTGTCCACGGAGGCGAAGTAGTCGTAGGCGTCGCCGTGCGCGTCCAGCCAGGCGTTGTAGTTGCCGTGCTTGGTCTTGGCGCGGTGCGGGCCCTTGGCCTGGTTCCACTTCGCGACGCCCTTGCGGGAGAAGTGGTGCACGCCGAGGCGCGCGCAGACGGCCTTGACCTCCGGGTCGTCGCCCTCGTCGAGCAGCCACACGTGCAGGAGCCCGCGGTGGCGCAATTTGACCGCTGCTTCGAGGGTCTTGGTGACCATCTCGATCGGCTCCTTGCCGGGCACGAACGAGGTGAGGAAGGCGACGCGGGTGCCGGTCTCGGGCACGACGGGGATCGGGTCACGGGCGACGAGCGTGGCGTGCGCGTTGGACAGGACGTTCATGCAGCGGAAGAACTCGATCAAGCCGATCGAGACGAGCATGACGACGTCGAGCACGGGCAAGAAGTCATACGCGGGGTAGTCGCGCTCCGTCCAGTGCTCGGGCTGGAGCAGCCAGGCGAGCAGGACGAGGGAGAGCAGCGGCGCCGCGCCGAGCATGAGGGCCGCGCGTATCCGGTGCGGCTCCTGGGAGAGCAGGGAGCGGTACTGGACCTTGTAGGGCTTGGCCGGGTCGGGCTGGGTGAGGGGGCCGGCGAGGCGGCTGTAGTGCTCGTAGTCGTAGCGCGGCAGCGTCTTCTTGATGCGTCTCAGGCCTCCCGTCCGGTGCGAGAGCACGCGGAGCTGGGTGGTCTGGGACGGGTCGCCGTGCCGCTCGCCCGGTGGCGTCGACGTCATGAGTCATCCCCCCGCACGCGGCTCTCCCGCGTGGTCGTCGGTCCTTTCGCCCGCGGTGGTCCCCCTCGACCTGCGCGAGCGCATCAAGTGGTAGGCCACCCCTCGCTAGGACAGCGAAACGTGGCCTTCCGGTTGCATGATGCCCCCCTTGGCATCCGTTCATGAACGCGGGGACCCCCTGTCCCGGTGTTCATGAGGAATCCCGTCGCACGGGTGGCGTCCGAGCCCCCAACTGCCCCGCGCCGCGCGCCCCGTGAGAGTCGAGGCTCCGTGAGCCCCCGTGAGCCTTCCGTCAGGGTTCTATGCGCCCTTGCATGATCGCAAGAGTGAAAACAAGGAGTTTACCGGTCATAAGTGGGGCTGGCGGGCGCTGTTGAGGCGGGTGCGCTCAAACGGGTACGAATGTTGCCGAAGTGTTCCCGTATGGCCCGTTCGGCGCGCAGGACGTCCGATGAGCGCACCGCGTCGAGGATCTCGCGGTGCTGGCGGCAGGTGATCTTCGGGTCCTGCGGCATGGGGACGAGGTCGGTGCGGACCTTGTGGAAGGCGTCCCAGAACGCCTCGAGGACCTCGCCGAGCAGCCGGTTGCCGAGGCAGCGGTAGAGCGTGGCGTGGAAGGCGCGGTCGGTCTCGGCGCGCACCTCGCCGCCGGGCCCGGCGGCCTCGGCGTCCATGCGGTCCACGAGCGCGTCGAGGTCGGCCAGGTCGGCGGGCGGCAGGGAGCCCGCGAGGCGCGCGATGAGCCCGGTCTCGACGGCTTCGCGCAGCTCCAGGAGCTGGAGCAGGCTGTCCTCGCCGCGGTAGTGCCCGGCGACGGTGCGGAAGGTGAGGCCTTCGATCATGGGTGCCATCGACATCGGCCCGACGTAGGTGCCGAAGCCGTGCCGGATCTCGACGATGCCCATGGCCTGGAGCGCCTTGAGCGCCTCGCGCACCGAGTTCCGGCTGACGCCGAGGCGCTCCATCAGCTCCGGCTCGGTCGGCAGTACGGAGCCGGAGGGCAGCCGCTGGTCGATGATGAGCTTCTTGATCCGCTCCTGGATGTCCCGCGCCATGGCGCAACGGTAGCGGCAGAACGACGAAAGCCCCCCGTCGGTGACGGAGGGCTTTCGCTGCTCTGGGGGGTGTGGGTGGCGAAGCCCCCACGACGCGCGGCGGAGCCGCGCAAAGACAGAGATGGCGAGGCCGGTTCGCGTATTCCGCGAACATGCCTCGCCATCGTCATCGTGCGCCGCCAGGGACTCGAACCCCGGACCCGCTGATTAAGAGTCAGCTGCTCTAACCAACTGAGCTAGCGGCGCCTGCTGACAGAGATAACTCTACCGGATGTTCGGGGGTGGTCCTGACCGCCTCGGGGCGGGGGTCGCTTCCGGGGGAGTGGTGGGCGGGATGGATGGGAGGGCTCTGTCCCCGGCCCTCTCCATCATTCGGACCGTCAACATGCGGTATCCCGGGACAGTTGGAAAACTGACGGATATGCAGATGCGCGGACGAACCCGGCCGGGAGCCTTCCCCGGGCACCCCGGCGGATGTGAGGGGAATCGCATGGATACCGCTCCGGCATTCGAGGAATTCAGGCCCGCGAGCGACTGCGCCTGCCCCGGGTGCGTGTACTGGCGGCGCTCCGGAACCCACGCGCTGTCACCGGGCCGGGGCGGCCACCCGGGTGCGCACGGCGCCCGGCGCGCCCTCGTCCTCGCCGCCGCGGCCGGCTCCGTGCTCGGCACCGGCCAGGCGCCGCCCGCCGCCGCAGCCCCGCCCGTGGGCGCGTTTCCGCAGGTGGGGGCAGGGGTGGCGGCCCCGGATGGGGACGACCCCGGCACCCCGCAGGGCCGGCAGACCCCGCTGCACGGGACGAGCGCGCACGGCGCCGTGCTGCGCCCCACCACCCGCGCCGAGATCATGGCGAGGGCCAAGCGCTGGGTGAACGCGCGGGTGCCGTACAACCTGCGGAGTTTCTGGGGAGACGGTTACCGGCAGGACTGCTCGGGCTTTGTCTCCATGGCCTGGAATCTCGGCGGAAACGAATGGACGGGCAGTCTCGGCCAGTACGGGACGCGCGTCTCGAAGGCCGCCCTCGCCCCGGGGGACATTCTCCTGTTCCACAATCCGGTGAACCCGGAGAGGGGCTCGCACGTGACGATTTTCGGTGGCTGGACGGACTCCTCGCGCACCTCCTATCTCGCCTATGAGCAGGCGCGGCCGTACACCCGCAAGAAGGCCACGCCCTACGCGTACTGGAAGGACGCGGACCGCTACCAGGCCTACCGGTACAAGGCCCTGCGGGCGCCGGGCGGCCCGGTCGGCGCGGACGCGGCGGCGGCGCCCGCCCGCTATCCCGGCGCGCGCGCCTTCGGCCCCGGCGCGCACAACGCGCACGTCACCCGGCTCGGGCGGCTCCTCGTCGCCCGGGGCGGCGCCCGCTACTACCGGTCGGGGCCGGGGCCCCGCTGGGGCGAGGCCGACCGCAGGGCGACCCGGGCCTTCCAGCGGGCGCAGGGCTGGACGGGGGCGTCAGCGGACGGCATCCCGGGCCCGCTGACCTGGTCGTACCTGGTCACGGGCAAGGGCCGGGACATCCCGGCCGGGCGCGGCTCCGGGGCCGGGCAGCGCGTTCCCGCCTTCCCCGGCAAGGGCCACTTCCGGCCCGGGCGGAGCAACGCGTACGTCGAGCTGCTCGGGCGGCAGCTCGTGCGCAAGGGCTTCGGCACGTACTACGCGGCCGGGCCCGGGCCGCGCTGGGGCGAGGCGGACCGCCGGGCGGTGGAGGCCTTCCAGCGGGCGCAGGGCTGGCGGGGCGGCGCGGCCGACGGGGTCCCGGGGCCCGAGACGTGGCGGCGGCTGTTCCGGTGAGGGGCCCGTGCGCGGCGGGGCCCCGATGAGGGAGGCGACGGCGGCGACGACGGCGACGGAGGCAGAGATGAGCACGACGACAGAGCGGTGCCCGGAGTCCGGCGAGGGGCGGGGGCGCGGTGGTGCGGCGGGGGCCGCGGGCCGTTCGCCCCGCCTGATCCACAGCGAGGCCACCACGGAGATCCCCGTCCACCTGCTGTTCCGCGACGATCCGCGGGACCCGGCGGGGGTGGCCCTGCCCTCCACCACCTTGCCCTCCGCCGCGCTCTCCTCCGCCGCGCTGCCCTCCGCCGTGGTGCGCGGCGGCTCGGCGCGCCCCCGGGCGGCGGGCCGGTCGGCGGTGCCGCTCCCGCCGCCTGTTCCCGTGGCCGTGCCCGAGGCCGACCCGGAGGCGGCCGAGCGGCGGGCCCGGGTGCTGCCCGGCGCGGTCGGGGTGCTCGCCGGTGGCGTGGGCGCGGCCGGCTGCGTGCTCGTGCTGTGGTGGGCCGGGGTGCTGCCCCGGGTCCTTCCCGGGGCGACGGGCCGGGCGGGGACGGCGCGGGCTGCGGGGATCGACGCCGCGCAGTGGGCGGTGCTCGCCGGGGCCGGGGCGCTCGCCCTGTTCGGCTTCGGGGGGCTCGCGCGCGGCCGGGTCGGCGGGGCGTGGGTCCTGACCCTGTTCGGCCGGTACCGGGGGAGCGTGCGGCGGACCGGCCTGCTGTGGGTGAACCCGCTGCTGCTGCGCCGCCGCGTGGACGTGCGCCTCCGGCACTGGCGCAGCGAGCCGATGGCCGCCGTGGACCGCTCCGGGGTGGCGCTGCGCGTGGTGGTGCTCGTGGTGTGGCGGGTCAGGGACACCGCCCGGGCCACGCTCGCCGTCGCCGACCACCAGGAGTATCTGCGCGAGTGCGTGGAGGCGACCGCCGCGCGCGTCCTGTCGCGGCTGCCCGCCGACGCCTTTCACGACGGGCAGCGGGGCGCGGCCGACGGCGGCCCGACGCTGCGCGACGCGGAGGCCGTCGGCGAGGCCCTGACGCGGGCCCTCGCCGCGCAGGCGGAGCCGGTGGGGATCGAGGTCTTCTCCGTACAGCCGACGCGGATCGAGTACGCGCCGGAGGTGGCCGAGGCGATGCACCGGCGCCGGATCGCCGCGCTCGACGCGCGGCACCGCGACGGCGTCCTCACCTCGGTGCTTGACTCCGTCGAGGACACGGTGACGCGCCTCACCGCGCGCGGCCTGGTCGACTTGGACGACTACGAGCGCAAGGCGCTGGTCAAGGACCTGACGGTGGCCTTCTGTACCGGGCACGGAGAGCGCTGAGCGCCGACCAGGACCACCGCGGGGGGAACTTGCCGCGAGCGCGGCGCGGGGCGGGTGACGACGGCCCCGAGGGCGAACGCGTGGAGACTTCGCGGACTCGGTGCGATCGGATCGTCTCCACGATTGGTATGGACATGTTCAACTACCCGCCATAATCTGGGACTTGGTCTAGACCGCACGCCCCCACAGGTCCAGACCATGCGAATCGCATCCCGTGCGGCGACAGCACCACCCGTCACACGGCAGTTCAGCACGACCGTCAGCGCGCGCACGGCTCACAGGACTCCCCCACGTTCTTCAGGAGCGCAGCATGCGAAAGAAACTGTCCGCCGCCATGCTCGGGATGGCGACGGTCGGAGCGTTCGTGCTCTCGACCGGCGGCGCCAGCAGCCATGGCTACACCGACCTGCCCGCAAGCCGTCAGATCAACTGCGCCAAGGGCGTGGTGACCGGCTGCGGCGCCATACAGTACGAACCGCAGAGCGTGGAGGGCCCCAAGGGCTTCCCCGCGGGCGGCCCCGCCGACGGCAAGCTCTGTTCCGCGGGACTCGCCGGCTTCAGCTCGCTCAACAAGGCGACGCAGCCGAACGGCAACGCCTGGCCCACGACGAAGCTGTCGGGCGGCCAGAGCTACACCTTCCGCTGGCAGTTCACCGCGCGGCACCGCACCACGGACTTCCGCTACTACATCACCAAGCAGGGCTGGAACGAGAGCCAGCCCCTGACCAGGGCGGCCCTCGACACCCAGCCGTTCCTCACCGTCCCCTACAACAGCCAGCAGCCGCCCGCCACCCTGTCGCACAGCGGCACGGTCCCCTCCGGTCGCAGCGGCCACCACGTGATCCTCGCCGTCTGGACGGTCGCGGACACCGGCAACGCGTTCTACGCCTGCTCCGACGTCACCTTCTGACCCCTCCGGCACCTGGTTCTGAGGTTTCCCTGAGGATCCCCGCCACCCCCCACGGGTAGGTTCTGCGCACGCCGTACGTGACCACGACGGCGTGCGCGGGACTTATCGGGGGGCCTCATGGACCTGCTGTTCTATGCCGTACCGGCACTCATGGCGGGCCTGGCCCTCGTCATGGGGGCCGCGATCGTCAGACGCTCGACCCAGGTGCGGCGCGCCTGGGGCAGCGGCCTGACCGCCGAGGCGCGCTGTCTGCGCACCTACACCACGACCTCCGGACACGGCGACCACGTGTCCACGACCCTCCACCACGTCTACGAGTACGTCACCCGCGACGGCCGCACGGTCCGCTTCGAGGAGGAGGACGGCCCGGGGACCGTCCTGGAGGGCGACATCGTGACCGTGTACTACGCCCCGGAGCGGCCCGAGCGGGCAACCGCGCACGCGCCGCGCCCGGTCGCGAACACGGTGGCCACCCTCGCCGTGCTCGGCTTCCTCGGCCTGATCGTCGCCTTCTGCGCCTTCTTCGTCACGCAGGTGCACGCCTTCTCCGAGGACTTCGGCTGGGGATCCGGCGTGAGCGTCGACGACGACCCGGCCCCCGACGTGCCGTGGGAGACCGACCCGGGCGTCGAGGCGCCCTGAGCGTGAAGCGCACGGTGCGGAAGGCCGCCTATGTGCTGTCGGGGGCCGCGCTGGGGGCACCCCTCCTGGTCGTCCTGGTCGGGGGCCTCGTGCTCGGCCTTGTCGGCAGCCTCGTCGTCGTGGGGATCCCCCTGCTCGCACTCCTCGCCCTCGCGGGCGTGCCCGTAGGGGCCCTGGAGCGCCGCCGCGCCCGGCTGGTGCGGCCGGGCCCGGTGCCAGGACCGCACCGCACCCCCGACGCCCCCGGCCTCGCGGCCTGGCTCCGGCTCCGGGTGCGGGAGCAGGCGACCTGGCGGGAACTGGCGTACGCCGTCCTGATGGCGTTCGTGCTGTGGCCCCTCGACCTGGCGGTGGCCGCCTGCACGCTGGGGCTGCCCCTCACCCTCGCCGCCGCGCCCGCCCAGCTCGCGCTCACGGGCGGCCCCGCCGGCGGCGGCATCCGGCCCGCCAAGCTGTGGTTCCTCGACTCCTACCCGGCGGCCTGCGGCACCGCCGCGCTCGGTCTGCTGCTGCTCGCCGTCCTGCTGTACCCGCTCGGCGCGTACGCCACCGCCCGCGCCGCCGTCGCCCATCTGCTGCTCGCCCCGCGCGAGGCCGAGACGGAGGCACGGCTCGCCGAGGTGACCCGGTCCAGGGCCCGGCTCGTCGCCGCCTTCGAGGCCGAACGCCGCCGGGTGGAGCGGGACCTGCACGACGGCGCGCAGCAGCGGCTCGTCGCCCTGAGCATGGGCCTCGGCCTCGCCCGCCTCGACGCCGAGCCGGGCAGCCCCCTCGCCGACCGGCTCGCCGCGGCCCACCAGGAGGCCGACCGGGTCCTCGCCGAACTGCGCGAGCTGATCCGGGGCATCCACCCGCGCGTCCTCGCCGACTACGGCCTCGCCGCCGCCATCGAGGACGCCGCCGACCGCTCGCCCGTGCCCGTCGACACCGACGCGGACCTGCCCCGGCTGCCCGAACCCGTCGAGTCCGCCGCCTACTTCGCCGTCCGCGAGGCCCTCGCCAACGTCGCCCGGCACAGCGGCGCCGCACGCGCCGACGTGCACGCCCGGCACACGGGCGGAGCCCTGCGCGTACGGGTGCGCGACGACGGGCGCGGCGGCGCCGACCCCGCGCGCGGCACCGGCCTGACCGGGCTCGCCGACCGCCTCGCGGTCCTCGATGGCACACTGACCGTCACCAGCCCGCCCGGCGGTCCGACCGCCCTGTCCCTGGAGATCCCGTGCGACCCGCTCCCACCCGCGCCCGCCGCGTAGTCCTCGCCGAGGACAGCGTGTTGCTGCGCGAGGGCCTCGTCGGGGTGCTCACCCGCTTCGGGCACGAGGTGGCCGCGGCGGTCGGCGACGCGGACGCGCTGCGCCGGGCCGTCGCCGAGCACGGCCCCGACGTCGTCGTCACCGACGTGCGGATGCCGCCAGGCTTCCAGGACGAGGGGCTGCGCGCCGCGCTCGCCCTGCGCGCCGACCGCCCTGACCTGCCGGTGCTCGTGCTCAGCCAGTACGTGCAGCGGTCGTACGCCGCCGAGTTGCTGGACACCGGCGACGGCGGCGGCGTCGGGTATCTGCTCAAGGACCGGGTCGGGCAGGTCGAGCAGTTCGTGGACGCCTTCACCCGGGTCGCCGACGGCGGCACGGTCGTGGACCCCGAAGTCGTACGGCAGTTGCTGCGGCGCAGGCGCGACCCCCTGGAGCGGCTCACGCCGCGCGAGCGCGAGGTGCTCGCGCTGGTCGCGGAGGGCAGGTCCAACGCCTCCATCGCCGCCGAACTCGTCGTCACCGAGGCCGCCGTGGGCAAGCACATCGGCAACATCCTCGGCAAGCTCGACCTGCCCGTCACCGACGGCACGCACCGGCGCGTGCTCGCCGTCCTCGCGTATCTCAGGGCCTGACTACGATTCCGGGCATGGGCATGTCGGAACAAGGCCCCCCGGAGCGCGGGGCCCGCACCCCGCGCCAGGCACGGCGACTGCGCGGCGCCGCCGCCACCGCGGGGATGGCGGTGGCGGCGGTGCTGCTCACCATGCATCTGCTGAATAGAGCGTCCGTTCTGGTCGTGGGTGTGTACGGGCTGCTGCTCGTCCTCTGCGGCCTGGTCGTCGAGCTGAGCCGGCGCGGCAGGACCAGGCTCGGCAGCTACCTCCTCGGCTGCGGGCTTGCCGCCGCGCTCGTCATGGACGTCGTCGTGCTCTCCTGAAGTGCGGCCCCACCGGGCTCGGCCAGGACCGTCGGCGCCTCCGAGAGCCCGTACCGCTGGTGGAGCCGCCGCAGGAACGGCGGCGCCCACCACGCCCGGTCGCCGAGCAGCGTCATCGCGGCGGGCACGAGCAGCATCCGTACGATCGTGGCGTCGATCAGGACCGCGAGCGTCAGGCCGAGGCCGATCTGGAGGATCGGTGAGAAGCCGCCCGTCATGAAGCCGCCGAAGACGATGGCGAGCAGCAGCGCGGCACAGCTCACCACGCGGCCCGAGCGGCGCAGGCCCTCGACGACCGCCTCGTGCGCGTCCCCGGTCGCCTCCCAGGACTCCCGCATCCGCGACAGGATGAACAGCTCGTAGTCCATGGCGAGCCCGAACGCGATCGCGACGATCAGCGGCGGCGCGGTCAGGCTGAGCGCGCCGAGGCCCTCGCCGCCGAGCAGCGAGGCCCCGTGCCCGTCCTGGAAGACCCAGGTCACCACGCCGAGCGCGGCGCCCAGGCTCAGGAGCGTGGTGAGCAGCGTCCGCAGCGGGCTGAGCAGCGAGCCGGTGAAGGCGAAGAGCAGCGCGAACAGGCCTACGATCACGGTGAGTACGGCCCAGGGCGCCCGGTCGGCGAGCATCGCCCGGAAGTCCACGAGCCGGGCCGCGGTGTCCGTGACCCGTGCCGGCTCGTCGCCGCGCAGGTCGCGTACCCGCTCGACGAGGGCGGTCGCCTCCGGGCCGTCCGCCGAGCCGGTCGGGGTGAGCCGCACCAGGGTGGTGCCGCCCGGCAGCCGGTCGCTGCTCGACCGGGTGACGCCGGGCAGGGCGCGGATCTCGCGCTCGTAGGCGGGGTCGGCGCCCGGCTTGATCACGACGTCCACGGTGTTCACGTCCGTGCCCGCAGGGAAGTGCTCGTGCACGGCGTCGTAGAGCTGCCGGGCCTCGGTGTCGTGCGGCAGCTGACGCGCGTCGCCGATCTCGATGCGCATGCCCAGGACGGGCGTCGCGAGCACCGCGAGCCCGGCGACGACGGTGACCAGGACGGCGTAGGGGCGGCGGGCGGAGAAGCGGGCGAGCCGGGCGAAGAGCGCGCCGGGCTCCGCGGGCTTCTTCCGCAGGCGCGACCGCGTGCGCCGGGGCGTGAGCTTGCCGCCGAACAGGGTGAGGAGCGCGGGGAGCAGCGTCAGGGCCGCCAGCATGTCGACCACGACGACCGCGCCCGCGGCGAGCCCCATGCTCCGCAGGAACGGGCTGGGGAACCACACCAGGCCCGACAGGCACACGGCCACGGTCAGGCCGGAGAACAGCACGGTCCGTCCGGCGTGCGCCACCGTCGCGTGCACGGCGCGTACGACGTCCGGCTCACGCCCCCGCTCCTCGCGGAACCGCACCACCATGAGGAGCGCGTAGTCCACCGCGAGGCCGAGGCCCAGCATCGACACCACCTGCACCGCGTACACCGAGATGTCCGTGACCTGGCTGAACGCGAACAGCGTCAGGAACGCCCCGGCCACCCCGCTCACCGCCACGAGCAGCGGGAGCCCGGCAGCGCGCAGCCCGCCGAAGATCAGCAGGAGGGCGAGCAGGACGGCGGGCAGGGTGATCAACTCGGCGCGTGCCACGTCCTCCTGGGCGCGGCCGCCCATCTGGTCGCCGAGCAGCGGGTCGCCGCTGACCGCCACCTCGACGCGGTCGTCCGCCGCCGCGGCGATCTCGCGCAGCCGGTCGGCGGCGTCGTTCACCGCGCGGATCTCGTCCCGGTCGGAGAGGTCGCCGTCGAGCGAGACGGGGATCAGCAGCACCTTCCCGTCCTCGGCGACGAGGCCTTTGCCGGTGTACGGGTCGAGGACGCGCTCGACGCCCCGCTGGCCGCGCACGTCGGTGAGGGCGTCGGCCACCGCGGCGCGCACCTCGGGGGCGCGCACCGGCCCGCCCGTGACGGACGCCGTGAACGACTCCCCGTCCGGGGTGAGCGGCCCGAGTGCCTCGCTCGTGACCGCGGACTCGCTGCCGGGCACGTCCTCCACGGACGAGTTGAGGTCGCCGAACACCCGCGTACCGAAACCGAATCCGACGACGAGCAGCAGTAACCAGACCAACAGCACCAAGACCGGCCGGCGGGTTGCCGTCCGGGAGAGCGAGGCGAGCATGACCGCTCCTAACTGGCCCCAGGGGCCGGGGCGAAGACTGTTCTCGGCCACACCTTCGCCCGTGGCGGGCGGGCTCCGGATCGCCGTGGGGAGCGGTCTTCGCGGACGCGGTCCATGGGTCGCGCGGGGGAGGGGGCCCGCCGCCCTCCCTCCGGCGGGGGAGGCGGCGGGCCCGCTCAGGCGCCCTGGTCCCCTGGCACCACGAGGCCGTGCTCGTACGCGCAGATCACCGCCTGGACGCGGTCCCGCAGCGCCAGCTTCGACAGGACGTTGCTGACGTGGGTCTTCACGGTGTGCTCACTGACCACGAACTCCGCCGCGATCTCCGCGTTCGACAGGCCGCGGGCGAGCAGCCGCAGCGTCTCCTCCTCGCGGGCGGTGAGCACCCCGAGGTGACGCGAGGGGGCCGCCGGGGCCGCGGGGGACACGGGCGCGGCCTCGTCGGGGCGGCCCCTGCGGACGAAATCCGCGACCAGGCGGCGGGTCACGGACGGGGCGAGCAGCGAGTCCCCGGCCGCGACCACGCGGACCGCGTGCACCAGGTCGTCCCTGCGCACGTCCTTGAGCAGGAAGCCGCTCGCGCCCGCGTACAGCGCGTCGTACACGTACTCGTCGACGTCGAACGTCGTCAGCATCACCACCCGGCAGCCGGACTCCGCGCACACCACGCGGGCCGCCTCGATGCCGTCGACGCCGGGCATGCGGACGTCGAGGAGCAGCACGTCGGGCGCCAGGCGGCGCACCGCGTCGACGGCCTCGGCGCCGTCGCCCGCCTCCGCCACCACCTCGATGCCGGGCTGCGCGTCAAGGATCATCGCGAAGCCGCTGCGCACCAGCTCCTGGTCGTCGGCCACCACCACGCGGATGCTCATGCGCCAAGGATGCCGTGGGCAGGCGCGCCGCGACACGGAATCCGCCGCCCGCGGCGGGTCCCACGTCCACCCGGCCCCCGCAGGCGGCGGCGCGCTCCCGGATGCCGACGAGGCCGTATCCCCCGGTGGCCGCGCGCGCCGCGCCCGTGCCGTCGTCCGTCACCGTGAGCGCCAACTCGCGCGGTGACCAGGCGACTTCCACGGTCACCAGGCTCGCGCCCGCGTGTTTCAGTACGTTCGTCAGCGCCTCCTGGGCCAGCCGGTACGCGGCCACGTCGACGTCGGCGGCGAGCGGCCGGGTCTCGCCCGACTCCTTCAACCGCACGGTGACGCCCGCCTGTTCGACGCGCGCGAGCAGCGCGGGCAGCGCCGCGAGGGCGGGCTGGGGCCCCCGGTCGCCGCCCGCGGAGCCGTCGCCGTCCGCCTCCCGCAGCACCCCGAGGATCCGCCGCAACTGCTCCATCGCGTCCCGCCCGGCCGCGCCGATCGCCTCGAACGCCCGCTCCGCGCGCGCCGGATCGGCCCGCACCACCACCGGCCCCGCCTCCGCCTGCACCACCATGACGCTCACGGCGTGGGCCAGTACGTCGTGCATGTCCCGGGCGATCCTGGCCCGCTCGCGCGCGACGGCCCGCGCGGTCTCCCCGGCCCGCTCCCGCTCCAGGCGCAGCGCCCGGTCCTCCAGGGCCGCGGTGTAGGCGCCCTTGACCCGGGCAAGGACGCCGAAGCCGTAGGCGCTGACGAAGCTCAGCAGGTGGAAGGCGTACTCGAAGGGCTCGGCCCGCTCCCGGAAGGTCATCGTGGCCGTCGCGCCCACCAGCCAGGTGGCGAGCACGAGGCGCCGCTGCACGGGCTTGCCGACGACGGCGAGGGTGTAGAGCGCGACGAGGCCGCCGTACGCGACGTCCGGCGGCGGCGTCCGGTAGACGGCCATCGCGGGCGTGAACACGCTCACCAGATAGACGCTGAGCATGGGCGCGCGCCGCCGCCAGGCCAGCGGCAGGGCCGTGCCCGCGCCGAGCAGGAAGCCGATCGGCGAGAGCCGGTCGTCGCCCTCGTGGGGGAAGACGAACTGCAAGGACGTGGCGAACAGGACGAGGGCGGCGAGCGCCCCGTCCTGGAGGTACGGGTGGAACAGGTGGAACGGGTGGTGACGGCGGCGCGCCGGTCCAGGTCTCGGCACGGACGTTCGCTGCATGCGGCGGCTCCCTCGCACGGGGCTGCCAGTTCAGCACGGGCGGCGGGCCGCGTCCTCGCCGGTACGAGGGATATCCGCGCGGGCGCGGGGCCGGTCAGCAGCGCCGGTACACGTAGGCGTCCTCTCCCGCGGGGCTCACGTCGCGGTCGCGCAGGACGATGGAGAGCTTGTCGCCCCAGCGGCGGCACGCGGCGGCGAAGCCCTTCTTCTCGTACTCGATGTCGAGGACCCTCCCGCCGTACACCGCCGCGTAGTCGCCGCACTCGCCGTACTGGCCGCACTCCTCCACGACGGCGAAGTCGAAGCCGAGCCTCTTGTCCAGGAACTCGGTGGTGTTCTTCTGCGCGATGGCCAGGCCCTGGTCGTGGGCCCTGCGGACGAGGAGCCGCGCGAAGGCCTGGCCGTCGGCGGCCTTGAGGCGGCCGTCGGAGCGCGCGTACGAGTCGAGGTTGTCGGGCTCCACGGCGTCGAAGCCGGCGCGCGCGCAGCCGTCGATCCACGGGCCGACGACGTCGAGGAGGGCCTCGCGCTTGGCGGCGGTGGAGATGTCGAGGAGGGGCTCCTGCCAGTCCTCGTCGATCACGAGCTTGCCGTTCGCGCCGTGCAGCAGCAGGTCGGGGTGCTCGTCCCGCCACCACGCGGCGGCCTTGCCGCCGGGCTGGGCCTGGAAGGCGTTGACGTAGCAGATGTTGTAGCGGCCGGGCACGGGCTTCGCCGCCCGGTCACGCGAGACGGCCCGGACGCCGTCCGGGGGCGGGTAGGCGCCCCCGAGCTGGTAGTCGAAGGCGACACCGGCACGGGGCGCCCGCGGCGCGCGGGACGGGTCGCCGTCGTCGCTGGAGCAGCTCGTGAGGAGGCCTGTGGCGAGAGCGAGGGCCGCGAGGGCGCGGGCCGGGCGGCTGAGCGGCATCTGTCCGTCCTGAGGGGGCAGCGAGGCGCTTCCATTGTGCGCCGCGGTACGGGAGCGCCCCTAAGGGGCGCGGGACTGTGTCCATGTGCGGCTCCGCCGCGTGGGCGCGACCAGCCACGATGGACCCGCAGCCGAGAGACGGCCACCGCGGCAGGCGCAGCCGGGGGGCTCAGCCCCGGCCCCCCGCGGCCCGCTCGATCAGGGCGAAGGGCGGCTCGTCGGCCAGGTAGAAGTGTCCGCCGGGCAGCGTGAACCGCTCGAAGGCCCCCCGGGTGGCCTCCCGCCAGGCCTCGGCGTGCTCGACGCTCACCCGGGTGTCCGCGTCACCGAGCAGGACGGTGACGGGGCAGTCGAGCGGCGCGGCACCGACCGGGCCCGCGTACCTCGCGAGCATGCGGAAGTCCGCTCCCACGTAGGGCATGACCAGGTCGAGGAAGAGCGGGTTGTCGAGCAGCTCGGCCTCCGTGCCGCCGAGGCGGCGCAGGATGTCGAGGACCTTCGCGTCGGAGAGGGCGGCGGCCTCCTCGGGCGTGCCCTGCGCGATGTGCGGGGCCCGGGCCGCCGAGACGAAGAGGTGCTCGGGGCCCGCGCCCTCGGCCTGCCAGATCCGGGCGACCTCGTACGCGACGGTGGCGCCCATGCTGTGCCCGAAGAGGACCGTGGGCCGCCCGTCGGCCGGCGGCCGCAGCTCCCGCGCGAGGTCGCGGGCGAGCTGTCGCAGGTCGGTGGCGGGCGGCTCGGCGATGCGCTCGCCCCGGGCCGGGTAGCAGACCGCGTGCACCTCGAAGTCCGGGAGGGCCTTGCTCCACGCGCGGAAGAAGTGCGGCGAGCCGCCCGCGTGCGGGAAGCACACCAGACGTCGGGCCGCGAAGGGCCTCGGTTCCACGACGGTCGTCCACCCCATGCTGCCCCCCACCACCGGTACCAGGTCGAATCCGATGATCGCATGCGAAGAAGGCCCTTCCGAAACCGGAAGGGCCTTCTTGAAGCCAGCCTCAGGTGGGTGACCTGATCGCTAGTGCGCCGCCAGGGACTCGAACCCCGGACCCGCTGATTAAGAGTCAGCTGCTCTAACCAACTGAGCTAGCGGCGCCTGCTGACGAAGAAAATATTACCTGGTCCGACGGGGTGCTCATGACCACCGGCTCAGATCGCGAGGGAGAGCAGCACCGGCGCCGCCTTGCGGTTCAGGGTCTCCGCGGCCTCGCGCAGCCGGTGCGCGCGCTCGACGGGCAGGGACAGGGCGAGGCAGCCGACCGCCGCGCCCGCCGTGACGGGGACGGCGGCGCAGACCGTGCCGACCGCGTACTCCTGGATGTCGAGGACGGGGACCGTGGGGGCCTGGGCGGCGAGCTTCGTCAGGAGGACCCGCTCGTTCGTGATCGTCCGGGAGGTGAGCCGGGGCATCTTGTGGCGCGCCAGGTGGTCGCGGCGCGCGGCCACGTCGAGCTGCCCGAGCAGGCTCTTGCCGACCGCGCAGGCGTGCCCGGCGACGCGGAAGTCCACCCACTCGTTGACCTTCGGCGTCCGGGGGCCGTCCGCGACGTCCATGACCCGGATCTCGCCGTCCACGTACCGGCTCACGTACACCGCGGCGCCGATCGAGTCGCGCAGGCCGACCAGCGTGCTCTGGAGCTTCTCGCGCAGGGCCCGCCCGCGCTCGTGGGCGGAGCCGAGCCGGGTGAGGGCCGCGCCCGTCACATACGCGCCGTCCGTGAGCTGCTCCACATACCCCTCGCGCAGGAGCATGCGCAGGAGCGGGGCGAGCCGGGCCGGGGGCAGTGCCGCGTGCCGGCCCAGCTCGTCCTCGGTGACGCCGGTGCCGCGGCGCGCGACGAGTTCGAGCACGCGCAGGGCGTGCTGCACCGACCGGTGCGCCGTCGTCGGCTCGTGCTGGAGCGTCACGGCTCTCCCCCTCGACCCCTGGTGGCCCGGTGGCCTGGTGACCCCTGGACGGTACGGTTCTGGACAGCTGGCCCCTGACCCTGTCCACCATAACCGCCAAAGCACCTGCTGGTAGGGGGCGTTGGAGGTTTCTACGGCGCACCCGGCGCACCCCGGCCGGGGAGCGCCGGGAAAACCCGACGTGGGGGGCGCTCAGAGCACCGCGGACAGGAATTCGCGGGTCCGGTCGTGCGCGGGATCGGAGAAGATCTTCTCCGGCGGCCCGGACTCGATCACCCGGCCCGCGTCGAACATCAGGACCTGGTCGGAGATGTCCCGGGCGAAGCTCATCTCGTGGGTCACGCAGAGCATGGTGATGTCCGTGGTGCGCGCGATGTCCCGCAGCACGTCGAGGACCCCGGCGACCAGCTCCGGGTCGAGCGCCGACGTCACCTCGTCCAGGAGGAGCACCTGCGGGCGCATGGCGAGCGCGCGGGCGATGGCGACGCGCTGCTGCTGGCCGCCGGAGAGCTGCGTGGGGTAGGCGTCGCACTTGTCACCGAGTCCGACCAGGTCGAGCAGGTCGCGGGCGCGCTGCTCGGCCTCGTCCTTGGGCAGGCCGAGGACGGTGACGGGCGCCTCCATGATGTTGCGAAGCACCTTCATGTTCGGGAAGAGGTTGAACTGCTGGAAGACCATCCCGATGTTCTTGCGGACCTCGCGCACGTGCTTCTCGCCCGCGGGGACGAGCCTGCCGTTCCTCTCCTCGTGCGTCAGGTACGCGCCCCCGACCTTGATCGTGCCCTCGTCCGGCTTGATCAGGGTCATGAGCAGCCGCAGGATCGTCGTCTTGCCGGAGCCCGACGGGCCGATCAGCGTCACGTGCTTGCCGGAGGCCACGGAGAAGTCCAGCTCGTCCAGGACCGTGTTCGAGCCGAAGCGCTTGACGACCTTGTCGAAGCGGATCAGCTCGCTGCCGTCGACGGCCGGGTTCGGCCGGTCTTTGGAGAGGGGGGTGTCAGCGGACAAGACGGCGCTCCAGGGCTCGCAGGAGGAGGGAGGACGGATAGGCGATGAGGATGAAGGCGACGCCGACGACGGTCAGCGCCTCCGTGTACTGGAAGGTCTGCGCCGCTTCGAGCCGCGAGCGCTGGAGCAGCTCCAGTACGCCGATGCTGGCGAGCAGCGGGGTGTCCTTGAGCATCGCGATGACGTAGTTGCCGAGCGCGGGGACCACGCGGCGGATCGCCTGCGGCAGGATCACCGCGGTCCAGGTGCGCGGGTACGACAGGCTGAGCGCCTTGGCCGCCTCCCACTGGCCGACGGGCACGGCCTCGATGCCCGCGCGGTAGACCTGCGCGGTGTACGTCGAGTAGTGCAGGCCGATCGCGATCGTGCCGGTGGTCTCGGCGGAGAACTGGATGTTCCACTCCGGCAGCACGAAGAACAGGAAGAAGAGCTGCACCAGCAGGGGCGTGTTGCGGATGAACTCGGTGATCAGGCCGACGGGCCAGCGGATGAACCGCGTCGGCGCGCGGAAGGCGAGCGCCCACACGAGCCCCACCGAGAAGGAGATCAGCGAGCCGAGCGCGAGCACCTGGAGGGTGACGAGCACCCCGTCCCAGAAGTGCGGCATGAAGTCGGCGACCGCACCCCAGTCCCATGTGTCCGTGGTGTGGCTCATCGCGCGGCACCCCCGCCCGCGACGCCGGTGGCACCCGCGGCACCCGTGACGCCCGTGCTGCTCAACTCGCCCGACTTGGCGCTCGGCTGACGGAACCTCAGCCACGGCCCGAGCCCCTGCCCCGGCTCGGGGAACTGCCCGATGCCCGCCTTGGCCCTGCGCTCCAGGACCTTCATGCCGCGCGTCAGGAGGAAGGCGAGCACGAAGTAGATGACCAGCGTGATCGAGTAGATCTGCGCGCTCTGGGTGGTCGCGAGCCGCACCAGGTACGCGGCGAAGGACACGTCGCCGATGCCGAGCAGCGACACCAGGGCGGTGCCCTTGAGCAGCTCGACGAGCAGGTTGCAGAACGACGGGATCATCTCCGGGACCGCCTGCGGCAGCAGGATCAGCCGCATCCGCTGCCACGGCGTGAAGCTCAGCGCGACCCCCGCCTCGCGCTGCGCCGGAGCCACCGCGTTCAGGGCGCCGCGCACGATCTCGGCGCCGTACGCCCCGTAGGAGAGCCCGAGGGCGAGCACGGCGGCCCACATCGGCACCAGGGCCCAGCCCGCGAGCTGCGGCAGGACGAAGAAGATCCAGAACATCAGGACCAGGGCGGACATGCCCCGGAAGACCTCGGTGTAGAAGGCGGCGAAGAAGCGCACCACGCGCGAGCGGTGCGTGCGCGCCATGCCGATGCCGAAGGCGACCGCGGTCGCGAGCGCCGCGCTGTAGACGGTCAGCTGGACGGTGATCCAGATGCCCGGCAGGACCCAGTGCTCCCAGAGGCCCGCTGTCATCGGCACAGCTCCTTGGCGGTGAGGGTGGTCATCTCGGCCTTGGTGAAGCCGAAGCGCTTGAGCACCCGGAACAGCTCGCCGCTCTTCTTCATCTTGTGGATCTCCACGTTGAAGGCGTCACGCAGCTTCGTGTCCGAGGGGCGGAACGTGAAGCCGCCGCCGTCGACGTGCTTCTTGCCGTCCACGATCGGCGCGAACGGGTCGGTGGCCTCGGCCTTGCGGCTCTTCTTCACGACGCCGCGCGTCGTCAGGGCGGTCCCGCCGAAGACGTCGATGCGCCCGGCCTCGACCGCGTTCAGGCCCGCGACCGGATCCTGGAGGATCACGATGTCGCTCTCCTTGTAGCCGGCGCCGACCGCGTACGCGATCTCGGCGTAGCCGGTGCCGGTGCCGAACTTGGCCTTCTTCTTGACGACGTCCGCGTACGAGCGCAGGCCCATCGGGTTGCCCTTGCGGACGATGAAGGAGTCGAGCATCTGGTACTCGGGATCGGAGAAGATCACCTGTTGGCAGCGCTCTTTGTTGATGTACATCCCGGCGGAGACGACATCGAACTGGCTCATCTGGAGCCCCGGGATCAGCGAGCTGAAGTCGATGGCGACCGGCTGTACGCGGTCGACGCCGAGCCGCTTGAAGATGATTCTGGCCAGCTCCACCGCCTCACCGGTGAAGTCCCCCTGGTCGTTGATGTACCCGTACGGCGCCTCGCCCGCGATGCCGAGCCGGACCGTGCCCTGCGACCTCAGGCGGGCGAGCGTGTCGCCGGTGGGTACGCGGCCGCAGCCCGCCGCACCCAGTGCGCCGGCCGCGCCGAGGGCGGCGGCGGAAGCGAGGACCGCGCGCCGGGGCGGGCCCGGCGCGCGCCCCGGTCTGCCTCCGGCAGCCCGGCCGCGCGCTGTCTTGATGGGGTTGCTCAGTCGTGGAGCCATGGGCGCGCGGCTACCCGACCCGAAGCGAGATATTCCGATGAATTCAGGCCTTGCCGGGATGCCCGCGCCCGGCCGCGGTCCTCTTGACGGGGGCCGCGGCCCCGGGGGGACCATGGGCCGCATGGCAGACCGCTACATCGAAGTCGCCCTCGCCAAGCGCGGTGTCCGGGCCACGGCGCGGCTCCTCGACGACAAGGCCCCCGTGACCTGCGCGGCCGTGTGGGACGCGCTGCCGCTGGGCGGCGAGGTGTACCACGCGAAGTACGCCCGCAACGAGATCTACGCCCTCTTCCCGCCCTTCGCCCCCGAAGAGCCCCCGCTGGAGAACCCCACCGTCACGCCCATCCCGGGCGATCTGTGCTACTTCACCTTCGCCGGCACCGAGTTGGGCACGGCGTCGCACGGCTACGACGCGCCGCCGAGCAGCGGCACCGTCGTCGACCTCGCCCTCTTCTACGAGCGCAACAACCTGCTGCTCAACGGCGACGTCGGCTGGGTCCCCGGCATCGTCTGGGGCGAGGTCGTGGACGGCCTCGCGGCCCTCGCCGACGCCTGCAACGACCTGTGGCGCACCGGAGCCCAGGGGGAGACCCTGAGCTTCCGGCGCCAACCCTGAGACCCGGGAGGCTAGTTCACCGGGCCGGGGCGCGGGACCGCCGCCGCCCCGGCCTCGTACAGGGCGTGGGCCGCGCGCAGGACCAGGTCGTCGGCGAACCGCGCCCCGACGAGCTGCATCCCCACGGGAAGCCCGTCCCCGTCCACCCCGCACGGCACCGTCGCCGCGGGCTGCTGGGTGAGGTTGAAGGGGTACGTGAACGGGGTCCACCCCGTCCACCGCCGAGCCCCGCTCCGCGGCGGCACCTCGACCCCCGCCGCGAAGGCCGTGATCGGCAGCGTCGGCGTGACGAGCAGGTCGTACGTCTCGTGGAAGCGGCCCATGCGCCGCCCCAGCTCCGTGCGGACGTCGACCGCCGCGAGGTAGTCGAGGGCGCTGTACCGCGTGCCGTGCGCGCACACCTCCCGCAGCCCCGGGTCGAGGAGTTCCCTGCGCGCGGGCGGCAGTTGCTGGACGACCCGGGCCGCCCCGCTGAACCACAGGGTGTGGAAGGCCTCCACGGGGTCGGCGAAGTCGGGGTCGGTCTCCTCGACGTACGCGCCGAGCGACGCGAGGGCCTCCACGCCCGCGCGCACGGCCGCCGCCACCGCGGGGCGCACCGCGACCTGCCCGCCGAGCGTCGGCGAGTACGCGACGCGCAGGCCCCGCACCCCGCCGCGCAGCGCCTCCCCGAAGGTGCCCTCGCGCGGGCCGAGGCAGGACCAGTCCCGCGCGTCGGGCAGCCCGATCACGTCCATGAGCAGCGCCGCGTCCGCCGCGTCCCGCGTCATCGGGCCCACGTGTGAAAGCGTCCCGAACGCGGACGGCGGGAACAGCGGCACCCTGCCGTACGTCGGCTTGAG
Source organism: Streptomyces sp. NPDC045778 (assembly GCF_056431945.1). Taxonomy (NCBI): domain Bacteria; kingdom Bacillati; phylum Actinomycetota; class Actinomycetes; order Kitasatosporales; family Streptomycetaceae; genus Streptomyces; species Streptomyces sp. NPDC045778. Next base: position 73,397 of record NZ_JBWKJZ010000018.1, read on the forward strand.
CGCGAAGATCCCGCAGAACGCGCCGGGGATCCGCACCGAGCCGCCGCCGTCCGTCCCCAGCGACAAGGGCCCCGCGCCCAGGGCCACGGCCGCCGCGCTGCCGCCGCTGGAGCCGCCCGCGGTGCGCGTGGTGTCGTACGGATTGCGGCTGACGCCGTGCCGGGGGCTGTCGGTGACGCCCTTCCAGCCGAACTCGGGCGTGGTCGTCTTGCCCACGAACACCGCGCCCTGCTCGCGCAGCCGGGCCACGGACGGCGCGTCCTCGTCCCAGGCGCCCTCCTCGTCCACGCACCGGGAGCCGCGCAGCGTGGGCGTGCCGCGCTGGAGCAGGATGTCCTTGACGGTGACCGGCACGCCGTCCACGAGCCCGCGCGGCTCACCGGCGCGCCAGCGCGCCGCGCTCTCCTGTGCCGCCGCGAGCGCCGTCTCCGCGTCGAGGCGGACGAACGCGTTCACCGAGGGCTGGATCTCCTCGGCCCTGTGCAGCACCGCTCGGGTCGCGTCGACGGGGCTGAATTCGCCCTTGCGGTAGCCGTCGACGAGTTGTGCGGCGGTCAGTTCGGCCAGCTCAGTCATGCACGCTCCTGGATGAGTGCCCGGCGGAGAACGACGAAGGGAACAGACGGGAACAGACGGGACCCGACGGGAACAGACAGAAACAGTCGGGACCCGACGGGAACAGCGGGGGACGTGTGATCCCTGCCCACGCGCGCCCCCGGTCAGTGCCCCGGAACATAGCCGCGTTCTTTGTCGACCACGTTGGCCAGTGGGCGCCCCTCCTCCCACCGCGCGTACAACGTCACGAACTGCGCGCCCAGTTCGTCCCGCCAGCCGACCGTGTCCCCGCTCATGTGCGGCGACACGAGCAGGCCGGGTGCCGTCCACAGCGGGCTGTCCCGCGGCAGCGGCTCGCTCTCGAAGACGTCGAGGGCCGCGCCCGCGATCCAGCGCTTCGACAGGGCGGCCACCAGGTCCTCCTCCACGACCAGCGGGCCCCGCCCCACGTTGATGAACCGCGCCGACGGCTGCATCACGCCGAAGCGGCGCTCGTCGAACATGCCGCGCGTGTCCTCGGTGAGCGGCGCCGCGCACACCACCCAGTCCGCTCGCGCGAGCAGCCGGTCCAGGTCGGCGGGCCCGTGCACGCCGGTGCGCGGGGTGCGGCCCACCAGGACCGTGGTGACGCCGATCGCCTTGAGCGCGCGGACGACCGCCCGGCCGATCGGGCCCGAACCCACCACGCACGCGCGGGTGCCCGCGACCCGCTGGCTCTCGCGGTGCAGCCAGGTCCGCTCGTCCTGGAGGGCGAGGGTGCGCGGCAGGTCCTTGGCCATGGCGAGCACGAGCGCCGTGACGTACTCCGCGATCGGCTGGTCGAAGACGCCCCGGGCGTTGGTCACCACCGTGTCGGACGCGACGAGTTCGGGACACATCAGCCGGTCCACGCCCGCGCTCGCGGTGTGCACCCAGCGCGGCCGGGGCCCCGCCCCCGGCCAGGCGCGGCGCACCGCGTCGGACAGGAAGTCCCACACCAACAGCACGTCGGCGTGCGGCAGTTCCGCGGCGAGCCCGGCCTCGTCGGTGTGCCGGATCCGGGCGCGGCCGGTCAGCGCGCCGAGCCGCGGCGGGGGCGCGGGCGGCGGGGCGTCGAGCACGAGCACGGTCGGGCGCGCGGCGCCGGCCCCGGACCCGGTGCTTTCGGACACGGTGGAGAAACCATTTCGCAACGAGGGCCCGCTTCCCTGGAAGTGCGTGCTGGACTGGTCGTACGCGTGGCACGTGGCGCCGCCCGCCCGGACCACGGCCCGCACGGCGCGCCCGGACCGGGCGCGGCGCGGGCCCGGACCGCGCCCGCGCCGGGCTCGGACGACGGCGTGGGCGACGGCTCGGACAGCGGCCGGGGCGGCGCACGCGGCGCCGCGCGAGCTGACGTCCTCGACCGTCTGAGATGTGCGGATTGACCACGCTGGCACCCGAACCTACCTTCGTCAACAGAGCCACTTCACTCCGTCACCGCGGCGGACGGGCGCGTTCCGCGCACCCGCTCCCGCGACCGTGTGCACGCCGCACACGCACCCCTGTCCCGACGTCCCGGCGCGTCGCCGGCACCGCACCACTTCCGGCCCCCGGCCGGCCCTGTCACCGCACGTACGTACGAACGTAGGGCCTGCTCATGGACGTCACTTCCTTCAGCTCCTTCTCGTTGGCCGGCGGACCACACCCGCAGCGCGGGGTCGGGGTGGTCGCCCCCTTCGACTTCGCCCTGGACCGCGAGCTGTGGCGCTGGGTCCCCGACGACGTCTCCCTGCACCTCACGCGCACGCCCTACGTGCCCGTCGAGGTCAGCCTCGACCTCGCGCGCCTCGTCAGCGAGCACGAGACGCTCGCCGAGGCGGTCCGCGCGCTGACCGCGGCCGAGCCCGAAGTCCTCGCCTACGCCTGCACGTCGGGCAGCTTCGTCGGCGGCGTGGCGGGCGAGCGGGCCATGTGCGAGGCCATGGCGCGCGAGGGCGAGGTGGCCTCCGTGACCACGTCAGGGGCGCTCCTGGAGGCGCTCGCCGAACTGGACGCGCGCCGCATCGCCCTCGTCACGCCGTACACGTGGTCGGTGACCCAGGCCCTGGAGGAGTACCTGGGCGAAGCGGGCGTAGCGGTCGTGGGCCGCGCCTACCTCGGGCTCACCCGGCACATCTGGAAGGTCCCGTACCGCGACGTCGCGGACATGGCGCGCCGCGCCGTCCTGCGGCCGGTGGACGCGCTGTTCATCAGCTGTACGAACCTCCCCACGTACGACGTCATCCCCCAGCTCGAAGCGGAGCTGCGGGTACCGGTTCTTTCGGCGAACCAGGTGACGATGTGGTCGGCACTGCGACGGCTGGGTACGCGTGCGGTAGGGCCGTACCAAGCGCTGATCGACGCGGGCGCGCGGCCGGGCGCGGCGACGCTCGCCCCCCTGGACCCGGCAGTCGGGTCCCCGGCGGGCGGCGTCGCGGAGCGGACGGTGACGGAGCCGCCGGCGAGCGGGATGGCGGGCCCGTCGGCGACCGAGCCGCCGCTGTCCGGCCCACCCGCCCCCTCGGCGCCCCCTGAGGCCCTGCCGGAACCGCCCGCGGGGCCCGGAACCACGGGCCCCACCGCAGAAGGAGGCTGGTCTTGACCGCACTCGGATTCCTCTACCCGGGGCACTCCGCCGAGGACGACTACCCGCGCATCGAACAGCTCCTCGGGTCCGACATCCGCCTCCAGGTCGTGCACACCGACATCGGCGAGGACGCGCACCGCGTCGACGCGCTCCTGGAGATGGGCTCGCCCGCGCGCCTCGCCGCCGGGGTCGAGGAGCTGCGCCTGACCGGGGCGGAGGCCGTGGTGTGGGCGTGCACCAGCGGCAGCTTCGTCTTCGGCTGGGAGGGCGCGCACGACCAGGTGCGCGCGCTCGCCCGGTCCGCGGGCCTCCCCGCGTCCTCCACGTCCTTCGCGTTCGCCCACGCGGTACGGGAGCTGGGGGCGGAGCGCGTCGCCGTCGCGGCCACGTATCCCGAGGACGTCGCCGGGCACTTCGCCGGCTTCCTCAAGGCGGCGGGGGCCGACGTGGTGTCCCTGCGCCCCAGCGGCGTCGTCACGGCGGCCGAGGTCGCCACGTGGGGGCCGGACGAGGTGCTCGCCCTTGCCCGGGCGGGGGACCACCCCGACGCGCAGGCGGTACTCCTGCCCGACACGGCCCTGCACACCGCCGCCCACATCCCGGACCTGGAGGCGGCCCTCGGCAAGCCGGTCCTCACCGCCAACCAGGTCACCGTCTGGGAGGCCCTCCGCCTGGCCACCCGCCGGGTCAACGCGCCGGCCCTGGGTGCGCTCTTCACGAAGGAGCCGATCGTCCAGGTCCGCGCGGGGTAGGCCCTCGCGGGCGCCGCCCGGGGCGGCACCCGGATGGTGCCGGGGCGGCGCCGGGGTGGCCCGGGTGGTGCCGGGGCGGGCCGCGGGCCCGGGAATAAGCGGAGCCACCCTCCTGTTACCGCCTTCCGTACGGACGGACAAGGCGGACGCAGGAGGCCCCAGTGCCAGTGGACATGGACGCGATCGACGGCGACGGCATCCGGGCCGAGCCGAGAGGCACGGCCCCCGCGGCCCTGTCCGTCCTCGACCTGGTGACGGTCGGCTCCGGCCGCACCGCCACCGACGCCCTGCGCACCAGCGTGGCCCTCGCCAAGCTCGCCGAGTCCCGCGGCTACCACCGCCACTGGGTGGCCGAGCACCACTCGATGCCGGGCGTGGCCTCCTCGTCCCCGGCCGTGATCCTCGCGCACCTGGCGGCCCACACGACCCGTATCCGCCTGGGCTCGGGCGGCGTCATGCTCCCCAACCACGCGCCGCTCGTCATCGCGGAGCAGTTCGGCACCCTGGAGGCGCTCGCCCCGGGCCGCGTCGACCTCGGCCTCGGCCGGGCCCCGGGCACCGACGGCGCCACCGCGGCCGCCCTGCGCCGCACGGACCGGCTCGGCGAGGGCGCCGACGACTTCCCGCAGCAGCTCGCCGAGCTGACCCGGTTCCTGGACGACGACTTCCCCGACGGCCACCCGTACGCCCGGATCCACGCGGTCCCAGGCCCGGTCCAGGCCACGTCCCCCGGTGGCGTCCAGTCCCCGCACCGCCCGCCGATCTGGCTGCTCGGCTCGTCCGGCTTCAGTGCCCGGCTCGCCGGGGCCCTCGGCCTGCCCTTCGCGTTCGCGCACCACTTCTCCGCGCAGAACACGCTCCCGGCGCTCGACCTGTACCGCGAGTCGTTCCGCCCCTCGGCGGTCCTCGACGCCCCGTACGCGCTCATCGGCGTCTCCGCGCTCGCCACGGACGTGGAGGAGGAGGCCCGCCGCCAGGTCAGGGCCGCCGCCCTCAACATGCTCCGGCTGCGCACCGGCCGCCCCGGCCTCGTGCCCACGCCGGACGAGGCGGCCGCGTACCGCTTCACCGAGGCGGAGCGGGACTTCGTGTCCAGCTGGAACAGCAACGTCGTCCACGGCACGGCCGACCAGGTGCGCGCGGGCCTCGACGACCTCGCCAAGCGCACGGGCGCCGACGAACTGATGCTCACGGCCAACGCCCACGGCGCCGACATCCGCCTGCGCAGCTACGAACTGATAGCGGACACCTACGCCCTGCCGAAGGCCCCGTAGGGGCGCGGGGAACTGCGCGCCCAGCCACAACCAACCCGCAGGCGAAAGCACATCCCAGCGAGGCGGGGGGGGCTGCCCCGCCCCGGGGGCAGGGGCAGCACCCGCCCACGCCGCCCGAGGCGTCACGCCTCGGCGGCGGCAAGCCCCTCCGCAGCAAGGATCTTGGAAATCCGCTCCGCGCCCACCGCCCGGGAGTACAGCCAGCCCTGCCCGGTGTCACAGCCGATCCTGCGCAGCCGCTCCGCCTGCCCCGAGGTCTCCACGCACTCGGCCGTGACGGTCAGCCCGAGCTGGTGGGCGAGGCGGACCATGGCCTCGACGATCACCTCGTCGGCCGGGTTGACGTGCCCCTCGCCCTCCTCGTACTGGAAGCCACGGACGAAGGACCCGTCCAGCTTGAGCACGGAGACGGGAAGGCGGCTCAGATACGCGAGGTTGGAGTAGCCCGTGCCGAAGTCGTCGATGGCGATGCGCACGCCCATGTCGCTCAGCGCCTGGAGGGCCTGGAGCGGGCGCCCCGCCGAGCCCATGACGGCGGACTCGGTCAGCTCCAGCTGGAGCAGCTCGGGCGCGAGCCCGGTCTCGGCGAGGATCTCGGCGACGTCCGCGACGAGGTCGGAGTCCCACACCTGCCGCACGGCGACGTTCACGCTCACGAACACCGGCTCCCGCTCGGGGTGTTCGAGCTGCCAGCGGCGCGCCTGCCGGCAGGCCGTGCGCAGCACCCAGCGGCCCAGCTGGACGATGGATCCGTCTTCTTCAGCAAGTCCGATGAACCGATTCGGCGTGAGCAGTCCGAACTGCGGATGATCCCACCGCACCAGCGCCTCCACGCCGTGCAGACCGCCGTCCTCCATGCCCACGAGCGGCTGGTAGTCGAGTACGAACTCGTCGCGCTCGACGGCGGGCCGCAGCGAACTGGCCAGCGCCTGCCGGGTCATGCGGTGCGCGTTGCGCTCCGGGTCGAAGAGCGTCCAGCGGGCCTTGCCGTCGGTCTTCGCCCAGTACAGCGTGGTGTCGGCGGCCTGCATCAGGCCCGTCGTGGTGGTCCCGGCGGCGCGCCGCTCCACGACGCCGATGGACGCCGAGAGGGAGAGCCGCTGCCCGGACAGGTCGAAGGGCTCCTGCAAGGCGCGCAGGGTCGCGTCGGCCAGCTCCGCGAGCTGGTCGGTGCCCGTGGAGTCCTCCACGAGCAGCGCGAACTCGTCCCCGCCGAGCCGCGCCACGAGCGGCGCGGACGTCCTGCCGTACGCGGCCCGGTCGGCGCAGCCGGTCAGGCGCTCGGCCACGGCGGCGAGCAGCCGGTCGCCGACGCGGTGCCCGAGGGTGTCGTTGACCGCCTTGAACCCGTCGAGATCCAGGTAGCACAGGCCGACGCGGCCCGTGCTCGTGTCGTCGTACGCGCCCGCCTCCAGGGCGGTGGCGAGCCGCTCGAAGAACAGGGCGCGGTTGGGGAGGCGGGTCACCGGGTCGTGCATCTGGAGGTGGCGCAGACGCGCCTGGAGGTCGCGCCGGGCGCTGATGTCGGCGGCGGCGAGGAGCACCGTGCCCGGCGCGTGCCGCTCGTCCGGCAGCGGCGAGACGGTGATCTGGGTCCACAGGGAGTGCCCGTCCGGGTGTTTCAGACGGCGCGTGCAGCGCAGCTTGGCCTGGCGGCCCCGGAGCACTTCGTGGTACGCGTGCCAGGTGCGGGCGTCGGACGCCAGGTCCACGAGGTCGGCGGCCACCCGGCCCGGCAGCTCCGCGTGGTCCGCGCCGAGCAGCCCGGCGAAGGCCTCGTTGGCGCAGACGACGAGCCCCTCGCGGTCGACGACGGCGAGGGGGAGGGGGGCCGCGGCGAAGGCCGCGCGGTAGTCGGCGATGTGCTGGACGGAGTGCCCGGCCACACCGCATTGATTACGCTCTGTGACGGCAGGCCGGGTGCGGCCCGGTGCTGTGACCGCTGTGGCAGTCGGCCCTTCAGACGTTCCGTTCACCGCTTGCTCCCGCAGTGCGATTGATCGAGCAGGTCGATGGGGCCCCTGTTCCTGGCGGGTCTGGGGAGGCGATCGGCCGCTCACAGGCGGCCGACGGGGCCCGGAAAGTGTGCCGATCATAGAGGGTGGCCCGCATCGCCTCCAGCCGCCGCACCTCGCGGAGGCGGCCCCGGAGTCCGCGGCAGATCGTTTCTGCTCGGCCCGGCCCCGCTTTCTTTCTGCGACGACCACTTGTGACGGTGAGTGAGCGCCGGGAGTGTCGCCTTCTCGACCATGTTCACTCGGTCAGGTCAGACAAACTGGGCGAACTTCAACAAACCACCACAGGGTGGGTGGGGTGTCCCGCATTCCGCACCCGGAGGTCGACGTGGAGCGTCAGCTCCCCCCTTGGCGGCTCACCCGTGGCGGGGGGCGGTTGCGCACCGCGGCCACTCTGTTCACCTGCCTGTCCGCCGTCGCCGCCACGTCCCTGGTCGCGGGCCCCGCGATCGCCCACGGCGCGGCGGCGCCGTGCGCGCTGCGCCGCACGGCCGCCCACCACTCGGAGGGCCTCGACACCTGGAACGCCGCGTATCCGCGCCCCATCCGGAGCCGCGACGCCGTCATGGTCTTCCTGTCGTTCCCGGACGCGCGACCGGCGACGACGCCCGCGGAGCTGGCCGCCGACCACTTCCCCGAGACCGGCGACTTCTTCGCGCGTGCCTCGTACGGGCGGTTCCAGTTGCGCGCGCATCCCCAGTCCGAGTGGATCCGGATGCCCAAGGCGTCCACCGCGTACGCCATACGGCGCGACTGGAACGCCCAGCGGCGCTCCGCCTATCTGCGGGACGCGCTGGCCGCCGCGGATCCGCACGTGGACTTCTCCGCCTACGACATCGTCTACTTCGTGGCCGACCCGGACGCGCCGGGCGTGGACTCGGACGCGACGAAGGTCGTGAACTTCGACCGGCCGCTGCGCGCCGACGGCGCCCCGATCCGCCGCATCGTCACGGTCTTCGAGCGGCATCCGCCGGACCGCAACGTCCTCGCGCACGAGACGGGCCACGTCTTCGACCTGCCGGACCTCTACCACCGGCCGACCGAGGGCGAGGGCGACTGGGACACGCACGTCGGGGACTGGGACGTCATGGGCAGCCAGTTCGGCATGGCCCCCGACCTGTTCGGCTGGCACAAGTGGAAGCTGGGCTGGCTGGACCCGCGCCAGGTGGTCTGCGTCCCGGCCGGCGGCTCCCGGCGGCTGAGCCTCGAACCCCTGGCGGCGGCCCCCGCCCGCGGCGGCGTCGGCGGCACCAAGCTGGCGGTGGTCCGCACCGGCCGGGGCAGCGCCGTCGCGATCGAGGCCCGCGGTGCCACGGGCAACGACCACGCCACGTGCAGCGAGGGCGTCCTCGTGTACCGCGTCCACAGCGACACGGCGTCGGGCCGGGGCCCGGTCGAGGTCGTGGACGCCCACCCGCGCACCGAGGCGTGCTGGGGCGAGTCGGTCTATCCGCCGCTCGCGGACGCGCCGGTGCGCGCGGGGGAGAGCTTCACGGTGCCGGGCGCCGGGGTCAGGATCGAGGTCGCGGACCGCACCCGCTCCGGCGCCTGGACCGTCCAGGTCACCCCGGCCTGAGCCGCCGCCGGTCACGGACAGCAACGAATGAGGCCCCTCGCACTGCGCGAGGGGCCTCATCCTCAGTGGGTGGCGGAGCCCCCACAGTGCGCGGCGGAGCCGTGCGGAAAACAGAGATGGCGAGGCCCGCTCGCGTATTCCGCGAACATGCCTCGCCATCGTCATCGTGCGCCGCCAGGGACTCGAACCCCGGACCCGCTGATTAAGAGTCAGCTGCTCTAACCAACTGAGCTAGCGGCGCCTGCTGACGTCGTAGACCTTAGCACCCTGATCGCCGCTGGGAAAAATCGATATACGCACCGCGGACTCCGCGGTGCCCCTGGCCGCCCGCACACAGGCCCACAGGACCACCTCGGGCCCCGGGAGCCAGGGGCCGCGGGTGGCCGGGCCGACCACCCAGCGTGACCCGCCCCGGTCACGTCCGTCGCGCGCCAGCGGCGGCACGGTGACGGCGTCCCCGGCCCCGTGGCAGAGCAGCGAGGGCACGGCGGGGGCCCACTCCTCCCAGCGCAGGAGCGAGGGCAGGCGCTGGGCGGTGCCGGGCGCGGCGAAGAGCAGGACGCGGCCGCGGTGCACGGCGACGGGGCCGGAGCCCGGCCCTTCGTGCCAGAGCCGGTCGACCATGCGCCGCCCGAACACGGCGGGCACGCTCACCACGTCGAAGGCGCTGCCGCAGGAGAGCACGGCGGGCTCGTGGGGCCGGGCCCGCCAGTCGGCGAGGACCCGGCGCGGATACGTTTCCGCAGAGGTGAGCCAGGCGGCGCCCGCGGCGGTCACCTCGGCCGCGGAGCCGTGGGCGCGGGTCTGCGGGCCGTGGGGGAGGGTGATGCTCATGGCGACTACATGTACCGGGAGTGAGAGCCCGGTTCCGCAGAGTTCCTGAAAGCCGGGACGGAGGCCGTGCGGGTGGGGTACCTTGCCCCCTCGGCATATGCCAGGGAGCTGCTCGCGGCCGGCCTGGGGAGCCGCTAGCGGTCCGGGGCCTACGGGGTGGCCGTGCCGTCGCGGCGCAGCAGGTCCCGGCCGAACTCCACCATCTTCTTGGCGTAGTCCTCGGTCCACTGGGCGCGCTCGGCGATGTCCGCGGGCGTGAGCCGGTCGAACCGCCGCGGGTCGGCGAGCTGCGCGGCCGCGATGGCCTGGAACTCCACGGAGCGGTCCGTCGCCGCCCGGAAGGCGAGGGTCAACTCGGTGGCCCGGGCGAGCAGTTCCCGCGGGTCCTCGATGGACTCCAGGTCGAAGAAGTGCTCCGGGTCGGCGGCGGCTTCCGCGGGCTCGAAGAGCAACGGCGCGGGGCGCATGCGCTTGCCCTGGGCCTCGGATTCCGCCATCTTTACGTCCCTTCCCTCGTACGCACGTGCCGCGACCCATTGTCCCTTGCCCCGCAAGAGGCCGCGGGCTGCGCTCCGGCGGGGCCGGGTCGCCGCCGTCAGCCCCCGTCAGCCCCCGTCAGTACCCGTGCGTACCTGTCAGTCCCTGTCAGTCCCCGTCAGTCCCCGTCGGTCCCCGTCGGTCCCGGTCAGTCCCGCCAGCGCACCCGGTGCTCGGCCAGATGCGACCACGTCGTCATCATGGCGTCCCAGCCGTCGGGGAACTTCACCGTCACGCCGAGCCGCACGGGCTCCGTCGCCGGGTGGTCGTCGAGGAGCGCGTCCACCCCGGCCCGGCAGACCACCACGCACGCGTGCCGGTGCCGCGAGGTCAGGACGCACAGCCGCCCCGTCTCCAGGTGGAACGCCGTCGCGTCCGGCCGCCCCGACAGCGGGTGCAGGATCACCGTGACGTCGAACTCCCGCCCCTGGAGCCGGTTCGCCGTGTCCACGGTCACGTCCACCACGCCGAGGGAGGCGAGCGCGGCGCGCACGGCCGCCGCCTGGTCGCGGTGCGCCGTGCCCACCGCCACCCGGTCGGCGGTCAGCGGGACCGGCTCCGCGGCGCGCTCCGACGTGGCGGCGCCGCCCCGGTCGAGCAGCCGCCGCACCACCAGGGCGACGGCCCCCACCGCCTCAGGATCGGTGCGCGGCGTGTGCCGGGCGGGCAGTTCGAGCAGGCCCCACCCGGAGGCCGCGGCCTCGTCCAGCACCCGGTCGGGCCCGGACCCGTCCGACGGCACGGCGAAGCGCAGCGCCCGGTCCTCGGGGCCCGTACCGCTGCGGAACGGCGTGAACGGATAGAACGCGTCCGACACCAGCGGCGCGGCCGACGCGGGCAGCCGCCACGACACCGGGAGGCGGTGCTGCGGCAGCTCGGGGTTGTGCGCGAGCAGGGTGGACACCGCGCTGGCCGAGGGGTCGTAGGCGAGCCCGGCCCACTGGTCGGCCTCGGCGATCGCGAAGGGGTCCAACTGCCCCGGGTCACCCACGAACAGCGCCCGCTCGAACAGGCCGGCCACGGCGAGCAGCGCGTCGGACCGCATCTGGTACGCCTCGTCGACGATCGCGTGCCCCCACGGCTCGACGCCCCGCACGTGCGCCCACTTCGCGGCGGTGGACACCACGACGTCGAGCCCCGCGAGGTCCGCGGCCTTCGCGGACTTCTTCACGTTCGCCAGGGCGTCGAGCGCCTTGTCGTACGGGTCGGAGTCGCTGCTGTGCAGGCGCCCCACCGGCAGCTCGGGGTCCTTCTCGGCGAGGCGCAGAACCAGGTCGTCCACCTGCGCGTTCGTCTGCGCGACCACCATCAGTGGCCGTCCGGCGGCGGCCAGTTCGCGCGCGGCACGCACGACGAGCGTGGACTTGCCCGCGCCGGGCGGCGAGTCCACGACCACGCCGCGGTGCGCGCCCTGAAGCGTGTCGCGCAGGATCGCATCGGTGGCGCGGGCCGCCGCGGCGCCGGGGTCGAAGGCGGTGGGGGAGGCCGGGGTCACAGGGTGTCCTCCGCGGTCACGGGGTCGGGGGTCTCGGCGGTGCCGTCCGGGGGGCCTCCGTGCGTCCAGGGGGTGTCCTCCGGGTCGGGCAGCTTCGGGCCGCCCCGCTGCTCGTGCTCGAACAGCGTCCAGCACAGCCGGTCGCCCACCTCGGGCACGGAGCCGGGCTCGGGCTCCTTGCCGCGCCCCATCTTGTCCACGATCCGCAGCACCAGCACACCGTTCCCATCGGCCCCGCTGTCTTCGCCGTCCCCGTCGTACGTCACGAAGTGCGCGGTCTGCGGCTTGCCGTCCAGGGAGCGGTACACCTTCACGCCCTCGTCCAGATGGGGCCGGTCGGCCGTGCGCACGGTGACCAGCGGGCGTGGACGCGGCGACCTGCCCTCGCCGTACGCCATCACGACCTGGGTGACCTCGCCGGTGAAGGCCTCGCCGCGCAGCCGCCGCCCGGCCATCACCAGGGGGTCGTCGAGGGCCTCGTGCGCGTCGAGCCGCGCCTGCTCGCGCTCGCGCGTGGCCAGCTTCTGGGCCGCCGTCACCGCGTCGTCGACGCGCGGCTGCGGCGGCTCGCCGGCGGCCACCCGGTCGCGGTGCGCGGTGTACGACCAGCGGTCGCTCCGCCACCGGTCCTCGGCGTGCGCCGCCTCGGGCAGCGTGCACAGGGCGTCGAGGCCGCGCCAGACCGCGTCCCAGGTGGGCCGGGTGCGGCTGTCGACGAGGGCGCGGATCTCCCGCTCGGCCGCGGTGAGCGCGGCCAGGCGCGCGTCGGCCGCCAGACCGTCCTCGGCGGCGGCGAGAGCCGTCCGCGCGCGGTCGTAGGCCTCGATGGCGGGAGCCAGCAGGTCGTTGTCGAACGCCGGGTCGGTGGCGGGGCCCGCGGGCGGGCACAGCAGCTGCCCCGCGGCGTCCCTGGCCAGCTCCGCGCGCAGGGCCGCGGCCGCGCCCGAGGTGCCATCGGGCGCCTCGATCCAGGCGAGCAGCGCGCCCAGGTGCTGCTCCTCCAGGCTGGACTGGCCCGTCGCCCAGTGCCGCGCGAGCAGGTCCGTCATGGCGAGCAGCAAGGACGAGCCGGGCACCCGGGCGCGCTCCCCGAAGTGCGTCAGCCAGCGCCCGAGCAGCGGCACGCGCGGCGGCGCCGGGTGCGGTGTGTCCGGGTCCTGCTCGGCGGTGCGCCGGAACCGCATGGAGCGGCCGAGGAGCCGGACGAACTCCACGCCCGCGCGGCTCGGCACGATCAGCTGGGGCGCGTCCGCGCACAGGTCGACCTCGACCTTGACGCGCTTGCCGGTCTCCGGGTCGGTCTCGGTGCGCTCGGCCGCCTCCACGTCGTCGCCGTACGCCTCCACGTACGGCAGCAGGACGTCGGCGAGCTGCGCGAGGAAGGCGAAGCGCAGGTCGCGGTCGCGGGGCTGGGGCACGACGAGCAGGCGCGGCGCGGTGCGCTCGGTGCCGATCAGGGCGCCGAGCGGCGCGCCCGCCTCTCCCGCCGTGGTCAGCGGGACGAGGACCAGCGGGCGCTGGGAGAGGTGGCGGTGGCGGACCGTGGCCCGTGGTTGAGCCCGCCCACTGGCCGTCGCCTCAAGCCGGGCCAGGCTGTCGATCAGAGTCATGAGCGGTGCCTCGGGGTCCTTGTCCGAGGGGCATCCGGCAGGAAGGGGCCGCCCTGGGGCGCCCCGCGCGGGGTCACCCGGGCCTCCCCGCCAGGGCTTCCGCCCGCAGCGCCCCGGCCCTGCGCAGCGCGGCCACCGCCGGGTCGTCCGGATCCCCGGCCTCGCCGCGGGCCGCCGCGAGGGCCTGCTCCACCGTGGTCAGGGCGCCCAGCTCGCCCCGCAGCGACCGCCCGAGCGCCGTGACCTCACCCGCCGCGCGGGAGCGCTCGCGGCAGTGGAAGGCCAGCTCGCAGGCCGCCAGGCACTCCGGCGCGTAGGTCGCGGGGACCGCGTCGACCGCGGCGGTCAGCTCGGCCGCGGAGCGGGTGACGTCGAACGTCGTGCCCGGCGGAAGCCCGGCCGCGATGTCCTCGACGCGGGTGAGCCGGGCCAGCTGGCGGCGGGTGACGGAGAGTTGCTTGCGGATGTCGACGGGGGACGCCGCCGGCAGGTTCGAGAAGTCCTTGGGGCAGACCAGGAGGACCTGGTCGCGCACCCGGGGCGCCGGGTCGGCGACGCGGGCGGCGAGGTCCTCAAGGGCGAGGGCGTACACCGCCGACTGGCGGGCGGCCGCGCCCACCTTCGCCGCGTCCGCGGAGCCGTCGATCATCGGGAACGACTTGATCTCGACGACCGTCCACGTCCCGTCCGGGGCGACCACCACCGCGTCCGGTTCGAGGAAGGCCGGGGTGCCCGCGACGTCCAGGGCCAGCATGGGGTGGTCGAGCAGCGTCCAGGCCCCGGCGGCCGTGGCCTCGCGCAGGGCAAGCTCCGTGCGGGCCGCGCGGCCCTGGGGTCCCGCCGCCGTGAGGTCCGGCACGCTCGCCTCGCCGGGCACCGGCTCGGGGCCGCCGCCCAGGCGCGCGTGCGTGAGCCGGAGCAGCTCGGCGCCGCCGTCCGCCTTGACCCGTGCCTCGAAGGCGTGCCCGCGCATGAACGCGAACTGGGACTGCCCGAACCCCGAAGGAGCGCCGAGCGACCGGGCCAGCTCCGCCTTGGGCACCCCGGCGCCGTCGAGCAGGGCCCGTCGGTGGCAGCCCGGGTTCGCCGCGAGCGCGGCGAGGGCGCGGGCGTCGAGCGGCTGCGCCGGTACGTCAGGTCCGCGCAGCTCCGCCAGCCGTCGCCGCAGCGCTGTCCCCGCTGGCGGCGCCGGCAGCGCTGTCGGCGGGGAGGCCGGCCGGTCGTGCGCTCCTCGGGCCGCGGGCGCCGGGCTCGGCACCGAGCTTGCGCTGATGGGGAATTCGCTCACCCGTGGAAGTCTGGCATCCGCCACTGACAACGGAGGCATGTGCGCCGGAAGTGGCGCCCGTGGCCCGCGCCGGGCGCTTGTCCGCGCCCTCGGCGGATGTGGCGCCCCCGCCGGAACCAGAACCAGAACCAGAACCGGACCCGGAACCGAACCGGCCGGGCAGCGCCGCCGCGACCACCGGCCGCAGGCGAGCCGAGACCCGCTCCGCGAGCCGCCGTACCGGCTTGACCAGGAGCAGCCCCACGAGCATCACGGCGACGCCCGCGACCGCGTCCAGGAAGTAGTGGTTGGCGGTGCCCATCACGACGATCGTGGTCAGCAGCGGATAGGCGACCGCCGCCGTCTTCGCCACCGGGCCGCGCCCGTACCGCCACAGCATCACGCCGCACCACAGGGACCAGCCCACGTGCAGGCTCGGCATGGCCGCGTACTGGTTGGTCATCCCGCCGAGGCCCCGCGGGGCGCTGGCCTGGCCGCCCCACCAGCCCCAGTCGCTGTACTGCGCCATGGTGTCGACGAACCCGTGGCCCGCGTCGAGCAGCCGCGGCGGGCAGGTCGGCATCAAGGAGAAGCCGATCAGGCCGATCAGCGTGGAGACCATCAGCCAGGTGCGGGCCGCGGCGTAGTGCGCGGCCCTGCTGCGGAACAGCCAGATCAGGATCAGCGGGGTGACCAGGTAGTGCAGCGACGCGTACCAGAAGTCGGCCGGGACGCCGAGGGACGCGTGGGCGGTGAACAGCCGGTTCAGCGGGTGTTCGAGGTTGAGGTTCAGCGCCTTCTCGACCCGCAGGATGGACAGACCGTGGTCCACGGCCGTCGTCACGTCCCCCCGGGCCAGCAGCCGGCCCGCCGAGTACGCTCCGTACACCAGCAGGATCAGCGGCAGCTCGGTCCACCAGCGCGGACGGAGGCCGGGTACACCCCGTACCCGGTGCCCGGATATGCCGCCGTTGCCGGCGCCCTGTGCCTCGGTCTGCGGCATCCGGTGGGTCCCCCATCTCATTTCGCGCTGTTCTCGCTCAGTTCTCGCGGCGTACGGCCGCTGGGTCACTTTACGGCGTACGCGAAGGCCGGACGGCCATCCCCCTGGTGGTCTTAGACGCAGAGATCGGCGCGCGGGTTGCTCCTCGCGCGCGTGAGTGATGATGGAAGGAAACAGAAGGGCACATGAGGGAGCGGACAATCACTTGTCCGCTTTTGTCCTAGCTGATACCTGACATAACGCCGCTCCCTCGTCGCTCTTCGTGACTCCGCCCGCTCCACCCCGCACCTCTTGGGAAGGCTTCTCATGGCACCGCGCATCCTGCTGGCCCGGCACGGACAGACGCAGTGGTCGCTGTCCGGCAAGCACACCGGCAGGACCGACATCCCGCTCCTGGACGAGGGCAGGCGCGGCGCCAAGCTGCTCGGCGAGCGGCTGCACCGGGCGCCCTACGACGGCCTGCCCGGCGTCGAGGTGCGCACCAGCCCGCTGTCCCGCGCGCGGGAGACGTGCGAGCTGGCCGGGTTCGGCGACCGGGCCGCGGAGTGGGACACCCTGATGGAGTTCGACTACGGCGCGTACGACGGCATGACCCCGGCCGACATCCAGGCGATCCGGCCCGGCTGGTTCATCTGGCGCGACGGCGTACCGGACGGAGAGACCCTCGCGCAGGTCTCCGCGCGCGCGGACGAGGTGATCGACTGGGCCCGCGGCGCCGACCGCGACGTACTCGTCTTCGCCCACGGCCACATCCTGCGCGCCATCGGCGCCCGTTGGCTCGGCCACGACATCGCCTTCGCCTCCCGCATCCGGCTCAGCCCGACGTCCCTCTCGGTCCTGGGCTGGGCGTACGGGGAGCCCGCGATCGAGTCCTGGAACGAGACCGGGCACCTGGCCGGCTGAGCGGCCCCGCCGTCAGGCACGCGCGCGCGACGCATGGTGCTCCAGGAAGTCGGTCACCCCCGCGGCGCGCCGGTGCGGGAGCAGCACGCGCGCGGTGGTGGCGAGCATCCCCTGGATGCGCGACGACTGGACCTCGTCGAGGAGCGCGAGGACCCGCAGGCCCGCCGCAGCCGCCTCGTCCGGGCGGCCCGCGCGTGCCAGGTCGTCGGCCAGTTCGGCGGTGTACAGGGCGATGTTCCGGGTGAACTGGGGCGTCTGGGCCGCCGCCACGTCCGCCGCCCGGTGCGCGTGCCGCGAGGCGCGCTCCCAGTGGCCGAGCGCCGACCAGCACTGCGCCTCCAGGCCCGCCAGCTCCGCCGGCCCGTAGAACGTCATCCACTCCGGGTCCTGCGCGCCCGGGCCCCGGTCGAACAGGGCGTGCGCCTGGAACAGGGCCCGCTCGCAGCCCGCGCGGTCACCGAGGCCCGCCCAGCCGCCCGCCTCGCGGAGCGCGATCAGCGACAGGAGCCGGGGCGACGCGACCTGCCGGGCGGCCCGCGCCGCGGCCTGCGCCGCCCGCACCGCCTCGCGCGGGCGCCCGGCGTCCCGGGCGAGGAACGCCGTGTTGCAGAAGGCGTGTGCCTCCACGGCGGGGTCCCCGGACATCCGGGCGGTCGCGAGCGCCTCCGCGTAGTGCGAGCGCGCGTCGTCGAAGCGGCCCGAGTCGTGCGCGAGCCAGCCCACGGAGATGGCCAGTTCGCCCGCGCCCGTGTACAGCCGGTCCGCCGTGGCCTGCCGGGCGGTGCCCGCGTCGAGCAGGGCGTAGGCGGTGCGCAGGGGGGCGGCGGCGCGCCGGTAGAGGCCGTCGGCGCCGTGCCGGTCGTCGAGCAGCCGGATCCGGCGGACCGCCTCCTCCACCGCGTGCACCTCGGCCTCGCCCGCCGTGCGGGGGCGGGGTACGGAGACCGCCGCGGCCTCGGCGGCGCCGCCGAGGGGCAGGGCCGTCAGGGAGGCGGCCGCCACGGTGGCCGTGCCGCTGGTCATGAATGCGCGACGCCGCACGTCGCTCTCCTCGTCGCTGTGGTTCTGTTCGTGGTCCCGGAGCCCGTCCAGGGCGGGGTGACCACCCAGGTCGTGCGCCGTGAGCGCTTCGGCGTCCGCGCGCGCCCCCCGGCCGCGTACCGCCGCGCGCGGCGCGAAGCCGAGGTCCGTCAGGGTCCGGCCGGGGAACATGTGCAGGAACACCCGCTCGTACGCGTAGTTGGGGCAGCGGATCTCGCCCGCCTCGACGCGGCCGACGTACCGCGCGTCGCAGCTGACCCGCTCGCCGATCTCGCGCGCGGCCCGTCGTACCAGGGCCGCGAACTCGCCCGGCGAGCGCTGGCCGCGCAGTCGCCGGAAGGCGAGGTTCGGCCGCGGCGGCGGAGTGGACGAAGCCCTGGAAGACGACGCCATGCCGGATCCTCTCGTGGGGACCGAGGCCCTCTCGTGGGACCGTGCCGATGAGCCGCCGACCGTCCCGCGTCGCGCGTCCCGCCCCCGCGCTGCCCGTGGTCCGGCCGTGTCCCGGCGGAGCAAAAAGTACCCTCTGTGACGCGACGGTGACATGGAGTTTGGCTACAAACCGGATATCTCACCCGTGATCTGCCATGATCTGCCATCCTTTGCGGCGGCGTGGCGCCGTAGCCGTTGACGCGGTCGCGCGTTGAACCAGTGCGGAGAGGGAGCGAAGCGGCTTCCGCCCTGGCGAGGAGGGGTTCCCTTGTTGGAGGTCGGCATGGAGAACAGCGAATCTGGGGGCTCACTGACCACGGCGCGGCACTGGCCGAGCCAGGACCGCAGCGCCGGGCCCGGCGGCGAACCGCGCGGCCCCGCCGCCCACCCCGGGCCCCGGAGCCACGAACCGTACGCACGGCACGCCCCGTCCGCCCCGCACACCGCGTACAGCGCGCACCCCGGATGTGCCCCGCACAACCCCCACGTCCCGTACATCCCGTCCGCCCCTTACGGCGCCGACCCCGGTCACGGGCACTGCGACCTGGTGACCGTGCCCGCGCGGCAGGGCCTCGAAGCCGTCGACATCCTGCGCCGGGGCGCAGGGGGCGAGGCCGTGGGACCCGTCCTGCACGACGGCAGCTGCGACACCCTCGGCTTCCTGGTCCCGCCCGGCACGGCGGCCGCCTGGGACCTGCCGGGCAGCGCCTGTACGCAGACCTTCGCCGGGGGCGGCACCGGCGGCGCCGGCGTTCAGGGCCCGACGCCCCCGCCGCCCGTCGCCGGCACGGGGTGGCTGGTGCCGCCCGGCGCGGCGGACCCGGTGACCGATCCCGCCGCCCTGCGCGCGGCCCTCGGCGAGGCCCGGCGCATGATCGAGGCGGCCGACAACTGCCGCTGAGCCCTGCCGGGGTGGCCGGCCGTTCATCGCGCTGCGCACTCGTCCTCGAACGCCGGACGGGCTGAAAGATCTCCGGTGCGGGCCGCATCCCGTCCGCGGACCGCGGGCCGGTCAAGCCCGCAGGCGGGATGCGGTCCGCATCGGCACCATCCAGCCCGTCCGGCGTTTGAGGACGAGGCGCGGAGCGCCGAAAGGCGGGGGTACGGGGGCGGCAGCCCCCGGAGCGGGAAGGGGCGGGCCTGGGGCGCACCGCGCGAGCGGCCCCCCGCGGCCCCGGCGATAATGGCCCGATGGCAAGGAACAGGCGGGGCCGGCAGACGGCGCGGGAAGCCGTGGTCGAGGAGGTCGACGGCGGCCTCGCCGAGCTGCTGCCCGACCGGGACCGCCCGCACGCCTGGACCCTCGTCATCGACGGCGCCCCCCAGTCGCACGTCGACCTCGACGACCCCGCGTACCTCGACTTCGAGTACCAGCGCAGGCTCGGCCACATCGCCGACCTCACCGCCCCGCCCGCGGCCCCCCTGCACGTGCTGCACCTCGGCGGCGGCGCCTTCACCCTCGCCCGCTACGTCGCCGCGACCCGGCCCCGCTCCACCCAGCAGATCGTCGAGCGCGACACCGCCCTCGTGAGCCTGGTCCGCCGCGTGCTGCCGCTCGACCCGCAGGCACGCGTGCGCGTGCGCGGTGCCGACGCCCGCGAGGGGCTCGCCAAGGTGCCGGACGGCTGGGCGGACCTGGTGATCGCCGACGTGTTCAGCGGGGCCCGCACCCCCGCGCACCTGACGTCCGTGGAGTTCCTCGGCGACGTACGCCGTGTCCTGAAGCCCGAAGGGCACTACGCCGCCAACCTCGCCGACGGCCCGCCGCTCGGCTATCTGCGCGGCCAACTCGCCACCGCCGCCGCCGTCTTCCCCGAACTCGCGCTCATCGCCGACCCCGCCGTCCTGCGCGGCAAACGCTTCGGCAACGCCGTGCTCCTCGCCTCCGCGCGCCCCCTGCCCCTCGCCGAGCTGACCCGGCGCAGCGCGAGCGACCCGCACCCGGCGCGCGTCGAACACGGGCGCGCCCTCCTCGACTTCGGCGGCGGCGCGGCCGCCGTCACGGACGCGAGCGCGGTGGCCTCGCCCGCGCCGCCGCCCTCGGTGTTCCGCTGAGCACGCCCCGGCCGCTCAGTACGTGGTGACGTCGACGCGCGGCGCCTGGTCGTGCCACGTACAGAACACCGAGACGCGGTCCGCGCCCGAGGTGAACTCCACCCGGATCCACGCCCGGGCCTTCCACACCCGCATCGACCAGCCCGTCGCGGGCGTCGCGGAGACCAGCGACGCGGCGTCCCCGCCGAGGTCGAACACGACCCGGCCGCCGTCGGTGGAGTAGGTCTTCACATGGCCGGGGGAGGGCTCGGCCGGAGAGGGCGTACGGGGAGTAGGCACGCGCGACGCGGGCGGCTTCCGCGACGGCTCGGGGGCGGCGGACCGCGCGGGCCTCGACGGCCGTGCGCTGGGCTCCGGTTCGGGCCGGTGCGTGGACGACGACACCGCGCGCTCCGGGTGCTCCGCCGCGAGCGGGAGGGCGCGCGGCGGATCGTAGGCCGTGCCCGCCATCACGGTGTGCACGCCCCACCATGAGAGCGTGACCGCCGCGCCCGTGGCGAGCGACCACGCGCCGGCGTGCAGGAGACCTCTGCGCATAGCGCGCCATGGTGCCCCACCGCCACCCCGGTGGCCAGAAAACACAGGCGTGGTGGGGGACATGACGCCCATGTCCGGGCCAAAAGTCCCACGGAGCACCGGCCCCGTCCGCATGGCGTACGGTGCCGCCCATGGCTCGTGTGCTCGTCGTCGAGGACGACCAGTTCGTCCGCTCGGCCCTCATCCGGCATCTGTCCGACGCCTCCCACACCGTACGGAGCGTCGGCACGGCCCTTGAGGCGCTGCGCGAGGTCGCCCACTACCGCTTCGACGTGGTGATCCTCGACCTCGGGCTGCCCGATCTGGACGGCGCGGAGGCGCTCAAGATGCTGCGCGGCGTCACCGACGTACCCGTGATCGTGGCGACCGCGCGCGACGACGAGACGGAGATCGTCCGGCTCCTCAACGACGGCGCCGACGACTACCTGACCAAGCCCTTCTCCGTCGAGCACCTCTCCGCGCGCATGGCCGCCGTCCTGCGCCGCGCCCGTGGATCCGGCGCCTCCCCGGCGAACCGGGTGCTGCGCGTCGGCGGCCTCGCCATCGACCCGCTGCGCCGCCAGGCGGCCCTCGACGGGGCGCCGCTGGACCTGACGCGGCGCGAGTTCGACCTGCTCGCGTTCCTCGCCGGGCGGCCCGGGGTCGTCGTCGCGCGCAAGGAACTCCTCGCCGAGGTCTGGCAGCAGAGCTACGGCGACGACCAGACCATCGACGTCCACCTCTCCTGGCTGCGCCGCAAACTGGGCGAGACCGCCGCGAGCCCGCGTTATCTGCACACCCTGCGCGGCGTCGGCGTGAAGCTGGAGCCGCCGCTGTGACGGCGACGGGCGGTGGCACGGGCAAGGCCGCGCCGTGAGGTGGGCGCTCGTGAAGGTGTGCCTGGCCGTCACGACGATGGTCGCGGCCGCCTTCGCCGTCCCGCTGGGCCTCGTCATCCAGGAGATGGCCCGCGACCGCGCCTTCTCCAACGCCGAACGGCACGCCGCCGGCATGGGCCCCACGCTGTCCATCACCACCGACCGCGCCGAACTCACCCGGGCCGTCGCCACCTCCGAGGCGGGCGGCGAGGGGCGCATGGCCGTGCACGTCCCCGCCGTCGGCGCGCACCCCGCGCTGACCATCGGCGACCGCCGCGCCCCCGCGCACGACGTCGCCGCCACACGCGAGCAGGGCCGGGCCAGGACCGTCACCGCGCCCGGCGGCTACGCGCTGCTCCAGCCCTTCGCCATCGGCTCGGGCGAGATCGCCGTCGTCGAGATCCACGTGCCGGAGAGCGAGGTCAGCAACGGCGTGACCACGGCCTGGCTGGTGCTCGCGGGCGTCGGGGTCGGGCTCGTCATCGGCTCGGTGGCCGTCGCGGACCGGCTCGGCGTCCGCATGGTCCAGCCCGCGAGACGCCTGGTGGGCGCCGCCCGCGACCTGGGCGAGGGCAAGCTCACCGCGCGCGTGCCCGTGGAGGGGCCCACCGAACTGCGCCTCGCAGCCGTGGCGTTCAACTCCATGGCCGACCAGGTCGTCCACCTCCTGGCAGGCGAGCGGGAGCTGGCCGCCGACCTGTCGCACCGCCTGCGCACCCCGCTGACCGTGCTGCGCCTCAACGCGGCGTCCCTGGGCGAAGGGCCCGCCGCCGAGCAGACCCGGATCGCCGTGGAGAAGCTGGAACGCGAGGTCGACACGATCATCCGTACCGCCCGCGAGGCCAAGCCGCGCACGGTCGCAGGCGGCTCGGGCGCGGGCTGCGACGCCGCCGAAGTGATCCGCGAGCGCATGGAGTTCTGGTCGGCGCTCGCCGAGGACGAGGGGCGCGAGGCGCGCGTCGCGGGCGTGGAGCGGCCCGTGTGGATACCGGTGGCGCGGGCCGACCTGGTCGCCGCGCTCGACGCCCTGCTCGGCAACGTCTTCCGGCACACCGGGGAGGGCGCCGCGTTCGCCGTGGACGTGCACAGCGGCGAGGACGCGGTCATCGTGCTCGTCTCCGACGCGGGCGACGGCATCGCCGACCCCGAGGCCGCCCTCGCGCGCGGCAACTCCGGTGGCACGGACAGCAGGGGCGGCACCATCGGGTCGACCGGGCTCGGCCTGGACATCGCGCGCCGCCTGGCCGAGTCGACCGGCGGCGACGTCCGCATCGGCCGTTCGGTCCTCGGCGGCACGGAGGTGCGGCTCTGGCTCCAGCGGGGGGCCGTCCGGCCGTCGATGGGGCGGCGCGCGGCACGCGCGATGGTACGCCGCCGGGGCCGGGCCTCGGCGCGCGGCAGCTAGGGCCCGGCGACGGCGAGGGCCCCACGGCGGTCAGACCCTGTGCGGCCGGGCCTTAACGACCCCCGATGCCTTCCTTAAGTCCGGCATAAGGGCCGCTTCGGCGCCCCGGAGCAGGGCTAACGTGCTGTGCGGATCCCCCCACGGGAACGCGTGCCCCGGCCACCCCCCTCCGGCCGGGGCACGCACCGTTCACCCCTCGGCCACCAACCGGGGCAGCTCCCCGCTCGCCGCGACCTTCGCGTACCACCGGGCGCTCGACTTGGGTGTCCGCCGCTGCGTCTCGTAGTCGACGTACACCGCGCCGAAGCGCTTGCTGTAGCCGTACGCCCACTCGAAGTTGTCCAGGAGCGACCACAGGAAGTAGCCCCGGACGTCGGCGCCCTCCAGGATCGCCGCGTGCACGGCGGACAGGTGTCCGTGCAGGTAGCGCACCCGGTCGGGGTCGTGCACGGCACCGCCCTCGGGCTTGTCGTCGTAGGCGGCGCCGTTCTCCGTCACATAGAGCGGAACCCCGGGGGCCTGAGCGGTGTACTCAAGGAGAAGGTCCTTCAGTCCTGTGGGATCCACCGGCCAGTCCATGGCGGTGAGTTCGCCGGGCGCGCGGTGGAAGGAGACCAGGGAGTCCGCGCCCGGCCAGGGGGAGTGGTCGCCGCCCCCGTGCCCGTCGAGGCGCGGGGCGTCAAAGGGGGAGGCGGCCGACACGACAGCGGGGGAGTAGTAGTTGATGCCGAGGAAGTCCAGCGGCTGCCGCGTGACGTCCAGGTCACCGTCGCGCACGAAGGCCCAGTCCGTGACGCGCGCGGTGTCCGCGAGCAGATCGTCGTCGTACGTCCCGCGCAGCATCGGCCCGGTGAAGACCCGGTTGGCCAGGGCGTCGATCCGGCGCCGCGCGTCCAGATCGGCGGGCGAGGAGGTGAGCGGGCGCACCGCGCTCGGGTTGAGGCTCACCCCGATCCGGGCGCGGGCGGGCAGCGCCGCGCGCAGCGCCCCGGCGCCCAGGCCATGCGCGAGGCTGAGGTGATGGGCCGCGCGCAGGGCGGCGGCGGGGTCGGTGCGCCCGGGCGCGTGCACCCCCGAGCCGTAGCCCAGGAAGGCGCTGCACCAGGGCTCGTTGAGGGTCGTCCACAGCTCCACGCGGTCCCCGAGCGCCCCGGCCACGATCCCGGCGTACTCCGCGAAGCGGTGCGCGGTGTCCCGCTCCGGCCAGCCGCCGCCCGCCGCGCCCTCGCCGGGCAGGGCCGACTCCAGGTCCTGGGGCAGGTCCCAGTGGTAGAGCGTGACCATCGGCGTGATGCCGCGCGCGAGCAGCTCGTCCACGAGCGCGCGGTAGAAGTCGAGCCCGCGCTGCGCGGCGGGCCCGCGCCCGGTGGGCTGCACCCGGGGCCAGGACACCGAGAAGCGGTAGGCCTCGATCCCGAGGTCCGCGAGGAGCCGCACGTCCTCGCGCCACCGGTGGTAGTGGTCGCAGGCGATGTCCCCGGTGTCACCGCCGAGCACCTTGCCCGGCGTATGGCTGAAGGTGTCCCAGATCGACGGGGACCTGCCGTCCTCCCGAGCGGCCCCTTCGATCTGGTAAGCGGCGGTCGCGGCACCCCACAGGAAGCCGGGGGGAAACCGCAGGTTCGCATCGGGCATGGAAGCGCTCCCATGGTTCGTACGGATGGAGGAGTGGAGGGAGGTGCGGGGCCGGGCTCACCCCTTGACGGCGCCCTGCATGATCCCGCCCACGATCTGCTTGCCGAACAGGACGAAGGCGAGCAGCAGCGGCAGCGTGCCGAGCAGCGCGCCCGCCATGATCACGGACTGGTCGGGGATCTGCCCCCGGCCGAGCCCGGCGAGGGCGACCTGCACGGTGGGCTCGCCGCCCTGGGTGAGCGCGATGATCGGCCAGAAGAAGTCGTTCCACGCCATGACGAACGTCAGCATGCCGAGCACGGCCATCGCGGGCCGCGCCGCGGGAAAGACCACGTGCCAGATGAGCCGCACACTGCTGGCCCCGTCCACGCGCGCGGCCTCGATCAGCTCGGTGGGCAGCGCCTCGATGAGGTACTGCCGCATGAAGAACACCCCGAAGGCGCTCACGAGCGTCGGCAGGATCACCGACTGCAACTGATCGGTCCAGCCGAACTCCGCGATCATCATGAACAGCGGCACGACACTGAGCTGCGGCGGCACCAGCATCGTGCCGATCACCAGAAGCAGCAGCAGACCGCGGAAGCGGAAGCGCAGCTTGGCGAAGGCGAAGCCCGCGAGGGTGGAGAAGAGCACCGTGCCGACGGTGATCGTGCCCGCCACCACGAGCGTGTTGAGCAGGGCGGTGCCCATGTTGGCGTCGGTCCAGGCGATCTCAAGGTTCTTGAAGAGGTTCCCGCCGAACCAGAAGGGGGGCGGGGTCTGGGCGAGCCGCGTATTGGTCCGGGACGCGGCGATCGCCGTCCACACCAGCGGGAAGAGCGAGCCGATGGTGAAGAGGACGAGCACGGCGTACGTCAGCTTCCCGCCGTGCAGCTGCCGTCCGGCGCCGCGCTTCCTCGGGCCGCGCCCGCGCCGCTCCGGATGGGCCCGGGGCTCGCCGGTGCGCGGCGCGCGGCGCTTGTGCGTCACGTCGGTCATGTCATCCCCTCACGCGCTCTTGCGGATCCACCGGCCGACCGCCCAGTTCAGCAGACCGATCAGCACGAGAATGAGGAACATGGTCCAGGCGATCGCCGAGGCCCGCCCGAGATGCTGGTTGAACCAGCCCTGTTCGTACAGATACAGACCCAGCGTCTGGAACTGATGGTCCGAGCCACCCGTCGGGCTCGCCCCCTGGCTGAAGAGGAGCGGCTCACCGAAGAGCTGCGTCGCCCCGATCGTCGACACCACGCAGGTGAAGAGGATCGTGGGCCGCAGCGACGGCACCGTCACATGCAGGAACTGCTGCCAGCGACTCGCCCCGTCGAGCGCCGCCGACTCATAGAGGTCGTGCGGGACGGCCTGCATCGCGGCGAGGTAGATCAGCGCGTTGTAGCCGGTCCACCGCCAGATCACGATGGCGGACACGGCGAGCTGCGCCGTCCAGTCGCCGTTCTGCCAGTCCACGGCCTCGATCCCGACGAGCCCAAGCCCCCAGTTGATCAGCCCGTGGTCAGTCCGGCTGAACATGAGCACGAACACGAGCGTCGCCGCGGCCACGGACGTGGCATAGGGAGTGAGGATCGCGACCCGGAAGAACATGGACCCGCGCAGCCGGTAGTTCAGCAGATGGGCGAGCCCGAGCGCCATGAGCAGCTGCGGCACGGTGGAGATGAGGCCGATGGTGAAGGTGTTGCGCAGCGCGTTCCAGAAGAAGTCGTCGTCGAGCAGCCGCGAGAAGTTCCGCAGGCCCACCCACTCCATGTCCGTGGGCGCGCCCAGCTCCACCCGGTGCAGCGAGGCCCACCCCGTGTAGAGCAGCGGAAAGAGCCCGAAGGCGACGAAGAAGAGGAAGAAGGGCGCGATGAGGGCGTAGGGGCTGAACCGCACGTCCCAGCGGTAGAGGCGGCTGCGCCGCGCCCGGCGGCGCTCGTCCCGGGCCGTGTCCGCCGCCGGGGCGGGGGACACGGCCGTCTGGGCGTCACTCGGCACGTCGGTCACCGCGTCACTGGTCCAGGGCGTTGTCGATGGTCTTCACGGCCTTGCCCCAGGCCTTGTCGGGCGAGGTGCCCTTCTGGTCCACGCCGAGCATCCCGGTGTCCGCCAGGTACTGGGCGATGATCCCGTCCTTGGGGCCGATGGGCTGTACGGGCACGCCCTCGGCGGCCTTGGAGAAGATCCGGCCCACCGGCGCGTCGCCGAAGTAGGGGTTCTTGGCGCCCTTCACCGCGGGCAGGTCGTAGGCCGCGCTGGCGCTCGGGAAGCTGGCCCGCTCGTCGAACAGCTTGGCCTGCTGCTTCGGCGCGGTCAGCCAGGCCACCAGCTTCGCCGCCTCCTCCTTGTGCTCGCCCGCCTCGGGCACGGTGAGGAAGGAGCCGCCCCAGTTGCCGGGCCGGGGCGCGGCGGCGACGTCCCACTGGTCCTTCGCGTCGGCGCCCGCCTTGTCCTTGATGTAGCCGAGCATCCAGGGCGGGCAGGTCACCGTGGCGAAGGACCCGTTGGCGAACGCCTGGTCCCAACTGGGCTGGAACTGCTGGAGCTTCGCGGTGAGCCCGGCCTCGGCGAACCGCGCGGCGATGTCCCAGCCCTGCTTGACCGCCGGGCTGTCCTTGTAGACCAGCTCGCCGTCGGCGTCGTAGAACTTCTGCGTGCCGGAGGCGTGCACGGCGGCCATCACGCCCGTCGCGCCGTCCACGAAGGCGGTGCCCTTGGGCGCCTTCTTCTTGAAGCGCTCACCCGCTTGGAGGTACTTGTCCCAGTCCCCGGCCCACAGCCTGCCCACCGCCTCGCGGTCCGTGGGCAGCCCGGCCTTCGCGAACAGGTCCTTGCGGTAGCAGATGCCGGTCGGCCCGATGTCGGTGCCGAGGCCGATGGTCTTGCCGTCCTCGGTGGTGCCCTGCTTCCACTTCCAGTCGAGGTAGGCGCCCTTGTCGACGCCGGGGGCCTTGCCGAGGTCCATCAGCTTGTCCGCGTGGCCGCCGGTCAGCTCGGCGACGTTGCCGACCTCCACGGCCTGGATGTCGGACAGGCCGCTGCCGCTGCTCAGATGGGTGAGCAGCGCGGGCCAGTAGTTCTCGTTGCGCTGTACGGAGTTCTGCTTGATGTCGATGTCCGGGTGGAGCCGCTCGTACTCCTCGTACAGACCGGCCTCCTGGAGGCCGAAGGCGCCGAACACGCCGATGGTGAGGGTCGTCTTCCCCTTGCCGCCCCCGTCTCCGCCCCCGCCGCCGGAGGAGCCGCCGGCGTCCTTGTCGTCGGAGTCCGACGCGCAGCCGGTGAGCGCGCCGCAGGCGAGCGCGGCGACGGCCGCGAGCACCACGGCCGTACGGGGCATTCGAGTCCTGTAGCGAGTCCGGTCATGCGTCCTGCGGCGAGTCCTGTGGCGCATGGTGTCCTCCTAGTGCTCCGACGTACCGACCACCGGTCAACTGCCCTGTGCGAGTCATGAGTTGGAGAGGAACGGCTCGGACGGAACGTGCGGATCGGGAAAGAGCCGAGTAGAGTGGGAGCGCTCCCATATTTGATGCCTTGAAGGGTTACGGCTAGCTGCGGGGGTGTCAAGGCACCGGACGGCGGGAGTTGCGGGCCGTCGGCGGCGTCGCTGGTGGCCGGGGCCGGGCTGTTAGATTTCGCGTCGTGGGGAGGCACTGATGGGGAGTCGTCAGCCCAAGGGGCGCAGCGGGGGCCGGCCCACGCTGGAGGAGGTGGCCGCGCTCGCGGGCGTCGGCCGGGGGACGGTGTCCCGGGTGATCAACGGCTCGCCGCGGGTGAGCGCGCACACCCGCGCCGCCGTGGAGGAAGCCGTCGCCGAGCTGGGGTATGTGCCGAACACGGCGGCCCGGGCGCTCGCCGCGAACCGTACGGACTCGATCGCCGTGGTGGTGCCCGAGCCCGAGTCGCGGTTCTTCGCCGAGCCGTACTTCTCGGAGATCATCCACGGCGTGGGGGCCGCGCTCGCGGACACGGACCTCCAGCTCCTGCTGACCTTCGCGGGCGGCGACCGGGAGCGCCGCCGCCTGGCGCAGTACCTGTCGGCGCACCGCGTGGACGGTGTCCTGCTCGTGTCGGTGCACGCGGACGACCCGCTGCCGGACCTCCTTCAGCAGTTGGAGATACCGGCGGTGATCAGTGGCCGCCGCCGTGCCGACGAGCCGCTTGCCTCGGTGGACTCGGACAACTTCGCGGGGGCCCGCGCGGCCGTCACCCATCTGCTGGCCCGGGGCCGCCGCAGGATAGCCACGATCACGGGCCGCCTCGATGTGTATGGGGCCCAGCGGCGGCTTGACGGTTACCGCGATGCCCTGGCGGAGGCCGGGCACGAGCCGGACAAGTCCCTGACGGCCCCCGCCGACTTCACCGAGGAGGGCGGCCGGCGCGCGATGACGGACCTCCTCGCGCGCAGGCCGGACCTGGACGCGGTCTTCGCCGCGTCGGACGTGATGGCGGCGGGGGCCCGCCAGGTCCTGCGCCGGGCGGGCCGCCGCATACCGGACGACGTGGCCCTGGTCGGCTTCGACGACTCGGCGATCGCCCGCCACATGGATCCGCCCCTGACGAGTGTGCGCCAGCCCATAGTGGAGATGGGCCGCACGATGACGGACGTCCTGCTCGCCGAGATCGCCGACCCCCGCCCGTCGGCGGCCCGCCGCCTAGCCCGCCCTCGGATCGTCCTGCCGACGGAGCTGGTCGCCCGCGCGTCGTCCTGAGGCGGGAGCCGGGGCAGTCGCGTGCGTGGAGGTAGCCGAGTATGGGCCAGGGTTCTTCTCGCCAGGAGTGCGGGCGCAGGGGCCGGCCGGGGGTGATGGGGGCCTGGCAGGCGGCGCAGCGTATCGCCGGGTGGCCTGCCTGTTCCCGTACGGCCAGGTGGTTCATGCCGAGGGCCCGGCCTTCCACGCAGGGGCCGTAGGGGCACCGGCGGCAGGTGACGGTGTGGTCGTACCAGGCGAGGTAGGTCGTCAGGGAGTTCGTCCTGATCTCGCAGCAGTCCAGGCAGCCGTGCGGCCGGAGGGGTCCGGGGCTGCCGAGGTCGATCCCCTCGCCGGGACGGAACTCGTGCCGACACCAGACGCAGGCGGCACCGGACAGCTGCGCCGGGGCGAGGGTGTCGAGCCCGGGTAGGGCGGCTCGCAGCACCACCGGCTTCGGTTCAGACATGCCGGACTCCTGCGGGCGCGGTGGCCGTGCGGCCGCCCTCGATCCAGGCGGCACGCAGCCGCGCACCTTCGGAGCAGTCGGCGAGGATGCCGAAGTGCCGACGGGGGCAGGTGTTCAGGTGCTCGCGGTAGGCCTCGGACGGGCCCCTCGGTTCCTGGCCGTCCTCGTGGTCGTCGAGGCCGGTCATGGTCGGCCCACGGCTCGCAGCGGATCGGCCGTGGCGAGCAGCGTGCGCAGGACGGCGGTGTCGCACAGGTTCCCGGGATGCTCCGGCGCCACCACCCAGCTCATGAGGTACGCGATGTGTCCCACACGGGGGACCCCGAGGAAGGTGCCCGTGCTCAGGCGGTCCTCCGGGCCGTCCCACTCCGCGCCTGGCGTCACCAGGAAGTAGTACGCGCCCAAGGTGCTGCGCAGATCCCTGATCACCGGGCCGCCCAGCCAGTCCCGCAGCGCCGCGGCCACCGTGGCGGGCTCCTCGTCGGCGACCGCGGCGTGGATCCGCTGCGCGGGCACGCGTACGGCGTCGAAGCGGCGCCCGAGCGGGATCATCGCGACGTACGCGTCCGACCACTCCCGCCGGGCCCGGCTCGGCAAGGGGTGGGCCTGGGCCAGCCAGTCAGCGATCAACCGGTTCTCCGCCTGCGAGGGCACCTGTGCTCGGGTGCCGCTTCTCGGCGCTTGCACGGGGGCCGTACTCTCGCCCATGTCGACTCCTTGGTGGTCGGCCATGCCCCGGGGCCGGTCGCACGGTCACCGGGGTCTTCGCTGTGTCTTTCGACGCTAGGAGTGCACCGGAGTCGACCACCAGCTCTGTGCAGATCTGTGCAGCCTGCTACCGGCAGCACTTCTGTGTTCCGTCCGCTCCCTTGACCTGGGCCCCTTGCCGCCACGATCGTGGCGCACAGAAACGCACACTCTGCTGACGGAGGATGACGTGCCGTTACTGTTCATTGGGATCGACCCCGACACCAAAACCGCCGACAGCCCCACCGTGTGGGTCGACCAGGACAAGCGGGAACTCGTCCTCCAGGGGTGGGAGCCGGCGCCCGAACTCCACGCTGAATGCGCCGCCTTCGAGGCGCCCGGCCACGCCGTCGGCATCCCGGACGGAGAAGCCGTGGTCCGAATTCCTGCGAGGATGATCGACATGATCAGGGAGGCGTGCGATGTCCTTCAGCGAGTCAACGATCACTGAGCTGATGGACGGCTGCACACGGACCGCGGTGCACCTGGAGATGCGGGACCAGTATGGTGTCGCTGCCGAAGCCGAGGACTTCCGTACCTGGCTGGAGACCGGCGAGTTCGATACCGATCCCTCCTCGGAGGACTGGGCGCCGTGGGTCGACCTTGTGGGCCGGGCCGTCGGCCGTGGCGTCGCTGTGCGACGTGCTCGCATCGTGTCCGAACCCGTATCCGATTACATCCGGTACGAGCACGCTTCCACCATGGTCAACACGCACGCTGGTGAGGAAGTGCGCTGGCTGCCCCGCCGTCATGCCTCGGCCCTCTGCCTGCCCGGCAACGACTTCTGGCTCTTCGACGACCGTATCGTCCGCTGGGGCTACTTCTCGGGCGACGGTGCGCTGGTCGGACACGAGATCTCGGAGGACCCCGCATCCGCCAAGCTGTGCAGGGACGCCTTCGCGGCGGTGTGGGAACGAGCCATACCGCACGACGACTACCGGATCGACTGAGCAGGAAGCACCGGCAGCCAGCTCATGTCCGTCTCCCCTTCCTCGTCGGCCCAGGCCGCGCGCGAAGCTGTCGCCCGGCAGCTCCGCACCCTCCGCAAGGAGGCCGGGATGACGCTCGTACAACTGGCTGCCGCGTGCGACTGGCACCACTCCAAGACGTCGCGGATTGAGAACGCGCTCACCGGGCCGTCGGCGTACGACATCCGCCGCTGGTGCACTGCCACCGGCCGTAGTGATCAGGCCCAAGACCTGATCGTCCAGTCCATCAACGCCGAGACGCTGTACCAACAGTGGCGCGACCAGGTGCGCTCCGGGCTCCGGCACATCCAGGAGAGCCGGGTCGGTTTCTTCCGCGGCACCGAGCTTTTCCGCGTGTACTCCTCCGGCCTCGTACCCGGCCTGCTCCAGACCGAGGGGTACGCGACTGCCGTCCTCCGCATCGCTGCGGACTCAAACGACCTTGCTGTGGACGACAGCGTGGAAGCCGCGCGCGCACGCATCGAGCGCTCCCGCCTCATCCACGAACCGGGACATCGCTTCGTGGCGGTGATCGAAGAGTCCGTCTTGCGCTACCGGATTGCTGGAGCAGAAGCCATGTCCGCCCAGCTCGGCTACCTGCTCACCGCGGGGGCCTTGCCCGCCGTCTCCCTCGGCATCATCCCCGTAGCCGGCGAGCGGACGCACTGGCCGGAGGAGACGTTCCACATCTACGACGACAAGCTGGTGGCCATGGAACTCGTGTCGGCCGAGGTACGTGTCACCCAGCCCTCCGAGGTAAGCCAGTACGTGAAGACGTTCGAGCGTCTGCGGAGCATGGCCGTCTACGGTGCGGAGGCCCGCGGCCTCATCCTCCGCGCGATCGAGGCGCTGCACTGAACAGGGCACGACGAAGGCTCCCTCCCGCCCGAAGGCGAGAAGGGGCGAAGCGTTTCAGCGGGCGATCAGTGCGGACAGGCCGGAACCAGCGCCGATCACCCCGGCGAGAGCGGCGATCGTCGGCAGCGGCCACCTCCCCCGCTCCAGGACGTCGAGGCGCCGCTCGTGGTCATCCAGCGTCTTGTCCGTCTGCTCGCCGCGCTGCTCCAGGAGCGCGAGCTGGCCGCGCTGCTCGGCGAACCCGACCTCCGTCGTGCGGCGGAGTTCGGCGAGTTCCAGCGCGACATCACGTGTCCCGGGCGCCGTCACAGCCTTCTCTACGGCGACTCCGTGAGCCCCGGCCCCCCGGCCGCTTGTTGCCTCGGCGGTCGGCAGGGCGAGCACCACGGCGAGCCCGGCAGTGCTCAGGGCGGCTGTCCACGGGGCGCCGAGGACAGCGAGGAGACGGCGTCCAGCTGGGCCTGTGGCCAAGGGTCCTCGCCGTCGCCCCAGCTCGTCACCGGTCGCCGCCCACCACTGCGTCTGCGCACACCGCGTCCGCCGAGACGTCGTACGTGACGCCCGTGCCGCCCGCGGAGGTGGCGACCTTCAGCAGGTCCCCGGTCCCGGCGATCACCGCGTACCCCGTGGCGTCCGCTTGGCCCGTCATGACGCCGAGGCAGGCGCCCGGCCGGAGCTGCGCCGCCCTGTCGGGCGACGGAGTCGGCCAGGCCCCCGCCGTGGGGCGCCCTCGGGAAACGACAAGGGCCCGACCTGCTTTCGCAGGTCGGGCCCTTGATCATCAGGGTGAGTGACGGGACTTGAACCCGCGGCCACCTGGACCACAACCAGGTGCTCTACCAACTGAGCTACACCCACCGTGAGCCGGTCTTTGTCGTTCTTCCGACCGGCCGAGAAAAAGTGTACAGGGTCCGAAGGGGTGCTCGCGCACCCCTTCTTCCGACCCCGTCCACCAGGCCCTTCCGGGCCGCCTAGCTCGCGGGCAGCACGTGCTTCGCCGCGATCGACTTCGCCGTGTCCGAGTCCGGGCCCGGCTGCGGGACGAAGATCGCCTCGCGGTAGTAGCGCAGCTCGGCGATGGATTCGCGGATGTCGGCGAGCGCCCGGTGGTTGCCGTTCTTGTCCGGGCTGTTGAAGTACGCCCGCGGGTACCAGCGCCGGGCCAGCTCCTTGATCGAGGAGACGTCCACGATGCGGTAGTGCAGGAAGTTCTCCAGGGTCGGCATGTCCCGCAGCAGGAAGCCGCGGTCCGTGCCGACCGAGTTGCCGCACAGCGGAGCCTTGCGGGGCTCCTTCACATGCTGACGGACGTAGTCGAGGACCTGCTCCTCGGCGGCGGCGAGCGTGGTGCCGCCGGACAGCTCGTCCAGGAGCCCCGAGGTGGTGTGCATCTGCCGCACCACCTCGGGCATGGTCTCCAGCGCTCCGTCCGGCGGGCGGATCACAATGTCCACACCTTCGCCGAGCACGTTCAGTTCCGAGTCGGTGACCAGGGCGGCCACCTCGATAAGTGCGTCATCCGTCAGCGAGAGCCCGGTCATCTCGCAGTCGATCCACACCATGCGATCGTTCATGCGCCCAACCCTACGGCGCGCTCCTGTGGCCGGGGAGCGGCGTGCGTCCCGGCGCGTACGCATCGGCGGGGTGCTTGCCCGCGTCCATCGCCAGGGCCGAGGCCCCGAAGGCGCTCGCCGCCGCCGTACGCCGGGTCTGGGCCGGTACCGAGCCCGGGGACATGCCCGGATTCGGACCCGGTGCGGAGCCGTGCCCGCCCGGACCGCCCGGTCCTCCGTGGCCGCCCGGCCCGTCCGCCGAGACCACCGCGGGCGCGCTGGGCATGGGCGCCGGAGCGCCCGGCGCCCCGGCGGAGCCGTCGAGGCCGCGCTCGCTCTGCGGCCTGCGCGCCCGGTACGCGGCGCGGTAGGCGGCGGGCGAGGAGCCGAGCTGGCGCCGGAAGTGGCCGCGCAGCGCGACGGGCGAGCGGAAGCCGCAGCGTCCGGCGACCTCGTCCACGGAGTAGTCCGAGGTCTCCAGGAGCCGCTGCGCCTGGAGCACCCGCTGGGTGATCAGCCACTGGAGGGGAGCGCTCCCCGTCAGCGAGCGGAAGCGCCGGTCGAAGGTGCGGCGGCTCATATAGGCGCGGGCGGCGAGCGTCTCCACGTCGAACTGCTCGTGGAGGTGTTCGAGCGCCCAGGCGACGACCTCGGCCAGCGGGTCGGCGCCGATCTCCTCCGGGAGCGACCTGTCCAGGTAGCGCTCCTGGCCGCCCGCGCGGCGCGGCGGCACGACGAGCCTGCGGGCGAGCGCGCCCGCCGCCTCGTTGCCGTGATCCGTGCGCACGATGTGCAGACAGAGATCGATTCCGGCCGCGGTGCCGGCCGATGTGAGGACGTCCCCGTCGTCGACGAACAGCTCGCGCGGGTCGACGTGGACGGACGGATAGCGTTTGGCGAGTGTCGGCGCGTACATCCAGTGCGTCGTCGCCGGGCGGCCGTCCAGTAAACCGGCCGCCGCGAGGACGAACGCGCCGGTGCACAGACCGACGATGCGGGCCCCTTCTTCGTGTGCCCGGCGCAACGCGTCGAGTGCCTCCAGCGGGGGCGGCGACGTGATGGACCGCCACGCCGGTACGACGACGGTGCCGGCGCGCGCGATGGCCTCGAGGCCATGCGGCGCGGTGAGTTCAAGCCCGCCCGTGGTGCGCAGCGGCCCCTCTTCACCGGCGCATACGAGCAGCCGGTACCGGGGCACTCCCGCGTCCTGCCGGTCAATGCCGAACACGGAGAGTGGTATGGAACTCTCGAAGATGGGACCACCGCTGAAGAGCAGCACCGCGACGATTTCCCGACGGCGCCGCCCGGAGAGTTTCCGCGCCGCGGCTTCCTGCACGGCAGTGGAGTCGTGGCTCATGGCGCTAAGCCCCCCTCGGTCGTCGCGGCTCCCTGTTCTTGACGTGCTTGCTGGACCTGTCGCTCCTGCACGTTTCCCCTCGGTCCTCCACCAGTCCCCCGCCGTACTACAGTCAAGATCGAATCTACTGCGTCGTGTGACGCTGCCGTGACCAGTTCAGCACTCGGCGCATTGTCGACATGGCAACTTGGCGTGAAGCATTCGATCACGAAGCGTCGCACTCGTGGGCCGTGCAGGGAAGTGCGCCTCGTCCCAGTGGCCGGTCAACGTAGGGTGCGGATGCCTTCTCCGCTCCTTTCACCCCTGGTGGGACGTGGGTTGACCCCCCATTCGGCCAGGGAATGCGGACCAGCCGGAAGTTGGCTGAAAACGTATGGAGGAGTGCGCCGGAATCGGTCAGTCCTCCGGCGCACTCGGGCCCGCGTGCCGCCCGCCCCGGCGCGCCCCCGGAGCCGCCCCCGAGCGGCGCCCCGCGGCGGCCGGACGCCGCTCGGCGCGCGCCCGCTCGGCCCCCCGCTCGGACTGCCTGAGCAGCAGCCGGCACACCCCCGTCACGGCCGCGAGCCCCAGGGCCGACCCGGCCGCCCCCGCCAGCGAGGTCCCGTACCCGACGAGCACGACGGGGACGAGGACACAGGAGAACGCGGCCCAGCGCACCACGTCGCTCGCCGACTCCTGCGGGGCCGCCCCGGGGGTCTCGGTGCCCCGGGGCCCGGCGCCCCCGTGGCCCCGGCGCTCGTGCGCCCCCTCGGTGGCGCGGCGTCGGGCGGTGGGTGCGGCGGCTGGGGCGGCAGTGATCGGTCCTGGCACGGCGTACTCCCTGCGGCGGTGGTTTCGCACGTGGTGTCGGTTCCTGGGGATGTCTCCGAAAGAGTGGTTTCACGGGTTCAACGCGTGGCCATGCGGCCGGTCACTGGCCGGAAGGGGCCAGTGCGCGCGAACCGGGTGCAAACCGCCTGTACGGGGCAGCCGCCATTGCCATCCGGGCCCCGCTCATGCATGCTCCGGTGAACGCCGTGAGGCCCTGCGGAGGCCGTACTGAGGCCTCGGGCGGGCGGTGCGAGCCGCTGCCACGGCCCGGGAGACCCCTGGCCGGGACCTGGGCAGGAGAGGAGTGTCGCCGTACCCTTGGGGTAAGGGGTTGGGAAGATGATTCCCGGACACGCGTCCGGTGACGGCCCGTGTCCGCCGAAGGCCGCAGGGCCCGACCCGCTCTCGGTCCCCGCTCCATCCTCGCTCAGCCCCCGTTCGACCTGATCTCCCGCGCTCCATCCGTTCCACGCACCACCCGTATAACCCGTAGCACGTGCATCACTCGCATCACCCGTATTCACCCGGGGCTCCGTGTACGACCCGCCCCGGACTCCGCGCACGACCCGACCCGGCGCGCCGCACCACGGGCGCCGGAGCACTTGAAAAAAGCCGACCCTCCCACAGAGGACTCCTTCGCCGAGACACCGATGGCCGGTCACGAATTCTCCGAACCCGCGGACCGCAAGAGGCAGGTCGCCGATCCGACGACGACCCCCCGAGCGGCGGAAGAACCACGTCATTCCTGCGATCCGGCCTTCCGGCACGGCGTCGTCGTCGGCTTCGACGGCTCGACGTCCAGCGAGCGGGCCCTCGCCTACGCGATCGGCATGGCACACCGCTCCGGCTCCGGCCTGATCATTGTCCACGTCGCCAATCGCCTGCCCACCACCGTCTGGGCGGGCTGCGAGCCACCGGTCTTCGTCGACGTCCCCGACCACCGCACCGAGGTCCTCGGGCTCGAACTGGCCTGCGCCGACTATCTGTCCGAGGTGCCCTGGATCCTCGTCGAGCGCGGCGGCGACATCTGCCACGAACTCGAAGAGGTCGGCCGGGAGTACTCCGCGGACGCCATCGTCGTCGGCTCGACGCACGGCATCGTGGGGCGCATCTTCGGATCCGTCGCGGGCCGCCTCGCGCGCCGTGCGCAACGGCCCGTGGTCGTCATCCCGTAATTCCGCAACGCCCCGCCGCCCCAGGTGAGATGAGGGAGGCGCGGCGTCAACCTCCGTACCCCGGCGCATAAATCTACTCGCGCGTAGAGGTGGTTCGCGCGCTTGTGAAGGGTACATACCGGTCGCCGGGGCACCGCGGCACCGCGACTTCTCACCGCCGTCTCCCGCGGACCCCGGGCGCCCTGCCGGCCGGGGGGTGACGGCCACCGGCCGAGGCAGGCACGGGCCGGGGTAATGGGCGACCCCGGTCCCTGAAGGAGTGGCCCCCCGTGTGCTTGGTGGCACGCACGGGGGGCCACTCACTCCCGTGCCGGTGCTACTCGACGGTGACCGACTTCGCCAGGTTGCGCGGCTTGTCGATGTCCCGGCCGAGGGCCAGGGCCGTGTGGTAGGCGAGGAGCTGGAGCGGGATGCCCATGAGGATCGGGTCCAGCTCGTCCTCGTTCTTCGGGACGACGATGGTGTGGTCGGCCTTCTCCTGTTCCTGGTGGGCGACCGCGAGGATCCTGCCGCTGCGGGCCTTGATCTCCTCGAGCGCCGCCCGGTTCTTCTCCAGGAGGTCGTCGTCGGGCACGATCGCGACCGTCGGCAGGGCGGGCTCGATCAGGGCGAGCGGGCCGTGCTTCAGCTCGGAGGCGGGGTAGGCCTCGGCGTGGATGTAGGAGACCTCCTTGAGCTTGAGGGAGGCCTCGCGCGCCACCGGGTAGCCGCGTACGCGCCCGATGAACAGCATCGACTTGGCCTCGGCGAACTCCTGCGCCAGCTTCTTGATCTCGTCCTCGCGCGCCAGCATCTGCTCGATCTGCGCGGGCAGCTGCCGCAGGCCGGCGATGATCCGCTTGCCGTCGGCGACGGACAGGTCCCGGATGCGGCCCAGGTGCAGGGCGAGCAGCGCGAAGGCCACGGTGGTGTTGGTGAAGCACTTGGTGGAGACGACGCAGACCTCGGGGCCCGCGTGCACGTACACGCCCGCGTCCGCCTCGCGGGCGATCGCGGAGCCGACCACGTTGACGATGCCGAAGACGCGGGCGCCCTTGCGCTTCAGCTCCTGCACGGCCGCGAGCACGTCGTACGTCTCACCGGACTGGGAGACGGCCACGTACAGGGTGTCGGGGTCGACGACCGCGTTGCGGTAGCGGAACTCGGACGCCGGCTCGGCGTCGGCGGGGATGCGCGCCAGCTCCTCGATCATCTGGGCGCCGATCATGCCCGCGTGGTACGAGGTGCCGCAGCCGAGGATCTTCACGCGCCGCACCTTGCGGGCGTCGTGGGCGTCCAGGTTCAGGCCGCCGAGGTGCACGGTGGAGAAGCGGTCGTCGATGCGGCCGCGGAGCACGCGGTCCACGGCGTCGGCCTGCTCGAAGATCTCCTTGTGCATGTACGTGTCGTGGCCGCCCATGTCGTACGACTCGGCCTCCCACTCCACGGTGGTCGGCGAGGCCTGGGTGGTGGAGCCCTCGGTGGTGTACGTGCGGTAGTCGTCGGCCTTGATGGTGGCCATCTCGCCGTCGTCGAGGGTGACGACCTGACGGGTGTGGGAGACGAGGGCGGCGACGTCCGAGGCGACGAACATCTCCTTCTCGCCGATGCCGAGGACGACCGGCGAGCCGTTGCGGGCGACGACGATGCGGTCGTTGAAGTCGGCGTGCAGCACGGCGATGCCGTAGGTGCCCTCGATGTGGCGCAGGGCCTCGCGGACCCGCTCCTCCAGGGTCTCGGCCTGCGAGCGCGCGACGAGGTGGGTGATCACCTCGGTGTCGGTCTCGGAGCGGAACTCCACGCCGTCGGCGACGAGCTTGGCGCGCAGCTCGGTGGCGTTGTCGATGATGCCGTTGTGGACGACGGCGACCTTGCCCTCGGCGTCGAGATGGGGGTGCGCGTTCTCGTCGGAGGGGGCGCCGTGCGTGGCCCAGCGGGTGTGGGCGATGCCGGTGGTGCCGGTGAAGCGCTTGGGGACGCGGGCCTCCAGGTCGCGCACGCGGCCCTTGGCCTTGACCATCTTCAGGCCGGTGGCCTTGGGGCTGGTGATGACGACGCCCGCGGAGTCGTAACCGCGGTACTCCAGGCGCTGGAGGCCCTCCAGGAGGAGCGGGGCGACGTCACGCTTGCCGATATATCCGACGATTCCGCACATAAGGGTCCCTTGGGTGTGGTGGGGATGGTCTAGCCGTAGACGATGCGGCGCAGCTGTCTGAGCGATAGCTCGGGCGGTGCCACGGCGCGGTAGCGCAGGTCCGCCGCGATCCGCTCGAAGATCTCCGTGTTCACCAGGCCCTGACCCTGGAGTTCACGGTGGCGGCGGCGGACGTACGCCTCGGTCGTCTCGTCGAAGTACGCGAGCACGTCCTGGATCACCCGGAGCGCTTCGCCGCGCTGGAGCTGGGTGGAGCGCGTCAGGTGATCGACAAGGTCTTCGTGCACCCGTTGATCCTGGATTACCCAGGGGCCTTACGCAAGAATCCTGCCCGGAATCGGGCAAGGTTAGCTCGATTGCTGATGCGGGGCGGGGGCCGGGGGCCCCGGGTGTCACATCCGCCTCAGGACCGCCTGCTTGGCCGCGGCGAACTCCTCGTCCGTGAGGATGCCGCCCTGGTGCAGCTCGCCCAGCTCCCGCAGGCGGCGCAGCAGCGCGTCGTGGTCGTCCTCGGCGGGCGGCGCGGGCGCGGCGCCGGCCGCGGCGGGCGCGAGCTGCTTCGGGGCCGGCTCCGGAGCCGCGGGGCGCGCCGGGTGCGGGAGCCGGGCCTGGACGGCCGCCGCGACGAGCGCCATCAGCGGGTCCTTCTTGAAGCCCCACAGCTCCACCGAGTTCGGGTCGTACTTCGGCGGGGCCTTGGTGACCGAGTTCCGCACGGTGAAGCGGAGGTAGCCGTTCTCCAGGCCTATCGCGGGCTGCCACTCGACGGCGGCGATCTCGGCAAGCGCGATCGTCCGGGTGCCCGCGGCGGCCTTGGCCTCCTCCGTCTTCCAGTTCCACTCCAGGCGGATGTGCTCCCCGTCGAAGCTCACGGTGGCGTCGCCCGCGGAGACCTGGAGCGGCACGGACGGGCCGGGCAGCAGATAGGAGTCACAGCCGGCGGCCGGTACCTGTTCGAGCAGCAGGGCGTTGCGCAGCTCGTCGACCACGTACTCGGCGACGCCGTACCGGTCGGGCTCCACCGCGAGCTGGTACGGGTCGGAGGCGTCGGCGAGCTTGCCCGCGGTCGCCTGGAGCAGCGGATCCGCGCCGTCACGCAGGCGCAGCCGAAGTCGCCCGCTCTTCTTGCCCTGTTCGAAGGCGACGCCCGCCAAGGCCTGGAGCGGCACCGTCAGTTCGCCCAGGGTCTTGCGCAGCAGCGAAACGCCTTTGTCGTGCCCCGGCACGAGCCGCAGGGTCACTCCGTCGAAGGTCCAGGTGCCGTCGCGCTGGATGATTTCCGCCATGGGGCGATTCTCGCATCGCCGTCCTGGCCAGGTGGTCTACACCTTGACCCGACCTGGGGTGCGCGGTACGCATGGTGACGGTTCGACCTCCGTCACATCCGCGTCGCCCGTCGAAGGGACCCGCTTGTGAGAAAGGACCACCGACCGACACGTGTCATCGGATCACTGCTCCTCATCGCCGCCACGGGCCTGTCGACCGTGGCGGCCGCTCCCGGCGGGGACCGCCGCCACGCCCCCGCGCCCACGCCGCTCGGGCGGATCATCCCCGCGCCCCTCAAGGCCATTGCGGCCGGGCCGGGTTACGAGATCACCGCCGAGACCCGCATCCGGGTCGGCGGCCACCCCGAGGAGCGGCGCGTCGGCGAGTACCTCGCCCGGCTGCTCCGGCCCGCCACCGGCTTCCGCCTTCCCGTGACCGACCGTGCGGGCGGCGACGGCATCCGGCTGCGCGTCAGCACCGGGCACGAGGACAAGCTCCTCGGCGCCGAGGGCTACCGGCTGGTCTCCGGGCGCCGCGCCCTCACCCTCACCTCGTCGTCGGGCACCGGCCTCTTCCACGGCGCCCAGACGCTGCGCCAGCAACTGCCCGCCGCCGTCGAGAAGCCGTCGCGGCAGCGCGGCCCGTGGCGGATCGCGGGCGGCACCATCGAGGACTCCCCGCGCTACGCCTACCGCGGGGCGATGCTCGACGTGTCCCGCCACTTCTTCCCCGTCGACCAGGTCAAGCGGTACGTCGACCAGTTGGCCCTCTACAAGATGAACACGCTGCACCTGCACCTGAGCGACGACCAGGGCTGGCGCATCGCCGTCGACTCCTGGCCGCGGCTCGCGACCTACGGCGGCTCCACACAGGTCGGCGGCGGCCCCGGCGGCTACTACACCAAGGAGCAGTACCGCGAGATCGTCTCCTACGCCGCCTCGCGGGGCCTCGAAGTGATCCCCGAGATCGACATGCCGAGCCACACGAACGCCGCGCTCGCCTCCTACGCCGAGCTGAACTGCGACGGCGTGGCACCGCCCCTGTACACCGGTACGGAGGTCGGCTTCAGCTCGCTGTGCGTCGACAAGGACATCACGTACGACTTCGTGGACGACGTGATCCGCGAGCTGGCCGCGCTCACCCCGGGCCGCTACCTCCACATCGGCGGTGACGAGGCGCACTCCACAAGCCACGAGGACTTCGTGACGTTCATGACCAAGGTGCAGCCGATCGTCGCCAAGTACGGCAAGACCGTGCTCGCCTGGCACCAGCTGACCGAGGCGAAGCCCGCGCCGGGCGCCGTCGCGCAGTACTGGGGCTACGACCGCACCGGGCAGGCCGAGCGCGACCGGGTCGTGAACGCGGCGCGGAACGGCACGGCCCTCGTGCTCTCGCCCGCCGACCGGTCCTACCTCGACCACAAGTACGACAAGGACACCCCGCTCGGCCTCAAGTGGGCCGGATACGTGGACGTGCGGCGGGCCTACGACTGGGATCCGGGCACCTACCTCCCGGGAGTCCCGGCCGACGCGGTCCTCGGGGTCGAGGCGCCGCTGTGGACGGAGACTCTGTCGACCACCGCGCACCTCGACCACATGGCGTTCCCGCGCCTGCCCGGCATCGCCGAACTCGGCTGGTCACCCGCCGCGAGCCACGGCTGGGAGCCGTACCGGGCGCGCCTCGCGGAGCAGGCCCCGCGCTGGGACGCCCTGGGCATCGGCTACTTCAGGTCGCCGCAGGTGCCGTGGCCCGCGCGGTGATCCGCTGACGGGTGCGGACGGGGCTCCGGAGGACCGTACTCCGGAGCCCCGCCGGTCTCAGGGGCGCGGCGCCGCGCTCACGCCGGGGCTCCCGCCGGCAGGGCGGGCCGCGCGGCCACGGCCCGGCGGACGAGGGCCGCGTCGAAGCGCTCGCGGGTGCAGAAGGCGAGCAGGGTCCGTGCCTCCGGCCGCTCGACCTCGCACCCGGGCACGAAGCCCACGACCTCGTGCAGCTCCTGCGCGGCGTGGTCGGCGACGTCGGCCTCGACCACGACCCGGGCCGTGCGGGGGTCGGCGAAGAGGTGCTCCAGGACCGTGGTGAGCGCCGCCCGGCCGAAGCCGGGGTCCCGGTCCGCGCTCGGGGCCGCCAGGAAGCGCACGCCCACGTCGCCGGGTTCGGGCTCGTACGGCTCTGCGGGTTCGGCGTGGCGCGGGTCGTAGCGCTCCACCAGGAACGCGGGCTCGCCGTCGCGCAGGCCGACGAACGCGTCGTGGTGCTCCTCGGCCGCGACGTGCATGTACGCGCGCTCCACCTCATGGAGCCGGGCACCCCACATCGGCCAGAAGACCGACCGGGGGTGCGTCACCCAGGGGTGGATCAACTGGGCGTCCGTGAAGGGGTCGAGGGGGCGCAGCGTGAGGGTCTCGAAGGCGTTCACAGGGCTAGCTCCCGAGGGGCGTCGTACGGCTCGTGGGGGTCAGCTGGCGCGGACAAGGCTCTCTCCCAGGTACCGCTCGGCGTGGCCGGCGATCAGGTCGAGTACGGCTCGGAGGTCGGCGGCGGTGGTCTCCGGGTCGCGCAGGGCGAGCTTCAGGTACCGCCGGTCGCCCGCCCTGGTGCCCGCGACCACGGCGGTGCCGGCGGCCAGGAGGGCCTTGCGGGCGTACAGGTTGGCGCGGTCGATGGCGGCGGGGGAGCAGATCGCGGCCGGGATGTAGCGGAAGACGAGGGTGGACAGCTGGGGTTCGGCGACGATGTCGAAGCGCGGGTCGGCGGCGATGAGGTCGAAGCCGCGCGCCGCGGTGTCGCAGACCTCGTCGAAGAGGTCAC
Source organism: Streptomyces sp. NPDC045778 (assembly GCF_056431945.1). Classification (NCBI taxonomy): domain Bacteria; kingdom Bacillati; phylum Actinomycetota; class Actinomycetes; order Kitasatosporales; family Streptomycetaceae; genus Streptomyces; species Streptomyces sp. NPDC045778. The sequence continues at coordinate 116,579 of NZ_JBWKJZ010000018.1, forward strand.
CGACGGCGTCCGCGCCCATGACGCGCAGCGTCAGCCAGAGTTTCAGGGCGTCGAAGCGGCGGGTGCCCCGGGGGGATTCGTCCGCCTGGCCGGGGACGCGTTCCCGGGCCGCGCGGCGCGGGTCCAGGTGGCCGGTGAGGTCCCTGGCGTGGCGCAGCGTCGCCGCGGAGCGGACGAGGAGCGCGGCGCAGCCGGCGGGCTGGAACAAGGACGCGTGGAAGTCGAGCGTCACCGAGTCGGCGCGCTCGATGCCGTCGAGGAGGTGGCGCCGGGTGCGCGAGGCGAGCGGCCCGCAGCCGTGCGCGGCGTCCACGTGCAGCCAGACGCCGTGGCGCGCGCACACGTCGGCGAGCTGCGGCAGCGGGTCGACGGCGCCGAAGTCGGCGGTGCCCGCCGTCGCGACGACGGCCATCGGGACCAGGCCCTCGCATGCGCAGCGCTCCAGCTCGCGGGCGAGCGCGACGGTCTGCATGCGCCCCGCCCGGTCGGTGGGGACGGCGATGACGGCGTCCGGGCCGAGGCCGAGGAGTTTCGCGGCCTTGCGGATGCCGGGCCGTGCCCCCGCGGAGGTGAGGACGCGCAGCGTGCGCGGGTCGTCCGCCCCGGCCTCCTCGCGGGCGAGCAGCAGCGCCTGGAGGTCGGCCTGGTCGCCGTCGGAGGTGAACACGCCGTCGGCGTCCGGGCCGAGCCCCGCGCGCCCGGCCGCCCAGTCGACGAGGCGCCGCTCGACAAGGGCGCCGCCCGCGGGCGCGTCCCAGGTGCCGAGCGAGGAGTTCACGGCGGACAGCACGGCCTCCCCGACGACGGCCGGGATGACGACCGGTCCTGCGTGGCCCGCGAGGTGGTGGGGGTGGTGGACGTGGACCGCGTCGCGCAGATACAGCTCGTCGAGTTCGTCGAGGGCGGCCACGGTGTCGTGCAGCGGGGCGTCGAGGTCGACGGCGGCGACCCGGGGGGACGGGCCTTCGGCCTGGTCACCGGTGAACGGCCGGGATGCGGCGGCGATCCCGGCGGCCACCCGCTCGACTCCTTCGGTCACGCAGGCGCGGTACCGCTCGGTGGTGGTGTCGTTGAGCAGGTGCGAGCGCATGAACGGTCCTCCAGGTGAGGGGACGGGGGTCGCGCCCCGGGGCAGGGCACAGCGGGGAGGAATCCGGGGCGCGACGTTGAACTTAGGTTAGCCTAACCTAAGCTGAAATCAAGGGTGCTGGAGGGGTCGGCGGGGCGGCCGGGACGCACGGAGCCGCCCTCTCCGCGGGGCGGAGGGGCGGCTCTGTACGGGGTGCGGGCGCGGGTCAGGAGACCTTCTTGGCCTTCTCGATCGCCTCGGCGAGGTCCTCCAGGATCGGCGCGCACTTGGCGTACGAGAAGATCGGCTCGGTCACGCGCGGGATGACCTGCCCGGCCTTCACCGCGGGCAGCTTGCCCCAGGTGGGCTTCTGCTTCTCCAGGCCCTCCGGCTGGAGGGCGGAGGTGCGGTTGTCCATCATGATGACGTCGGCCTCGTACTTGTCGACGTTCTCCCAGGACAGGTTCTCGAACCAGCCCCCGCTCGCCTTCAGGGCCTTCGCCGGCGGCTCGACGATGTTCACACCGAGGGCCTTGAAGTACTCCAGGTCCGCGGAGAGGTTGGAGCCGGAGACGTAGAACACGTCCGCGCTCGCGGAGCCCACCAGGACCTTGATCTCCGGCCGGGCCTTCGCGGCCTTGCGCAGCCGCTCCGCCGCGGCCTCGAAGCGCTTCTTCGCCTTGACGACCTTGTCGGCCTTCACGTCCGCGCCGAGGGATTCGGCGAGCGCGAGCAGCCGTTCGAGGGGCTTGGTCATCTGGCGGTCGTACACCGAGACGCCGACGCTCGGCGCGAGCTTGAGGATCTTGTCCTTGGACGCCTCGGGGACGTACCAGAGCGTGCCCTTGTCGTCGAACATGGTCGAGATCAGGACATCCGGCTGGAGGCCCACGTACTTCTCGATGTTGAACTGGTCCCACGCGTTGCCGAGGATCGTCAGCTTGCTGACGTCCATGTCACCGGCCTGGACGTCCGCCTTGCCGTCCTTGGTCCTGGTGGGCCCGAAGACGCCCTTCACCTCGACGCCGTAGTCGTACAGCGCGGCGGCGACACCGGTGAACGCGACGATGTTCTTCGGCGTGGAGCCCTTCTTGGCCGTCTGGCCGCGGTCGTCCTTGAAGGACCAGGGCCCGCCGTCCTCGCCGGCGCCGCCGCCCTTGCTCTTGTCGGCCTTCTCGTCCCCGCAGGCGGCGAGGACGGCGGTGAGGCCGAGGGCGCCGCCGACGGCGAGGATGCCGCGGCGGGTGGGGTGGGGGAGACGGGGCATGGGGGACTCTGCTTTCGTGAAGGCCCCCTGACGGGGTCCTGGCCGGAAATCGTGCTTAGGTTAACCTAACCTTTCTTCCTGCTCGGCCCCGGCCTGCCGGCTTGCACGCCCGTACATGGCGAGAACCCCGCTCACCCACCCCGAAAGGGGCGAGTGAGCGGGGTTCCATCAGCCCGTCCGGCGTCCGAGGACGAGCGCGTCAGCGCGAGGAGGGCGGCGAGCCGGACCGGCAGGTCAGCTCGTGAGGCCCAGCTCTCGGGCGATCAGCATGCGCTGGACCTCGCTGGTGCCCTCGCCGATTTCGAGGATCTTGGAGTCCCGCCACATGCGGGCCACGGGGTACTCGTTCATGAAGCCGTAGCCGCCGTGGATCTGGGTGGCCTCGCGCGCGTTGTCGACGGCGATGGTCGACGAGTAGAGCTTGGCGAGGGCCGCCTCCTTCTTGAAGGGCTCCCCGGCGACCAGGCGGGAGGCCGCGTCGCGCCAGGCGAGGCGGGAGGTGTGCGCCTTCATCTCCATGTCGGCGATCTTGAACTGGATGGCCTGGTTGGAGCCGATCGGCCGCCCGAAGGCGTGCCGCTCCTTGGCGTACTTCACGGACTGGTCCACGCAGCCCTGCGCGAGGCCCGTCGCGAGCGCGGCGATGGCGACACGGCCCTCGTCGAGGATGCGCAGGAACTGGGCGTAGCCGCGGCCCTGCTCGCCGAGGAGGTTGGCCCGCGGCACGCGGACGTCGGCGAAGGACAGCTCGCGGGTGTCCGACGCGTTCCAGCCGACCTTCGAGTACGGCGCCGCCACCGTGAAGCCCGGCGTGCCGGACGGCACGATGATGGAGGAGATCAGCGGCTTGCCCGCGTCGGTGCGGCCGGTGACGGCCGTGACCGTGACCAGGCCCGTGATGTCGGTGCCGGAGTTGGTGATGAAGCACTTCGTGCCGTTGACGACCCATTCCCCGGTGGCCTCGTCCAGGCGCGCCGTCGTCAGGGTGCCCCCCGCGTCCGAGCCCGCGCCGGGCTCGGTGAGCCCGAAGGCGCCGAGCAGCTCGCCCGAGCAGAGCCGCGGCAGCCACGTGCGCTTCTGCTCGTCCGTGCCGAAGAGGTGCAGCGGCATCGCGCCGAGCGAGACGCCCGCCTCCAGGGTGATCGCGACGGAGGAGTCGACGCGCGCCAGCTCCTCCAGGGCGATGCCGAGCGCCAGGTAGTCGCCGCCCATGCCGCCGTACTCCTCGGGGAACGGCAGGCCGAACAGGCCCATGCGGCCCATCTCGCGCACGATCTCGTACGGGAACTCGTGCCGCTCGTAGTAGTCGCCGATCTTCGGCGCGACCACGTCGTTCGCGAACGCCTCGACGGTGCGGCGGAGTTCCTCGTGCTCTGGGGAGAGGTGGTGGTCCATGAAGATCACGGCTCCTTGTGGGAGAGGGCACGCACGGTGCGGGACGGGCTCGGTCGGCCCAACTGGGTGGCCATCCACACGCTGGTGGCGGTGAGGCGGCCGAGGTCGACCCCGGTCTCGATGCCGAGGCCGTGCAGCATCCACACGAGGTCTTCGGTGGCGAGGTTGCCGGTGGCGCTCTTGGCGTACGGGCAGCCGCCGAGGCCGCCCGCGGAGGCGTCGACGGTGGTCACGCCGTGCTGGAGCGCCGCGAGGGTGTTGGCGAGGGCCTGCCCGTACGTGTCGTGGAAGTGCACGCCGACGCGGTCCGTCGGCACGCCCTGTTCGTTCAGCGCGGCGAGCAGCGCCAGGACGTGGCCCGGTGTGGCCACGCCGATGGTGTCGCCGAGGCTCAGCTCGTCGCAGCCCATGTCGAGCAGCGCCCGGCAGACCCGGACCACCTGGGCGATCGGCACGGCGCCCTCCCAGGGGTCGCCGAAGCACATGGAGAGGTAGCCGCGGACGTGCACCCGCTCGTGCGCGGCCTGGGCCGCCTTGGCGCGGGCCACCACCGGCTCGAACATCGCCAGGGCCCCGTCCACCGTGCGGTTCAGATTGGCCTTGGCGAAGGACTCCGTGGCGCTGGCGAACACGGCGACGCGGCGGGCGCCGAGCGCGAGCGCGCGGTCCAGGCCGCGCTCGTTGGGCACCAGGACCGGCAGATGTACGCCCTCGATGTCGCCGAGCAACGGGAAGAGCCGCTCGGCGTCCGCCAGTTGGGGCACCCACTTGGGGTGCACGAAGCTCGTCGCCTCGACGGTGGTCAGGCCCGCGTCGGCAAGGCGGTGCACGAACTCCGCCTTGACCTCGGTGGGGACCGTCGCCTTCTCGTTCTGGAGGCCGTCGCGGGCGCCCACCTCGTGGATGCGGACCCGGGCCGGCAGGCCCTGGGCGGGCACGGCCATGGGCAGACCGGGGGCGGTCATGACGTCTCCTCGGCGCTCTCGTCGGGCACCACCACGGCCAGGACCTGGTCCATGGCGACCGTGGTGCCCGGGGCCACGTCAAGCTCGGTGACGGTGCCCGCGTGCGGCGCGGAGATGACGTGCTCCATCTTCATGGCCTCCACGACGAGGAGGCTCTGGCCCGCCGTCACGCGGTCGCCGGGGGAGACCTTGACGACGGTGACGGTGCCGGGCATCGGGGCGGTCAGGGCGTCCGCCCCCGCGTGCGCGGCGCCGGTCAGCGCGGCCTCCACCGGGTCGTGGTCCCGCACCTCCCAGGCGTCGCCGTCCCGGCCGAGCCACGTTCCGGCGCGGTGGTAGCGGTGGGGCCCTGCCGGGGGCTCCCCAAGCCCGCCCCTTCCCGCAACCAGGGGGCTGCGCCCCCTGGACCCCCCATGGTCGATCTCGACATCGCCTTCGGCGGTGAGCCGGGTGCGGACGACGACCGGGTCGTGTCCCGGTACCCGGAGGTGGTGCACGGTCCACGCGGCTTCGCCGCCGAGGCGCCACCCGTTGGGTACGGAGAAGGGGTCGACCCACGAATTCAGCCCCTTTGGCGCTTGAGGAGCGGGGTCCGGGGCGGAGCCCCGGTTTCGGGAAGGGGCGGGGTGCGGGATACGTGCCAGCGCCGCGGCTTCGTACACCTCGGCCGGTACCTCCGAGGCGACAAGCCCCTCGGCCTCCCGCTCCACCAGGCCCGTGTCCAGCTCCCCGGCCAGCACCGCCGGGTGGGCCAGCAAGCGCCGCAGGAAACCCGTGTTCGTCGGCACGCCGAGGATCACCGTCTCCGCGAGGGCCGCGCGCAGCTTGCGCAGGGCCGTCGCCCGGTCCGGCCCGTACGCGATCACCTTCGACAGCATCGGGTCGTACAGGCTGCCGACCTCCGTGCCCTCGCTGAGGCCCGAGTCGGTGCGCACCCCGTCGCCGGAGGGCTCGCGCAGGAGCTGGACGGTGCCGCCGGAGGGCAGGAAGCCGCGGGTGGGGTCCTCGGCGCAGACGCGGGCCTCCACGGCGTGCCCGGTCAGCGTGATGTCGTCCTGGGTGAAGGGCAGCGGCTCGCCGGACGCGACCCTCAGCTGCCACTCCACCAGGTCGAGCCCGGTGATCAGCTCGGTGACCGGGTGCTCCACCTGGAGGCGGGTGTTCATCTCCATGAAGTAGTACGAGGACGGGTCGCTGCCGGGGACGATGAACTCGACCGTGCCGACGCCGACGTAACCGCAGGAGCGCGCGGCCTCGACGGCGGCCGCGCCCATCGCGGCGCGCGTCGCCTCGTCGAGCAGGACGCTGGGCGCCTCCTCGATGATCTTCTGGTGGCGGCGCTGGAGGGAGCACTCGCGCTCGCCCAGGTGCACGACGTGGCCGTGGGCGTCGGCGAGGACCTGGATCTCGATGTGCCGGGGGCGGTCGACCCAGCGCTCCACGAGCAGGGTGTCGTCGCCGAAGGAGGCGCGCGCCTCGCGCCGGGCGGCGGCGATCTCCTCGCCGAGCAGCGCGGCGTCGCGGACCAGGCGCATGCCCTTGCCGCCGCCGCCCGCGGACGGCTTGAGGAGGACCGGGGTGCCGATCTCCCGCGCGGCCTCGGTGAGCTGGGCGTCGGTGAGGCCGCTGCCCGATGAGCCGGGCACCACGGGGACCCCGGCCGCGCGCACGGTCTCCTTGGCGCGGATCTTGTCGCCCATCAGGTCGATCGCGGCGGCGGGCGGCCCGATGAAGACGAGCCCGGCGTCCGCGCAGGCCTGTGCGAAGGCGGCGTTCTCCGCGAGGAAGCCGTAGCCGGGGTGGACCGCCTGGGCGCCGGACGCGGCGGCGGCTTCGATGAGGCGCTCCGCCGAGAGGTAGCTCTCGGCGGCGGGCGCGGGGCCGAGCCGCACCGCCGTGTCGGCCTCGCGCACGTGCCGGGCGTCGGCGTCGGCGTCGGAGAAGACGGCCACCGAGCGGACGCCGAGGGAGCGCAGCGTGCGGATGACGCGGACGGCGATCTCGCCCCGGTTGGCCACGAGGACTGTCTCGAACATGCTCATTCCGTGTCTGCCCCTCACATCCGGAAAACGCCGAAGCCGCGTTCGCCCAAGGGCGCACCGGCACACGCGGTCAGGGCCAGGCCGAGCACCTGGCGGGTCTCCAGCGGGTCGATGACGCCGTCGTCCCACAGGCGTGCCGTGGCGTAGTAGGCGTTGCCCTGCTGGTCGTACTGCGCGCGGACGGGGTCTTTGAAGGCCTCCTCGTCCTCCTGGGACCACTCCTCGCCGCGTGCTTCGAGCTGGTCGCGCTTGACGGTGGCGAGCACCGAAGCGGCCTGCTCGCCGCCCATCACGGAGATCTTGGCGTTCGGCCACATCCACAGGAAGCGGGGGGAGTAGGCCCGCCCGCACATGGAGTAGTTGCCCGCCCCGTACGAACCGCCGACCACGACGGTCAGCTTGGGCACGCGGGCGCAGGCAACGGCCGTGACCATCTTGGCGCCGTGCTTGGCGATGCCGCCCGCCTCGTAGTCCTTGCCGACCATGAAGCCGGAGATGTTCTGGAGGAACACCAGCGGGATGCCGCGCTGGTCGCACAGCTCGATGAAGTGGGCGCCCTTCTGGGCGGACTCGGAGAACAGGATGCCGTTGTTCGCGACGATGCCCACCGGGTGGCCGTGGATGTGCGCGAAGCCGGTGACCAGCGTCTGGCCGTACTCCGCCTTGAACTCGGCGAAGCGGGAGCCGTCGACCACGCGCGCGATGACCTCGCGCACGTCGTACGGAGTGCGGGAGTCCACCGGCACCGCGCCGTACAGACCGAGGGGGTCCACCTTCGGCTCCTCGACGGGCCGCACCTCCCAGGGCAGCTGCCCGCGCGCGGGGAGCGTGGAGACGATCGTGCGCACGATGCGCAGCGCGTGCGGGTCGTCCTCGGCGAGGTGGTCGGTGACGCCGGAGACGCGGGAGTGGACCTCGCCGCCGCCCAGCTCCTCGGCGGTCACGACCTCACCCGTGGCGGCCTTCACCAGGGGCGGGCCGCCCAGGAAGATCGTGCCCTGCTCGCGGACGATCACGGCCTCGTCGCTCATCGCCGGGACGTACGCCCCGCCGGCCGTGCAGGAGCCGAGCACCGCCGCGATCTGCGGGATGCCGGCGCCGGACATCCGCGCCTGGTTGTAGAAGATCCGGCCGAAGTGCTCGCGGTCGGGGAACACCTCGTCCTGCATCGGCAGGAAGGCGCCGCCGGAGTCGACCAGATACAGACACGGCAGGCGGTTCTCCAGGGCGATCTCCTGGGCCCGCAGGTGCTTCTTGACCGTCATCGGGTAGTACGTGCCGCCCTTGACGGTGGCGTCGTTGGCGACGATCACGCAGTCGCGGCGGCTGACCCGGCCGATGCCCGCGATGACGCCGGCCGCCGGGGCGTCGCCGCCGTACATCCCGTCGGCCGCGAGCGGGGCCAGCTCCAGGAACGGCGAGCCCGGGTCCAGCAGCGCGTCGACGCGGTCGCGCGGCAGCAGCTTGCCGCGCGCCACGTGCCGCTGCCGGGCGCGCTCGCCGCCGCCGAGCCGGGCCGCGGCGAGCTTGCCGCGCAGTTCGGCCACGAGGGCGGCGTGCGCCGACTCGTTCGCCCGCCAGGCGTCCGACGCGGGGTCCGCCGCGCTCGTGAGGACCGGTGCCTGTTGCATCCGCTGTGCTCCCCGGGTTAGTGAGCGTTAACGTCTTGCCTTCAGGTTAACGACCGCTAACGGCGCTGTCTAGAATTGATTCCATGGCCACCAGGACCGACGCCCCCACCCGCCGCGAGCAGATCCTCAAGGAAGCCGCCCGGCTCTTCGCCGAGCGCGGCTTCCACGGCGTCGGCGTGGACGAGATAGGGGCCGCCGTCGGCATCAGCGGACCCGGTCTCTACCGCCACTTCGCGGGCAAGGACGCGATGCTCGCCGAGCTGCTCGTCGGCATCAGCGAGCGGCTGCTCACCGGCGGCAAGCGCCGCTGCGCGGAGGCGGCGGGCGCGCCGGACGCCGCCCTGGACTCGCTCGTCGAGGGCCACATCGACTTCGCCCTGGACGACCGCCCGCTCATCACTCTCCACGACCGCGAGCTGGACCGCCTGCGCGACAGCGACCGCAAGATGGTGCGCCAGCTCCAGCGGCAGTACGTGGAGCTGTGGGTGACCACCGTCCGCGAGGTGTATCCGGGGCTCGCCGAGGTGGAGGCGCGCGCGTCCGTGCACGCGGTGTTCGGCCTGCTGAACTCGACGCCGCACCTGGGTCGCCCGGGCTCCCTGCCGGACCGGGAGGAGACGGCGCGGCTCCTGCACCGCCTCGCCCGCGGGGCGCTGGGGGCGGCGGCGGAGGGCCGCCGGTAACGCTTCCGGCTCTGGACGGTCACAGTGACCCACGGGTAACGTCGATGTGAGCAAGCGCTTAGTCGTGCCTGTCACCGAGGGAGTCCAACCGTGCGGCGTACTGTCTTCAACGAGGACCACGAGGCATTCCGGGAGACCGTCCGGGCCTTCATCGAGGCCGAGGTCGTGCCCGTGTACGACGAGTGGTACGCGGCGGGTCAGGCGCCCCGCGACTTCTACTACAAGCTCGCGGACCTCGGGGTCTTCGGCATCCGCGTCGAGGAGGAGTTCGGCGGCGCGGGCATCGACTCGCACAAGTTCGAGGCCGTCATGTACGAGGAGACGGCCCGCGCGGGCGTCTCCTTCGGCGGCTCCGGCGTGCACGTGCTGCTCGGCCTGCCGTACCTCCAGATGCTCGCCACCGACGAGCAGAAGAAGCGCTTCCTGCCCAAGTTCGTCTCCGGCGAGGAGATGTGGGCGCTCGCCATGACCGAGCCGGGCACCGGCTCGGACGTCGCGGGCATGAAGACCACCGCCAAGCTCTCCGGCGACGGCACGCACTACGTCCTCAACGGCGCCAAGACCTTCATCACCGGCGGCGTGCACGCCGACCGCGTGATCGTCTGCGCCCGCACCGCGGCGCCGCGCGAGGACGACCGCCGCTTCGGCATCTCCCTGTTCGCGGTGGACACCAAGGCCGAGGGTTACTCCGTCGGGCGCAAGCTCGACAAGCTCGGCCTGAAGGTCTCCGACACCGCCGAACTGGCCTTCGTCGACGTCAAGGTGCCCGTCGACGACCTGCTCGGCGAGGAGAACAAGGGCTTCGCCTACCTCGGCCACAACCTGGCATCCGAGCGCTGGGGCATCGCCTTCGGCGCCTACGCGCAGGCCAAGGCCGCCGTCCGGTTCGCCAAGGAGTACGTCCAGGAGCGCACGGTCTTCGGCAAGTCCGTCGCCTCCTTCCAGAACACCAAGTTCGAACTGGCCGCCTGCCAGGCCGAGGTGGACGCCGCCGAGGCCGTCGCCGACCGGGCCCTGGAAGCCCTGGACGCGGGCGAGCTGACCCCCGCCGAGGCCGCCTCCGCCAAGCTCTTCTGCACCGAGGTCGCGCACCGTGTCATCGACCGCTGCCTCCAGTTGCACGGCGGCTACGGCTTCATGAACGAGTACCCGATCGCCCGCCTGTACGCCGACAACCGCGTCAACCGCATCTACGGCGGCACCAGCGAGGTCATGAAGATGATCATCGCGAAGTCGATGGGTCTGTAAGTCCACGCATGAGCCGGGAACTTCAGGACCTCCTCGACCTGCTCGACCTGGAGCGGGTCGAGCAGGACATCTTCCGGGGCACGAGCCGCTCCGCCCTGGTGCCGCGCGTCTTCGGCGGGCAGGTCGCAGCCCAGGCGCTTGTCGCGGCGGGCCGTACGGTGCCCGACAACCGGCCCGCCCACTCGCTCCACGCCTACTTCCTGCGGCCCGGCGACCCGGGCGCGCCCATCGTCTACACCGTGGACCGCATCCGCGACGGGCGCTCCTTCACCACCCGCCGCGTCGTCGCCGTGCAGCACGGCCAGCCGATCTTCCATCTGTCGGCGTCCTTCCAGGCGTACGAGGAGGGGCTCGAACACCAGGTGGGGATGCCCGCGGCGCCCGACCCGGAGGCCCTGCCCACGGCCGCCGAGGCCCTTCCCCTGCATCTGCCGCCGGACGTCGCCCGGCGGCTGGTAGAGGCGCGCGCCGCCGTCGACCTGCGGTACGCGGACCTGCCGCCGTGGGGCACGGTGGGCCGGCCCCGGGAGCCGCGCTCCCAGGTGTGGTTCCGTACCAACGGCAAGCTCGAAGGCGAGCAGGCCGGGTCGCTGCTCCACCTGTGCCTGGCCACGTACGTCTCCGACATGACGCTGCTCGACTCGGTGCTGCTCGCGCACGGGCGCGGCGGCTGGGCCGTCGGGGACGTGGTGGGCGCGTCCCTCGACCACGCGATGTGGTTCCACCGGCCTTTCCGGGCGGACGAGTGGCTCCTCTACGACCAGGAGTCCCCGTCGGCGAGCGGCGGCCGGGGCCTCGGCCAGGGCCGCATCTGGACCCGCGACGGGCAGCTCGCCGTGACCGTCATCCAGGAGGGCGTCGTCAGGGTCCCGAGGAGCTAGGGCCCACCGGACCATTCCGGCATACTCGCCCAGCATGGGTGAAACCACGTCACGTGCCGCAGAGGGCGGCGGCGAGAGTACGTTCACCGTCGCCGTCGCCGCGCTCGCCAACCTCGGGATCGCCGCCGCCAAGGCCGTGGCCGGTGCCGTCAGCGGCTCCAGCGCGATGCTCTCCGAGGCCGCGCACTCCGTCGCCGACACCGTCACCGAGCTGATGCTGCTCCTGTCCCTCAGGAGCGCCGAGCGCCCGGCCGACGAGGACCACCCGCTCGGCTACGGCGGCGCGCGCTACGTCTGGGCGCTGCTCGCCTCCGTCGCCACCTTCGTCGGCGGCGGCGTCTTCGCCCTCTACGACGGGATCCACACCCTCACGCACGGCAGGGAACCCGGCGACCCGCTCCTCTCGTACGTCGTCCTCGGGATCGCCTTCCTCCTGGAGGGCTACTCCCTGCGCACCGGCCTGAGGCAGGCGCGGGGCGCGGCCGACCGGTTCGACGTGCACGTCAAGCACTATCTGCGGCACACCCCCGACACCGCGGTGAAGGCGGTCGTGATGGAGGACTCCGCCGCGCTCGCGGGCCTCGTGCTCGCCGCGGGCGGCCTGCTCGGCGGGCAGCTCACCGGCTCGGGCGTCTGGGACGGCCTCGCGTCGCTCGCCATCGGCGCGCTGCTCGTGTACGTCGCCTGGGTCCTGGGGCACGCCAACGCGGAACTGCTCATCGGGCGGCCGCTGCCGAGGTCCGTGCGGGCGAAGGTGCGGGCCGAACTCCTCGCGGACCCGCACGTGGTGGGCGTCCTGGAGCTGACCACCCTGCTCCAGGGGCCGCGGGAGGCGCTCGTCGCGGCGAAGGTGGACTTCCGGGACGTGTCCACGGCCGCGGAGGTCGAGCAGGCCTGCGACCGCGTGGCCCGCCGCCTCAAGGCCCGCTTCCCCGCCGTGCGCCGGGTGTACCTGGACCCGACGCCGGGCCCGGGTCAGGCCTGCGGGAGCCCCGCGGATTCGAGCAGGTAGGCCGTCATCGGGTCGTAGAAGCGCGGGCTCGTCACGTGGTCGTCGAGGGGGACCGTCACCTGGAGCGTGCCCTCGGCCTCCGCGATGAACAGGGCCGGGTCGTTGCAGTCCGCGTAGCCGACCGCGTCGATGCCGCGCTGGCCCGCGCGGCCCGCCCAGCCGTGGTCGGCGACGACCAGGTCGGGCAGGGGGCGCTCCTCGCGGACGAGGCCGTCCAGGACCGCGTTCATCGGCTCCGGCGAGTGCGTGTGCCACAGCGTCGCGCCGCGCTCCAGGACCGCCACGTCCGCGAACTGGAAGAGGAAGCCCTCGTCCGCCGTCAGGCCGTCCGGGATGACGACGATCTCGCAGCCCGCGGCGCGCAGCGCGGACGCCGTCGCGCGGTGCACGTCCAGCAGACCGCCGGGGTGACCGGTCGCGAACAGGACGCGCTCCCTCGCGTCGGCCGCCTTGCGCAGACGGCCCGCCATCCGCTCCAGGGCGTCGACCGTCAGCTCCGGGTCGATGGTGTCCTGGCCCTGGCGGTGCTGCGGGTCGTCGATCACGCCGCAGCGCTCGGCCATCACCGCGAGCACGTCCTGCTCGTCGCTCCAGCGGTCGCCGAGTTCAAGACCCAGCCAGTAGTGGCGGTCGCCGTTCGCGAGCTTGCGGTAGTGGGAGAGGTTGTTCTCGCGGGGTGTCGCCACGTGGCCCGCTATGCGGGTGCGGACGAGGTGGTCTACGAGCGCGGCACGGCTGGGTATCGGCATGCCCCCCATTGTGCCGTCGGCCGCGCGCCCGGTCGGGGCGTCCCGCACACCGGAGTGTGCCCCCGCTCACGTACGCGCGTACGGGCGGGCCGGGTGAGTCAGCGGTCGCGGCCGAGCGCGAACCACAGCTCCATGCGGACGTCCGGGTCGTCCAGGTCCGCGTCCAGCAGGGCGGCGCAGCGGGCGACGCGCTGCCGGACGGTGTTGCGGTGCACGGACAGGGCGGCGGCCGTGCGGTCCCAACTGCCGTGCAGGGACAGCCAGGTGCGCAGCGTCTCGGTGAGGGCCGGGCCGGCGCCGAGCGGGGCGAGCAGCATGCGCGCGTGGGCGTCGGCCTCGGCGGGCGCGACGAGCGCGGCGAGGCCGGTCTCGCGGTGCCGCACCAGCGGGACGCGGGTGGCCTCGGCCCTGCGCACGGCCCGCGCGGCCTGCGCGTCTGCGGCGGCGATGGCCTCGACGGCGGCGGGCGCGGAGACGCCGAGGGTCCAGCCGTGCTGCGCGGTGACCTCGCGCCCCGCGGGCAGCAGCAGCGTGGTGGTGTCGGGCCCGGCGTCCACGAGCGTGCTGCCGAGCGCCGTGGCCAGGGAGGCGGGGGTGGGCGGGGGCGCGCCGGAGCCGCGCTGCACGCGCGCGTGGACCACGGTCCAGCGGTCGGCGCCGAGCAGGGGCGCCACCTCGTGCGGGGCCGCGCCGAGCAGCAGCCGGACGAGGGCCGCGGAGCGCGCGGACTCGGTGGCGCCCTGGTGGTCCGCGGTGAGCAGGGCGAGCAGGACGGCGGCGACCTGCGCGACGGTGTGGTCGCCCGGCTCGCGGCGGCGCGTGGCGACCCCGAGGGCCAGGCCCCGCGGCCCGGCGAGGGCGTACGCGGCGAGGTGCGTGGCGTCGACGGTGTCCGTGCCGGACGCGGGGGCCGGGCGGGGCTCGGCCGGGTGCAGCACCACCCCCGCGAGCCGGGCCAGGGCGGTGAGCGCCGCCTCGCCCGGCGGGGTGCCCGCGCTCTGGGCGGGGGACCCGTCGGCGGTGTGCAGGGCCGCGTACCCGTCGAGGCGCGCCGCCAGCTGCCGCAGCAGCGCGGGCACCGGGTCGGGCCTCGCGGCGGCCGCGGCGAGGCCCTGCTGGGCCTGGGCGACGCGGCGCAGCTCGGCGTGCCTGGCCTCCGCCATCAGCTGCCACACGGCCCGCGCGACCCCGCTGAACGTCGTCTGCGGCGGCACTTCGAGCAGCGGCAGGCCGTGCCGGTCACAGGCCTCCACCAGCGCGCGCGGCACGGCGCTGTGCACGGGCGCGACGCCGAAGCCGAGGGCCGCGCCGCCCGCCGCCACGATCCGGGACACGTAGGAGTCCAGGTGGCCGGGCCCCGCGCCCGCCGCGTCCGGCACGTGCACCCCGGCCGTCAGGAGCAGCTCGCCGCCCAGGAGGTAGGGGTACGGGTCGGCCATCTCCGAGGTGTGCACCCAGTGGATGTCGGCCGCCGCCGCGTCCGGGCCCGCGATCTGGCGCAGGCCGAGGCCCTCGTGGGCGAGTAGGGCGGTCAGCGGGACGGGCGGGGTGGGCGGGGCCGAGGGCGGCACGGGTGCCGACGGCACGGGTGCCGACGGCCCGGGTGCCGACGGCCCGGGTGCCGACGGCCCGGGTGACGGCGGCACGGGTGACGGCTGCGGGGCGGACGGCTGCGGGTCGGGCTCGGTCATGGTGGACGATTCCTCCATCCAGGCCGGTAAAAGTAGAGGAAACGTACACTTCAGCGATGCTTTCCGGCCACCTAGGGTCGTGTCGACCGTCACACCGAGGTCGTCCCCCTCAGGCGCGTGAAGGAGAGGTACCCATGGCTGTCGACTATGCGGTGATCGTCGTCTATCTCGCGGGGATGCTGGCCATGGGCTGGTGGGGCATGCGCCGTGCCAAGTCCAAGAGTGAGTTCCTGGTCGCGGGCCGCCGCCTCGGGCCGTGGATGTACTCCGGCACGATGGCCGCGATCGTCCTCGGCGGCGCCTCCACCATCGGCGGCGTCGGCCTCGGCTACACGCACGGCCTGTCCGGCGCCTGGATGGTCTTCACCATCGGCCTCGGCCTGCTCGCCCTCTCGGTCTTCTTCTCCGCCCGCATCGCGCGCCTGCGGGTCTACACCGTCTCCGAGATGCTCGACCTGCGCTACGGCGGCCGCGCGGGCGTCCTGTCCGGCGTCGTCATGTGGGGCTACACGCTGATGCTCGCAGTGACCTCCACCATCGCGTACGCCACGATCTTCGACGTCCTGTTCGACGTGAACCGCACGCTCGCCATCGTCATCGGCGGCTCCATCGTCGTCGCGTACTCCACGCTCGGCGGGATGTGGTCGATCACGCTCACGGACATGGTGCAGTTCGTGGTCAAGACGATCGGCGTGCTGCTGCTCCTGCTGCCCATCGCGGTCGTCAAGGCGGGCGGCTTCGGCGAGATGAAGGCGAAGCTGCCCGGCGAGTACTTCGAGCCGTTCGGCGTGGGCGGCGAGACGATCTTCACGTACGTACTGATCTATACCTTCGGCATGCTCATCGGGCAGGACATCTGGCAGCGCGTGTTCACCGCGCGCAGCGACAAGGTGGCCCGCTGGGGCGGCACGGTCGCCGGTACGTACTGCCTGGTCTACGCGCTCGCGGGCGCCGTCATCGGCACCGCCGCGAAGGTCATGTACCCGAAGCTGCCCAGTGCCGACGCCGCCTTCGCCACCATCGTCAAGGACGAACTGCCCATGGGCGTGCGGGGCCTCGTGCTCGCCGCCGCGCTGGCCGCCGTGATGTCCACCTCGTCCGGCGCGCTCATCGCGTGCGCGACCGTGGCCAACAACGACATCTGGGCGCGGCTGCGGGGCGCTGCCGCGCAGGGGGACCCGCACGACGAGGTGAAGGGCAACCGCGCCTTCATCCTCGTCATGGGCGTCGCCGTCATCGGCGTCTCCATCGCCCTCAACGACGTCGTCCAGGCACTGACCGTCGCGTACAACCTGCTCGTCGGGGGTCTGCTCGTGCCGATCCTCGGCGGCTTGCTGTGGCGGCGGGGGACCGGGGCCGGCGCCCTTGCCGCCGTCGTCGCGGGCGGGCTCTCCGTGATCGGCCTCATGTGGCACTACGGGATCCTCGCGAACGAGCCCATCTACTACGGGCTGCTGACCTCGCTGGTCGTGTACGTGGTGGGGTCGCTGGTGACTCGGCCCACCGATGCGGGGACGCTCGCGGCTTGGCGTGAACGGGTCGCTGGGCGCGAGCCCGAAGCGGAGGCGCCCGTGCCGGCCTGATTCTCTCCCCCACCCCGCCCCTTCCCGAAACCAAGGGGCTCCGCCCCCTGGACCCCCGAATCGGCCTTCGGCCTCGGAGCGCCGAAAAAGCGGGGGCACGGGGGCGGCAGCCCCCGGATCGGGAAGGGGCGGGCCTGGGGCGCACCCGCGAGGGTTCACACTGTTTACGCACGTTCGTTCCATCAGGAGACACCGACCATGACCACCCCCGAGAACACCACCCCGCGCGGCCCCGTCGACTCCTCGCGGATCCCGCGCTACGCGGGCCCCGCGACCTTCGCCCGCCTTCCCCGCCTCGACGAGGTCGGCTCCGCGGACGTGGCGGTCGTCGGCGTCCCCTTCGACACGGGCGTGTCGTACCGCCCGGGCGCCCGCTTCGGCGGCAACGCGATCCGCGAGGCCTCCCGCCTGCTTCGCCCGTACAACCCGGCCCAGGACGCCTCTCCGTTCGCGCTCGCCCAGGTCGCCGACGCCGGCGACATCGCGGCGAACCCGTTCAACATCAACGAGGCCGTGGAGACCATCGAGGCCGCCGCCGACGACCTGCTCGGCACCGGCGCCCGCATGATGACCCTCGGCGGCGACCACACCATCGCGCTGCCCCTGCTGCGCTCGGTGGCGAAGAAGCACGGCCCCGTCGCGCTGCTCCACTTCGACGCGCACCTCGACACCTGGGACACGTACTTCGGCGCCGAGTACACCCACGGCACCCCGTTCCGCCGGGCCGTGGAGGAGGGCATCCTCGACACCGAGGCCCTCAGCCACGTCGGCACGCGCGGCCCGCTGTACGGCAAGCAGGACCTCACCGACGACGAGAAGATGGGCTTCGGCATCGTCACCTCGTCGGACGTCTACCGGCGCGGCGCCGACGAGGTCGCCGACCAGCTGCGCCAGCGCATCGGCGACCGGCCGCTGTACATCTCCATCGACATCGACTGCCTCGACCCGGCCTTCGCGCCCGGCACCGGCACCCCGGAGGCGGGCGGCATGAGCTCCCGCGAACTCCTTGAGATCCTGCGCGGCCTGGCCTCCTGCAACCTGGTCTCCGCCGACGTCGTCGAGGTCGCCCCGGCCTACGACCACGCCGAGATCACCTCCGTGGCCGCGTCCCACACCGCGTACGAACTGACGACGATCATGTCCCGGCAGATCGCGGAGGCCCGCGCCAAGTGACCCACGACCACGACCTGGAACTGAGGCCCACCGCCGCGCAGACCGAGGCCGCCCTGAATCCGCCCGCGGGGCGCAACGGCGGCGACCTCGTCGTCGAGACCCTGCGCGGGCTCGGCGCGGCCACCGTGTTCGGCCTGCCGGGGCAGCACGCCCTCGGCATGTTCGACGCGCTGCGCCGCTCCGACCTGCGTTACGTCGGGCTGCGCGTGGAGAACAACGCCGGCTTCGCCGCGGACGCGTACGGCCGGGTGACCGGGGAGGTCGCGCCGCTGCTCCTGTCGACGGGGCCCGGCGCGCTCACCTCGCTCGCCGCGCTCCAGGAGGCCGCCGCCGCGAGCGCGCCGGTGCTCGCCATCGGCAGCCAGGTCCCCGTCGCCGGGCTCGGCGGCGGGCGCCACGGCTATCTGCACGAGCTGCGCGACCAGCAGGCCTCGTTCCGGGACGTGGTCAAGTCCGTCCACACCGTCCGCACCCAGTCCCAGATCCCGTCCGCGATCGCGGCGGCCTGGGAGTCGGCGCTCACCGCGCCGCACGGGCCGGTGTGGGTGGAGATCCCGCAGGACGTGCTCCTCGCGGAGACGGCGCTTCCGCAGGTCACCGCCGTGGACGCCACGCCGCGCGAGCTGGTGCCGCGCCCGGAGCTGACCGCCGTGGCCGCCGATCTGCTGACGCACGCGGAACGCCCGGTGATCATCGCGGGCGGGGGTGTCGTCCGCGCCGACGCCTCCGGCAAGCTCCGCGCGCTCGCCGAGAGGCTGGACGCGCCGGTCGTCACCACCTTCGGCGGCAAGGGCGCCTTCCCCTGGGAGCACCCGCTGTCCCTCCAGTCCTGGCTGGAGGACCGGCACACCACCGACTTCCTGGAGGACGCCGACGTCCTGCTCGTGGTCGGCTCCGGGCTCGGCGAACTCTCCTCCAACTACCACACCTTCGCGCCCCGCGGCCGGGTGATCCAGATCGAGGCCGACCCCGGCAAGCTGGAGTCCAACCACCCCGCGCTCGGCATCCACGCCGACGCCCGGCTCGCCCTGACCGCGCTCCTGGAGACGGTGGGGGAGCGCCGGGACCCGGCGGCGCCCGAGCGGGTCGCGGCCCTGCTCGCGAAGGTCCGCGCCCGCATCGAGGGGCAGGGCCTGACCCTGGAGCAGGAGGTCCTCGCGTCCGTGCGGGCCGCCCTGCCGGACGGCTCGCCGTCGTTCTGGGACATGACGATCCTGGCGTACTGGGCGTGGTCCGCCTTCGACGCGCGGCGCCCCAACACCATGCACTCGGCGCAGGGCGCGGGCGGCCTCGGCTACGGCTTCCCGGCCGCCCTGGGCGCGGCGGCCGCCGACCCCACCCGCCCCGTCCTCGCGGTCTCCGGCGACGGCGGCGCGATGTACTCGATCGCCGAGCTGGCCACCGCCAAGCAGTACGGCCTGAACGTGACCTGGCTGATCGTCGACGACGGCGGCTACGGCATCCTGCGCGAGTACATGTCCGACGCCTTCGGCGAGCCCACGGCCACCGAGCTGACCCGCCCCGACTTCGTCGCCCTCGCCGAGTCCTTCGGCGTACCGGGCGTACGGACCTCGCCCGAGGCGCTGCGGGACGACCTGGCGAAGGCGCTGGCGCAGCCGGGCCCTTCGGTCGTCGTCCTCCCGGCCCTCCTGCGCATGTTCGCGCCGACGCACCTCGGCACGACTTGATCACAACTGGGGTGGCGGCAGCCTGAGTTCCGCCCACACCGCCTTGCCGATCCCGTACGCGCGCTGACAGCAGCCCCATCGTTCGGACAGGGCGATCACCAGGGCGAGCCCCCGGCCTCGCTCGTCATCAGCCCGCGCCTCGCACGGCGCGGGCTGTTCGGTGTTCGCGTCGGCGACCTCGATCCGCAACCGCCGTCCGCAATGAGTGATCCGTACGCCGATCTCGCGGCCCGTGGGAACGCGCGCGTGCTGGATGGAGTTGGTGACCAGCTCCGAGAGCAACAGCTCGGCAGTGTCCGCCACTTCGCCGCCGATCTTCCATGCGGCGAGTTGCTCGCGCAGCAGCGTACGGGCATGGCCTGCGCTTCGTGGGGTGCGGGGCAACTGCCACTCGGCTTCGAAGTCCCCGGACCTTGCCGGTTGCCCGGACGCGGTGTGGGCTGACACAGGTACCTCCATGGGGGGCTTCGGACCTGAGACATCTCTAGAGATGTCGCCAGTGAAGCGGAACCCCTTGTGGTGTGTCAACGCATCTCTAGAGATGTGCGGGTCGGTCGCGAAGGTTCGATGCCCGACTGCGTCCCGCGATGCGTGGTGCTTAAGGTGTCTAGAGATGATCGGAGGAGGTCCGGATGAGCGGCCGGGGTAGCGAACGCCAGCCCAAGTACCAGCGCATCGCCGCGGAGCTGAGGGCGGGGATCGAGGCCGGGGAGTACGGGCCGGGGGAGCGACTGCCCGGTGAGAACGACCTGATGGCCGCCCATGGCGTCGCGCGTATGACGGCTCGCCAGGCGCTCGCGCTTCTCCAGGCGGAGGGCCTTGTCGAAGCGCGTAAAGGCGCTGGGGTGTTCGTCCGGGACTTCAAGCCGATCCGGAGGCACGGCGTCGAGCGCCTCGCGCACACGCAGTGGGGTTCGGGGCGCTCGATCTGGGCCGCCGACGTCGGTGAGCGCGACCTGGTGGTCGACTCCGTCGAGGTGGCCGAAGAGGCCGCCCCGGCCGCGGTGGCCGGAATTCTGGAACTCGGTGAGGAGGACGTCGTCTGCGTACGGCGACGTCGGTTCGTCCTTGACGGCAAGCCGGTGCTGCTTTCCGTCTCCTACTTGCCGGCGGAACTGGTCAGCGGGACCCCGATCGCCCAGCCGGACACCGGTCCGGGCGGAACGTACGCGAGGCTCGGAGAACTCGGGCACCGGCCGGTCCGGTTCCGCGAGGAGGTCCGCTCGCGCATGCCCAAGGGTGACGAGTCCGCCCGCCTTGACATGTCGCCCGGCATGCCGGTCATGCTCATCGGCCGCACCGCGTACGACGAGCAGGGGCGTGCCGTCGAAGTCAACGAGATGGTCCTTGACGCGTCCGCGTACGTCTTGGAGTACGGCTTCGAGGCGTGAAGGCCCGGGCTGAGGCCTGTGTGACGAAGACGGCACCGGTAGATGCCCCACAGTCGTACAACCATTCACTCGTGTAGGTGAGTCATGGGATGCGCGTGCGTCCGGAGCGCACGCGTGTACCGACTACGGGGGGAACCTCCATGACTCACCGCATATCCCGGCGTGCCCGCGTGCTGAGCGCCGGTGCGGCCGCCGCCGTCCTCGTGCCGATCGCCGGGACGGCCGTCGCCACCCCCGCCGCCGCGGCGGCCCCGCAGGTCACCTGCACCTCGGCCCAGCCGGAGCTGGCGAAGAAGCTGGCGAAGGACATCAACGCCGCGCTGAAGAACCGCAAGGGCACCATCGCGGTCGGCCTGTACGACAGAGCCACCAAGACGACGTGCACCCTGCGCGGCACGACCTCGTTCGACTCGGCCAGCGTCGTCAAGGTGACCGTGCTCGCCACGCTGCTGTGGGACGCGAAGAAGAGCGACCGGTATCTGACGGACCGCGAGTCCAGCCTCGCCAAGGCCATGATCACCAAGTCCGACAACAACGCCACCAGCGCCCTGTGGCGCCAGCTCGGCGCGGGCAAGGTCAAGAAGTTCCTCGCCGCCGCGAAGATGACGAAGACCGTGCCGGGGTCGGGCGGCTACTGGGGCCTGACCCGGATCAACGTCCAGGACGAGCAGAAGCTGCTCGCCCTGATCACCGCGCCGAACTCCGTGCTCAGCGACAACGGCCGCGCGTACATCCTGAAGCTGATGAACCAGGTCGTCCGCGACCAGCGCTGGGGCACCCCGGCGGGCGCCCCCTCCGGCGTCAAGACCCACGTGAAGAACGGCTGGCTGCCGCGGGCCACGCACGGCTGGCGCGTGCACAGCATCGGCGCCTTCAAGGGCCGCGGCCACGACTACACGATCTCCGTGCTCACCCACGGCAACGGCTCCATGAACTACGGCGTCGACACCATCCAGCGGGTCTCCAAGGCGATCCACAAGGACCTGACGCCCCTCACCCAGGCCCCGCAGCGCTACGCCCCGACGGACACCCCGAAGGAAGCGATGGTGCCGGTGCCGCAGGCCTGACGGGCCTCCTTCATCCCGCCGCGATTGTTGCGGCGGGATGAAATCCGCCCCCTGACGTGTTGGGCCTCTCGGCAGGTCAGGACGGCGGGAGGAACGCGGTGACGGAGCAGCCGGAGCGGCAGGGCTGGGCGAGACGGCTGTGGGGGTACGCCTGGCGCTACCCCAAGGACGTCGTGCTCGCGCTCGGCTCGTCCCTCGGGGGCATGGCCGTCATGGCCGTGGTCCCGCTGCTCACCAAGGTCGTCATCGACGACGTCATCGGCGACCACAGCCGCTCCATGGGCCCCTGGGCGGGCGCCCTGCTCGGCGCCGCCGTCCTCGTGTACGTCATGACGTACGTCCGCCGCTACTACGGCGGCCGCCTCGCCCTCGACGTGCAGCACGACCTGCGCACGGAGATGTACGACACCATCACCGCGCTCGACGGGCGGCGTCAGGACGAGCTGTCCACCGGGCAGGTCGTGGGCCGTGCCACCAGTGACCTCCAGCTGATCCAGGGCCTGCTGTTCATGCTGCCCATGACCATCGGGAACGTCCTGCTGTTCGCGATGTCCCTGGCGATCATGGCCTGGCTCTCGCTGCCGCTCACCCTCGTCGCCCTCGCCGTCGCGCCCGCCCTGTGGTGGATCGCCCGGCGCAGCCGCAGCAAGCTGCACCCGGCGACCTGGTACGCGCAGGCGCAGGCCGCCGCCGTCGCGGGCGTCGTGGACGGTGCCGTCAGCGGCGTGCGCGTGGTGAAGGGCTTCGGGCAGGAGGAGCAGGAGACCGGCAAGCTGCGCGAGGTCGGCCGTAAACTGTTCGCGGGCCGGCTGCGCACCATCCGGCTCAACTCCCGCTACACCCCCGCCCTCCAGGCCGTGCCCACCCTCGGGCAGGTCGCGATGCTGGCGCTCGGCGGCTGGCTCGCGGTCGAGGGGGAGATCACGCTCGGCACCTTCGTCGCGTTCTCCACCTACCTCGCCCAGCTCGTCGGCCCGGTGCGGATGCTCGCCATGGTCCTGACCGTCGGCCAGCAGGCCCGCGCGGGCGCCGAGCGCGTCCTGGAGCTGATCGACACCCGGCCCGCCATCGCGGACGGCACCAAGGAGCTGCCCGCCGACGCCCCGGCGACCGTCGAGTTCGACGACGTGGCGTTCTCGTACGGCGACGGCGACGGCGAGGACCGGCGCCCCGTCCTCGACGGCCTCAGCTTCGAGATCCGCTCCGGTGAGACCCTCGCCGTGGTGGGCTCGTCCGGCAGCGGCAAGTCCACCGTCTCGCTGCTGCTCCCGCGCTTCTACGACGTGTCGCGCGGCGCCGTCCTCATCGGCGGCCACGACGTGCGCGAGCTGACGCAGGACTCCCTGCGCGCCGCCATCGGGCTCGTGCCCGAGGACTCCTTCCTCTTCTCCGACACCGTGCGCGCCAACATCGCGTACGGCCATCCCCAGGCGACGGACGAGGAGATCGAGCGGGCCGCGCGCGCCGCCCAGGCGGACCGTTTCATCAGCGAGCTGCCCGACGGCTACGACACCAAGGTCGGCGAGCACGGGCTCACCCTCTCCGGCGGCCAGCGCCAGCGCGTCGCGCTCGCCCGCGCCATCCTCAGCGACCCGCGTCTGCTGGTGCTCGACGACGCCACCTCCGCGGTGGACGCCCGGGTCGAGCACGAGATCCACGAGGCCCTCGCACAGGTCATGGAGGGCCGCACCACCCTGCTCATCGCGCATCGGCGCTCCACCCTGGGCCTCGCCGACCGCATCGCCGTCCTCGACGGCGGCCGGCTCGCCGCCATCGGCACGCACGCCGACCTCGAGCGCACCTCGCCGCTGTACCGGCGCCTGCTCACCGACCCGGACGAGCTGGGCGGCGTCTCGCCAGGACACACCGCGCCGCCGCGCGCGGCCGAGGCCGCCGAGGACACCTCCGTACGCGACGAGCTGGACGCCGAGTTCGACGCCGAGCGCGGCATCACGCCACGCCTGTGGACGGGCGACCGTGAGCCCAAGACCGCCGAGAGTTCAGCGTTCGCCGGGGCCCCGGCCACGCCCGAGCTGCTCGCGCAGGTCGAAGCCCTGCCGCCCGCCACCGACAGGCCCGACATCGACGAGGCGCGGGCCGTCGCCCCAGAGGAGGCCTACGGCCTGCGCAGGCTGCTGCGCGGCTTCGGCCTCCCGCTCCTGCTGAGCCTGCTGCTCGTGGCGGTGGACGCGGGCATGGGCCTTCTCCTGCCCGTCCTCATCCGGCACGGCATCGACGAGGGCGTGTCGCAGGCCGCGCTCGGCGCGGTGTGGGCCGCCTCGGGGCTCGCGCTCGCCGCCGTCGTGGTGCAGTGGTCGGCCCAGACCGGCGAGACCCGCATGACGGGCCGCACCGGCGAGCGCGTCCTGTACTCGCTGCGGCTGAAGATCTTCGCGCAGCTCCAGCGCCTCGGACTCGACTACTACGAGCGGGAGCTGACCGGGCGCATCATGACCCGGATGACGACGGACGTGGACGCCCTGTCCACGTTCCTCCAGACCGGGCTCGTCACCGCGTTCGTCTCCGTCGTCACCTTCTTCGGCATCATGGCCGCCCTGCTCGTGATCGACCTCCAGCTCGCGCTCGTCGTCTTCGCGACGCTCCCGCTCCTCGTCGTCGGCACGTACTTTTTCCGCAGGTCGAGCGTGAAGGCGTACGAACTGGCCCGTGAGCGCGTGTCCGTGGTCAACGCCGACCTCCAGGAGACCGTGTCCGGGCTGCGGATCGTGCAGGCGTTCCGGCGCGAGCGGACGGGCGGCGCGCGGTTCGCGGCCCGCAGCCACGACTACCGCCAGGCGCGGGTGCGCGGCCAGTGGCTGATCTCGGTGTACTTCCCGTTCGTGCAGCTGCTGTCCTCGGTCGCGGTCGTCGCCGTCCTGATCGTGGGCGCGCACCGCGTGGACGCGGGCACCCTGACGACCGGCGCCCTGGTCGCCTACCTCCTCTACATCGACCTGTTCTTCGCGCCCGTGCAGCAGCTGTCCCAGGTCTTCGACGGCTACCAGCAGGCCACCGTGTCGCTCGGCCGCATCCAGGAGCTGCTGCGCGAGCCGACCTCCACGAAGGCCCCGGACGAACCCCTCGAGGTGCTGTCCCTGCGCGGTGAGATCGCCTTCGAGGACGTGGAGTTCGCGTACGCGGGGGCCGCCGACGACACGGCCGGCGGGGAGGCGGCGGAGACCGCGCTCAGCGGCATCGACCTGCGCATCCCCGCGGGCCAGACCGTCGCCTTCGTCGGCGAGACCGGCGCGGGCAAGTCCACCCTGGTCAAGCTCGTCGCCCGGTTCTACGACCCCACGGGCGGCCGCGTCACCGTCGACGGCACCGACCTGCGGGCCCTCGACCTCACCTCGTACCGGCACCGCCTTGGCGTCGTGCCGCAGGAGGCGTACCTGTTCGCGGGCACCGTGCGCGACGCCATCGCCTACGGCCGGCCCGACGCCACCGACGCTCAGGTCGAGGCCGCTGCCCGCGCGGTCGGCGCGCACGACATGATCGCCACCCTTGAGGGCGGCTATCTGCACGAGGTGGCCGAGCGGGGGCGCAACCTCTCGGCGGGGCAGCGCCAGCTCATCGCCCTGGCCCGCGCGGAGCTGGTCGACCCCGACGTCCTGCTCCTGGACGAGGCCACCGCCGCCCTGGACCTCGCCACCGAGGCGCAGGTCAACCTGGCCACGGACCGCCTGGCCGGCAAGCGCACCACCCTGGTGGTGGCGCACCGGCTCACCACGGCCGCCCGCGCGGACCGCGTGGTCGTGATGGACCACGGCCGGGTCGCGGAGGACGGCACGCACGAGGAGCTGCTCGCCCTCGACGGCCGGTACGCGAAGCTGTGGCGCACCTTCGTGGGGGAGCCGGTGGAGGCCTGAGCCCGCGACGCCGCAGGCCCGAGGGGGCGGACGGGCCCGGCCCGTCCGCCCCCTCGGCACCTCACGCGCCGGTCCGGTCCAGGGCGATGACCTCGACCTCGATCAGCCAGTCGGGCTGCGCGAGCGAGACCACCTCGACGAGGGTGTCCGCGGGGTAGGGCTCGGCCAGGAACTCCTCGCGCAGCGTGATGGTGTGCGGCAGGTTCTCCGCCATGCCGCGCACGAAGATCCCCACCTTCACGACGTCGGCGAAGGTCAGCCCGGCGGCTTCCAGGACCCGCTCCACGTTGCGGAACGCCTGCCGGCCCTGCGCGAGGAAGCCGCCCTCCACGGTCGTGCCGTTCTCGTCGAAGCCCGCCTGACCCGACACGTACACGAACCCGCCGGCCTTCACGGCCTGCGAGATCCGGTACGAGGCGTACCAGTCCGGCGTGGTGGCGACCTTCTCGATGCGTCCCCCGGCGGCGGTGCTGCGGTCGTTCGACATGGCTCTCCCCTTGCTCGACGGGTCCGGCGGCCGGGCCCGATGTCGGCGTTACGAAACGTTCCGTAACGTGTGAGAAAGCTAGGCCGCTTCCGGGCTCCTGTCAAAACGAAACGTAACGTCACGCCTGGGGTAGGGTGACGGCATGCCCCCCGAGCCCCACAGCGAACGACGCAGCGAGCGTGCCCGCCGAGCCGTCCTGGACGCGGTCTACGACCTGGCGACGAGCAAGGGCTACGCGAAGCTGACCATCGAGGCCATCGCCTCCCGGGCCGGCGTGGGCAAGCCGACCATCTACCGCTGGTGGTCCTGCAAGGGGGCGGTCGCGCTCGACGCCCTGGACGAACGGCTCGGCGCGGCCACCGACTTCCCCGACACCGGCGACGTCGCCGCCGACCTCGCCGCCCAGATCACCTCGGTGACCGCCATGCTCACCGGTGACCTGGGCCGGGTCTACCGGGGCATCATCGGCGAGGCGCAGAGCGACCCCGAGCTGATGGCCACCGTCCGCGAGATCATCGTCGACCCCCGCGTGCGCCGGTGCCAGGAGCGCCTCGACCGGGCCGTCGCCGCGGGGCAGCTGCGCGCCGACCTGCCCACGGCGGCCATGGTCGACCTCTTCTACGCCCCGGTGTACTACCGCTTCCTCATGGGGTTCGACGACGCGGACGTCGAGCGGAGCGGGGACCTCGTGCGGGAGGTCCTGCGCGGTCTCAGTACTTCGACTTGATGTCGGTGATCGTGCGGGTCGCCAGATCGGACTGGACCGACAGATAGGTGTAGGTGCGCTCCTCACCGGTGCCCCAGGTCAGGCGCACCGTCGAGGTCGTCTTGCCCATGCCGCTGTCGCCCGCGGTCACGCGCCACGCGCTCGGCGCGTTCTGCGCGCGCAGCACACCGTCGGCGTCGTGGCGCCGCTCCCAGTCGAGCAGCCGCTTACGCAGGTCGGGGGTCAGGTAGAAGGTGCGCAGGGCCGCGGCGGCCTTGTGGGAGCCGGAGTCGTTCGCCACGTCGACGTAGGCGCCGTAGAAGTGGGCGACGCGCTCGTAGGCGGGGCCGGGGCCGCCGCTGCGGGCGGGCGCGTGGCCCGGCTCGGCGGCGGGCGCGGCGGCCGGGGCGCCGGTCTCGGGCGTGGCGGAGGCCGCGGACGGCACGGCGGCCACGGCGGTGAGGACGGCGGCGGCGAGGATCAGACGGGGGCCGCGAGGGCCGGAGCCGCGGTGTGACGGGCGACGTGCGGGAGGTGCCGGAGTCATCGGGGTCATCGGGGTCATCGAGGTCATCGGGGGCCTGCCTTTCACGTCTCTGCTCCCTCCGTCACGGGTGGCTGGGGGAAGTTGTGTCAAACCTGGAAAATGGCATGGACCATTCCGCAACCATCGGATGCGTGTCCGGCGTCCGTACGTCCGTACGCTGATGCCGGGGTGGCGGGAGGGGTCCTCGTGAAGAGTGGTCGGATACGGCGCCGTGCGGCGGAGGTCGCCGCCGCGGTCACCGCTGCCCTCCTGTTCACGCTCGTGGGCCCTGGCGCGGGCACGGCGCAGGCCGCCCCGGTCTGCCCCGGCCAGAAGATCCGCACCCTCGACTTCAGCACCGGCAAGGTCGTGCTCTTCAAGAAGCGCGGCTTCGTCTGCGCCGTGACGTACGCCAAGAACACCCGCAACCGCAAGGCCATGTCCGTCAGCGTGCAGGCGCGCGGCAGCCGCCCCGTGCGGGACGCGGGCCGCTATGTGCGCCTCGCGGGCCCGGTGAAGGTGCACGCGGGTCACCGCTGCGTATGGGTCAAGGGCGCGGTGAGCGGGCGCGGGGTCAGCTCGGGCTGGATCCTCTGCTGAGGGCGCGGCGCGGCCCGGCGGTGAGCCGCACGTCCGCTGAGCGGACCCGGCCGTCCCCTGAGTGAATTTCCCGCCGCCCGAGATGGCGGTGAATCGTCCCTATGTCGCCAATGCGGCCTGGTGTGCGGCCAGTTGCTCCGTTAGGTTCCGGGGAATCGCCGCGCCGACAGGGGAGGACGCATGCGCAAAGCACTCAGATGGGTGCTGTCACTCGTGGTGCTCATAGGCACCGTGGGCTTCACCGGAGCCACGGCCGCCACCGCCGCCACACCCGAGGCCACCGCCGCCAGGACGGACATCAAGGACCGGCTCCTCGCCATCAAGGGCATGAGCCTCATCGAGGAGAAGCCGTACGACGGGTACCGCTTCTTCGTCCTGAACTACCGCCAGCCGGTCGACCACCGGCACCCCTCCAAGGGCACCTTCCAGCAGCGCATCACCGTGCTGCACAAGGACACCGCCCGGCCCACCGTCTTCCACACCTCGGGCTACGGCCTGAACACCAACCCGGGCCGCTCCGAGCCCACCCGCGTCATCGACGGCAACCAGGTCTCCATGGAGTACCGCTTCTTCACGCCGTCGCGCCCGGCCCCGGCCGACTGGAAGAAGCTCGACATCTGGCAGGCCGCCAGCGACCAGCACCGCATCTTCAAGGCCCTGAAGCCGATCTACACGAAGAAGTGGCTGTCCACCGGCGCCTCCAAGGGCGGCATGACCGCCACCTACTTCGAGCGCTTCTACCCGCGTGACATGGACGGCGTCGTCGCGTACGTCGCGCCCAACGACGTGAACAACAAGGAAGACTCCGCCTACGACCGCTTCCTCGCGACCGTCGGCACCAAGGAGTGCCGGACGAAGATCGAGGCCGCGCAGCGCGAGGCGCTGGTGCGCCGCGAGCCCCTCGAGAAGCTGTACGCCGCCTACGCGGCCGACAACGGCTACACCTTCAAGACCGTCGGCAACCTCGACAAGGCCTTCGAGGCCGTCGTGCTCGACGTCAACTGGGGCTTCTGGCAGTACCAGCAGTCGGCCACCGCCTGCGCGAAGGTGCCCGTCGCCGCGACGGTCAGCGACCAGGCCCTGTTCGACTGGATCGAGCAGGTCGGCGGCTGGTCCTCCTACGCCGACCAGGGCCTGGAGTACTACACGCCGTACTACTACCAGGCCGGTACGCAGCTGGGCTCGCCCGACATCAAGCAGCCCTGGCTCGGCGACCTGAGCCGCTACGGCTACCAGCCGCCGCGGAACTTCGTGCCGCGCGAGATCCCGATGCGCTTCCAGAAGCACGCCATGAAGGACGTCGACCGCTGGGTGCGGCACAACTCCCACCGGATGATGTTCGTGTACGGCCAGAACGACCCGTGGGGCGCGGAGCCGTTCCGCCCCGCGCGCGGGGCGAAGCACGACTCCCACGTCTTCACGGCGCCGGGCGCCAACCACGAGGCGAACGTCGCCGGGCTCACGTCCGCCGACAAGGCCAAGGCCACGGAGCGCATCCTCGCCTGGGCCGGCGTGCCCACGGCGAAGCCGGCTCCGTACGACGCGAAGCTCGACCGCGAGCGCAAGCACCAGATGACGCTGCGGCCGTAACCCTCGCGGGCGCCGGAGGGGCTGGATCTATCAGCCCGTCCGGCGTTCTACGGCGCGTACGAAAGGCCGTGGCCGACCGGGTACAGCACCTGCCCGGGAGCGTCCGGGCGCGGCACGGGCACCGGCAGGCGGCCCATGGGCCGGGCGCGCCCCGCGACCACGCGGGCGGCGGCGCGCAGTTCGACGTCGGTCCAGGAGTAGGTGGCGAGGGCGGCGGCCGTGCCCGGCAGGTCCTGCGGGGTGCGGACGGCGAGGGTGACCACGGGCACGCCGGTGGCGGCGAGCGCGGCGACGAGGCCGTGCTGCGCGTCGCCCTCCGTGACGTCGTACGCCGTGACGAGCACCGCGGCACGCCCCGCGGCGGCGGCCACCGCCTCGTCGACGACGTCCTTGCCGGGCTCGCTTCCCGTGCTCAACGCGGTCACGGAGAAGCCGAGTTCCGTGAGAGCGGCGGCGAGTACGGCGGTCGGCGGCCCTGTCGTGCCGGACGGTGAGACCGGGTCGGCGCCGACGACGAGCAGGTCGCGATGGGTGCCGGGGGACAGCGGGAGCAGGCCGCCGTCGTTGCGCAGGAGGGTGGTCGTACGGTCGGCGATGCGGTCGGCGGCGGCGCGGTGGTCGACGCTGCCGACGACCTCGTCGACGCCGTCGAGGGAGACGTACGGATCGTCGAAGAGGCCGAGCTTCGCCTTGAGTTCGAGGACGCGAAGCACGGAGGCGTCGAGGCGCTCCTCGCTCAGCTCGCCCTCGCGCACGGCCCGTAGGACCGCGTTCCAGGCGAGTTCCGGCTGCGGCGGGTTCAGGAGCTGGTCGACGCCCGCCTTCAGGGCGAGCACGGCCACGCGGTCGTCGCCGTACTTGGTGCGCACGCCCCGCATGGACAGCGAGTCGGTGACGATCAGGCCCTGGTGACCGAGCTGTTCGCGCAGCACGCCCGTGACGATCGGGTACGAGAGGGTCGCCGGGTCGAGCGCCGAATCGAGGGCGGGCACGACGAGGTGCGCGGTCATCACGGCGTCGACCCCGGCGGCGAGCGCGGCGCGGAACGGCGGGGCGTCGAGCCGCTCCCACTGCTCGCGGCTGTGGTGGATGTGCGGGAGCGCGGTGTGGCTGTCGGTCTCGGTGTCGCCGTGGCCGGGGAAGTGCTTGGCGGCCGTGGCGACCCCGGCGCTCCGGTAGCCCTCGATCTGGGCGGTCACGAAGCCGGAGACGGCGTCGGGGGCCGCGCCGAAGGAGCGTACGCCGATGACGGGGTTGGCCGGGTTCACGTTCACGTCGGCGGACGGCGCGTAGTTCTGGAGGACGCCGAGCGCGCGCAGTTCGGCCCCGGCGATGCGGGCGGCCTCGCGCACGTCGTCGTGGGAACCGCCCGCGCCGAGCGCCATCGCGCCCGGAAGGAGCGTGGCGGGCGCGCCGACGCGGGCGACGACGCCGTGCTCCTGGTCGATGGTGAGGAGCAGCGGCACGCCGGGCGACTGCCCGACGGCGGCGCGCTGGACGTCGTTGGACAGGGTGGCGAGCTGGCGCGGGTCACGGGTGTTGTGGGCCCAGCCGAAGTAGATGAGCCCGCCGGGCCGGTACTTGGCGACGGCCTCGGCGGCCGTGCGCACGCCCAGCTCCCGCTCGTTGGCCTCGATGTCGGCCTGGTCCGGTTCGGTGGCGTGGTGTCCGTACACGTGCAGGACGAAGAGCTGGCCGACCTTCTCCTCCAGCGTCATGCGGGCCAGGAGCGCGCGCGGGTCGTCCACGGTGACAGGGGCAGCGTCAAGAGAGTCGTGAGGCACCTGCCACGGATATCCCGTGGCGTGCGGCGGGTCAAGGCTCCGGCCCCGGGGGAGGGCGCCGCCACCGGCGCAATGGAGGGGGCGCACCGGTGGCGGCGTGCTGCCGGCCGCGGGCGGCGGAGAGGGAGGTCAGCGCTCGCAGCCAGCAGCGATGCCGACACCGCCTCACGGAGACTCTCCGGCAGCGTGCCCGTTGGACGATCGGGCCGCCCACCGGGTTCCCCAGGGGGCGCGGAAGGCGGGAAGTCGGTGCGGGCGGTGAGGGTGGGGCGGGCGGGCCGCTCAACCGGCCCGTACGGGGGCGTCGTCGGGCCACGCCTCTTGCAGCACCCGCACGGTCTCCGCGATGGCGGGCCGCCGCGCGGCGCCGGTCCGCCACACCGCGTACAGCCTGCGCAGCGGCTGCGGGTCGAGGCGCACCGCGACCACGCCGGGCGGCAGCGGGCCGCGCCCGAGGCGGGGCAGCAGCGCGATGCCGAGCCCGGCGGCGACGAGCGCGATCAGCGTGGGGTTCTCCTCGGCCTGGTGCACGATGTCCATCTCGCACCCGGCGGCCCGCATGGTCCGCACCAGCCAGTCGTGGCAGATCTGCCCCGGCGGCTGCGAGACCCAGCGTTCGCCCTTCAGGTCGGTGCGGCGCACCGACTCCCGGCCCGCGAGCGGATGCCCCTCGGGGACCAGCAGGTCGCACAGGTCGTCGCCGATCACGGCCTGGTCGACGCCCGGCGGCGTGGCCAGCGGGGTGATGTCCCAGTCGTGCACGACGGCGAGGTCCACGACGCCCTTGGCGACGAGGTCGACCGACAGGTGCGGCTCGACCTCGGAGAGCCGGGCGTCGAGCGCCGGGTGGCGCCGCGCCAGCTCGGCGAGGACACCGGGCAGCAGGCCGCGGGCCGCGGAGGCGAACGCCATGATGGTCAGCCGCCCCGCGGGCAGGCCGCGCCGCTCCTCCAGCTCCGTCTCCGCGCGCTCCATGATGGCCAGCAACTCCCGTGCCGTGGCGGCGAGATGCAGCGCCTCCTCGGTGAGCGCGACGCCCCGCCCCCGGCGTTCGAGGAGGGTCGTGCGGGTCTCCCGCTCCAGCTTGGCGATCTGCTGGGAGACGGCGGACGGTGTGTAGCCGAGCGCGGCGGCGGCCGCGCCCACCGTCCCGTGCACGGCCACGGCGTGCAGCGCCTTCAGTCGGCCCAGATCGAGCAAGGCGTCCTCCTCGGATCGCGAACGACGCGCCGGGTCGGCGCGCACGAGCACCACGCGCGGGCGTCACGGTGGGCGTCACGCACGGTATGCCTAAGCAGTGCTAAATCCAATCATGAAGAAATTCGTGCTGGTGCTACACACTTCCCGCGGGTGATCCTCGGACGCATGCGTCCCACCCACATCTGCCTAGCCGTGCTCGTCGCCGCCATCTGGGGCGTCAACTTCGTGGTGATCGACATCGGCCTCGACCACTTCCCGCCGCTGCTCTTCTCGGCCCTGCGCTTCCTCGTCGCCGCGCTGCCCGCGGTGTTCTTCGTCGGCCGCCCCAAGGTCGCCTGGAAGTGGCTGATCGGGGTGGGACTTTCCCTGGGCGTGGCCAAGTTCGGCCTGCTGTTCATCGGCATGGACGCGGGCATGCCCGCGGGCCTGTCCTCCCTGGTGCTCCAGATCCAGGCGGTCTTCACCGCGCTCATCGCCTTCGCCGTCCTCGGCGAAGTCCCTTCGCGCATACGCGTGGTGGGCATGGCCGTGGCCCTCGCGGGCATCGGTGCGGCGGCGGTCGACGAGGGCGCCTCCGGACCCCTGACCGCCTTCGGCCTGACGGTCGCGGCCGCCGCCTGCTGGGGCGTGTCGAACGTCCTCACCCGCAAGGCGGCGCCTCCCGACGCCCTGAACTTCATGGTGTGGGTGAGCACGGTCCCCGTCCTGCCCCTGCTCGCCCTCTCGCTGCTCTTCGAGGGCCCGACCCGCGACCTCGACGCGCTGCGCTCCCTGGACTGGCAGGGCGTCGCCGCCCTCGTCTGCGTGGCCTGGGTCGCGACGGTCTTCGGCTTCGGCACCTGGGGCTGTCTGCTGCGCCGCTACCCCGCGTCGACCGTGGCGCCCTTCACGCTCCTGGTCCCGGTCTTCGGCATGTCGTCGTCGGCGCTGTTCCTCGGCGAGTCGGTGAGCGGCCTCCAGTACTGCGCGGCGGCCCTCCTGGTCGGCGGCGTCGCGCTGACCTCCCTCGCCCGGCCGCCGAAGCCCCCGGCGTACGCTGCGCCCATACCCGCCGCCACGAAGGAACCCGCCACCCCGGTATGACCACCGAGCGAGCCCTGCGCCCCGTCGACCTGGCCCGCCTCGCGGGCGTCTCCACCCAGCTGATCCGCGACTACGCCGACGCGGGCATCCTGCCGCCCACCGAGCGCACCCCGTCCGGCTACCGCCGCTTCCACCCGGTGCACGCCCGGGCCCTCCAGACCTACCGCGCGCTGGCCAGGGGCTTCGGCCCGGGCACCGCCCGGGGGATCATGCGCGCGGTGCACGCGGACGACGTTTCCGCCGCCCTGGCCCTGGTGGACGCCGCGCACGCCGAGCTGCACGCCCGGCGCGAGGCCCTGCGGGCGACGGCGGAGGCGCTCCGGGCGGTGGCGGGCGAGGCGCTGGAGGCAGGCGGGTCCCTGCCGGGGCTCCGGACCCGGACC
The DNA here is from genome assembly GCF_056431945.1 of Streptomyces sp. NPDC045778. Lineage (NCBI taxonomy): Bacteria > Bacillati > Actinomycetota > Actinomycetes > Kitasatosporales > Streptomycetaceae > Streptomyces > Streptomyces sp. NPDC045778. The sequence goes on from NZ_JBWKJZ010000018.1 coordinate 150,342, forward strand.
CCGCTCACCGTCTCGGAGGCGGCGGCCCGGGTGGGCGTCCGCCCCTCGGCGCTCCGTGTGTGGGAGGCGGCGGGCCTGCTCGCACCCGCCCGGGAGCGCGGCACCCGCTACCGCCGCTACAGCGCGGCGGACCTCCGCGAGGCCCGCATGATCAGCCTGCTCCGCCAGGCCCGCTACCCCCTGGCCCAGATCCGCCCGGTGCTCGAGGGCCTGCGTGAGGCGGGCGACACCGAGGCGCTGCGCGCGGCGCTCGACAGCAGGACGCGGGACCTCACCCGCGCGTCCCGGGCCGCCCTGGAAGGCGCGAGCCGCCTGCACGCGTACGTGGCGGACGCACGGGCCGAGGACCCGCCCGGCTAGGCGCCCTCGCTCACAAGGCGGGCGAGCAGCTCCCGCCCGGCGCCGAGCAATTCGGGGAGCGGCGCGGCATCCTCGTACCACCGCTTCTCGTACTCCCAGCACAGCCACCCGTCCCAGCCGCGCCGCCCGAGCAGTTCCACGCACTCGGCCACCGGAAGGACCCCCGCGCCCAGGGCGAGGGGAGTGGTGTCGTCGGGGCTCCCGACGTCCTTCACCTGCACGTACCCCAGGTAGGGCCCGAGCGCGGCGAAGGTCTCGGCGACGTCCTCGCCGCCCAGCCAGGTGTGCATGAGGTCCCACAGGGCCCCGGCGTGCAGATGCCCGACGGCACCGAGCACGCGCGCGGCGTCGGCCCCGGTGCGGTGCGAGTCGTGGGTCTCCATCAGGACCCGTACGCCCGCGTCGGCGGCGAACTCGGCGGCGACCCCCAGCCGCCGGGCGGCGACGGCGTCGGCGTCCTCGCGCTCCCCGCCGCCGGGAAAGACACGGACGAACGGAGCCCCCAGGTCCCGGGCCAGCTCGACGAGCCCCCGGACCTCGTCGAGCACCACGTCATCGGCGTCGTCGGAGGCGAGCCGCGCATAGCCGGCGACGCCCACCAGGGACACCCCGGCGTCCTTGAACGCGGTGACCACATCGGCCCGTTCGCCGGGCCCGATCCCCGGGTGCACGGGTTCCTCGGGATGCGCGCGCAGCTCGACGCCGTGGTAGCCGTGCGTGGTGGCGAGGCGGAGCACGTCCGCGACGGGCAGGCCGGGCACGCCGAGCGTGGAGAAGGCGAGTTTCATGGCCGGGACCCTATCCAGAACGCCGGACGTCATTCGTCCCCGAGCGGAAGCCGCCAGTCCTGCCCCACCAGATCCACGCCGAACGACCGGTGGGGGCTCTCCTCCACCAGGACGAACCCGTGCCGCTCATAGATCCCCCGGGCGGAGGCCAGTACGTCGTTGGTCCACAGGACCACTTCCCGGTAGCCGACGCCCCGAGCGAACCCGACCACGGCCCGCACCAGCCGGTCCCCGACCCCCAGCCCCCGCACATCGGGCTCGACGAGGAGCAACCGCAGCCGCGCGACCCCCGGCGCCTCGTCCCGCACGCACATCACGCACCCCACGGGCCGCCCGTCCAAATCGGCGATCCACACCCGCTCCACATGCGGATCGTGATCCTGGGCGAAGTCGGCGACGATCCGCGCGACGAGCCCCTCATAGTCCGCGTTCCACCCGAACTCGGTCGCGTAGAGGGCGCCGTTGCGCTGCACGATCCACCCCAGGTCGCCGGCCCCCGGCTCCCGCAGCAGCACGTCCGCGCCCTCGGGCGCGCGCCGCTTCCCCAGCACGTCCCGCACCACTCCCATGGCCGCGACGAGCCGCTCCCGCTCGGCCGCGCTCACGCCGCCCAGGAGCACCCCCACGGCCTCCCGCGACCGCTCGTCCAGCAGATCGGCCGCCTGCCGCCCGCGCGCCGTCAATGTCACCCGCCGCCGCCGGGAGTCCCGCTCCGAGGGCGCCCGCTCCACCAGGCCGTCCTCCTCGAACCGCGCCAGGATGCGGCTCAAGTACCCGGCGTCCAGCGAAAGTTCGGTCCTCAGATCCACGGCATCGGTACGCGTCGAGTGCGCGAGTTCGTACAGCACGCGCGACTCGGTCAGCGTGTACGGGGCGTACAGATGGCGGCTGTAGTCCAGGGCGCCGATGAGGTTCGTGTAGAAGCGGTTGAACGCGCGGATCTCCTGAACACTCACGAGCACCCCAGAGGTTGACTCAGTCAGAGAAAAAGCGTAAGCCCGCACAAGCCCCACCACCACCCCACTTGAGACTTTTCAGCCGAGCACCCACCTCCCACCCGGCAAAAGTCCCCACAGCAACTCCAATGAAACGATGGAAGCCATGAGATTCCACCTGGAAGTCGAATGCGATGAGACGGCCCTCGACGAGACGACGTACCGCGAGCTGTCCCGGATCCTGCGCTACTGGGCGGGCAACCTGCACCACTACGAACTGGCCCCCGGCATGACGGCGAAGATCTACGACTCCACGTACAAGGAATGCGGCAGCTGGACGATCAACCACTGATCACGGCCGGACGCCGACGAACGGAAGGGGACGCGGCGGTATGTCCGCCCGGAGCACAGCAACACGGGCGCCCCGCGGGGGAGTCCACCCCGGGCGAGTGACGGCGAGGACGGACATACCGCCGTGGCCCCGACCCCACGACGGGCCAGGCGCGAAGCACGGCGGGGAAGGCGAACGCGTAGGGAACCAAGCACAAGTGGGAACCGCAAGCCGCATCAAACGGCTCGGCCCCCGCCAGGCGCCCCCGTAGACCCCCGGACCATCAACTCCCCATGCACCGTGGCGATCCCCCCGGGCGGCTCCTCCTCCCGCCCCATGGCGATCCGCCCGGCCCGGGCCCCCGCCTCGTACAGCGGCAGCCGCACCGTGGTGAGCGCGGGCACCGCGTCCACGCTGAACGGCAGATCGTCGAACCCGGCGACGGACACGTCCCGGGGAATCGAAAGGCCCCGGTCCCGCAGGGCGGCGCACGCCCCCAGCGCCACGGTGTCGTTCGCCGCGACGACGGCGGTCAACTCGGGCTCGCGGCGCAGGAGTTCGACCGTGGCGTCGTAGCCGGACCGCCGGTCGTAGGGCCCGTGCAGCGTGAGGCGGGGATCGTCCGGGAGCCCGGCCGCCGCGAGGGCGTCCTGGTGGCCTTCGAGCCGGTGCCGCGTGGTGGTCCGGTCCACGGGCCCCGCCACATACCCCACGCGCCGGTGCCCGAGCCCGAGCACGTGCTCGGTGAGCCGCCGCCCCCCGCCCCGGTTGTCGAACGTGAGGGCCACGGAGTCCGGCGCCCCCTCGGCCGGAGGCCGCCCGCAGAGCACGACCCGGGACCCCGCCTCGCAAAGCCGCCGCAGCTTCGCCCCGATGGCGGCGGCGTGCTCGGGATCCTCGCTGGCGCCCCCGGTGAGGACGACGGCGGCGGCCCGCTGCCGCTGGAGCAGCGTCAGATAGGTCAGCTCGCGCTCGGCGGAGCCGCCCGTGTTGCAGACCACGGCCATGCGCTCGCCCCCGGCCCGCCCGCCGGGCCCGCCGATCTCGGACTGCACGGCGCTCGCGATGATGCCGAAGAAGGGGTCGGCGATGTCGTTGACCAGGATGCCGACCAGGTCGGACGTCGCGGCGGCGAGCGAACTGGCGGGCCCGTTGAGCACGTAGTCCAGCTCGTCGACGGCCCGCAGCACGCGCTCGCGCGTGGCGGCGGCGACGGGGTAGTTGCCGTTCAGGACGCGCGAGACGGTGGCGGGGGACACCTGGGCGCGAGCCGCCACGTCCGCCAGGGTCACGGTCATCTGGTGGTCCTCCGGTCCTCCGTCTTGTACGAACGTTGTCCGCAGGCTAGCTTCTCCCCCGTAGAAAGCGCTTGCTACGCCTCACGGGACAGGTGGATCGACGCGGACCTGCCCCCAGAGCCACCCCGGGCCCCAGGGAGGAACTCACGTGACACGCAGGACGGTCCGCATCGCCATGAACGGCGTGACCGGACGGATGGGCCACCACCAGCACCTGGTCCGCTCCCTGCTCGCGCTGCGCGAGGAGGGCGGCCTCGACCTGGGCGACGGCGCCCGGCTGTGGCCGGAGCCGGTCCTGGTGGGCCGCAGGGAGCGGGCGCTGCGCGACCTTGCGGACCGCTACGGCCTGACCGCCTGGTCGACGGACCTGGCCCAGGTCCTGGCCGACCCGGCCGTCGAGGTCTACTTCGACGCGCAGGTGACCTCCGCGCGCGAGGCGGCGCTGCGGCAGGCGATCGCGGCGGGCAAGCACGTCTACACCGAGAAGCCGACCGCGACCACCCTGGACGGGGCCCTCGACCTGGCCCGCCGGGCACGCGCGGCGGGCGTCAAGCACGGCGTGGTCCAGGACAAGCTGTTCCTGCCGGGCCTGTGCAAGCTCAAGCGGCTGCTCGACGGCGGCTTCTTCGGCCGGGTCCTGTCCGTGCGGGGGGAGTTCGGCTACTGGGTGTTCGAGGGTGACTGGCAGGCGGCGCAGCGCCCGTCGTGGAACTACCGGACGCAGGACGGCGGCGGCATCGTCGTGGACATGTTCCCGCACTGGGAGTACGTGCTGCACGAGCTGTTCGGCCGCGTCCGCACGGTCCAGGCGCTGACCGCGACGCACGTGCCGCAGCGCTGGGACGAGCGGGGCAAGCCGTACGACGCGACGGCGGACGACGCGGCGTACGGCATCTTCGAACTGGAGGGCGGCGTGGTCGCGCAGATCAACTCCTCCTGGGCGGTGCGGGTGCACCGCGACGAGCTGGTGGAGTTCCAGGTCGACGGCACCGAGGGCTCGGCGGTCGCGGGCCTGCGCGGCTGCCGCTTCCAGCACCGGGCGGCGACCCCGAAGCCGGTGTGGAACCCGGACCTGCCGTCCGCGCACGCCTTCCGGGAGCAGTGGCAGGAGGTGCCCGACAACGGGGAGTTCGACAACGGCTTCAAGGCCCAGTGGGAGCTGTTCCTCAAGCACGTGTACGCCGACGCGCCCTACCACTGGGACCTGCTGGCCGGCGCCCGCGGCGTGCAGCTCGCGGAGCTGGGCCTGCGCTCGGCGGCGGAGGGCCGCAGGATCGACGTACCGGAGATCGCATGGTGACGCGAAGCGGCGGGACGGACGGCACCGTGCCGACCCGCCCCGGGACGGACGACACCGCGCCGACCCACCCCGGGAGGGGCGACCACAGCCCCGCCCGTGCCCGCACCCTCTTCGCCGCCGCGCACATCGTCGCCGACCCGCGCGCGGACGCGCCCCCGCAGGGCCCGCCCGCCGTCGACTGGGACGCCACGCTGGCGTTCCGCCGGCACCTGTGGGCGCACGGCCTGGGCGTCGCCGACGCGATGGACACCGCGCAGCGCGGCATGGGCCTGGACTGGCCGGGCGCGGCGGAGCTGATCCGGCGCTCGGCGGCGGAGGCGAAGGCGGTGGGCGGCCGTATCGCGTGCGGCGCGGGCACGGACCAACTCGCGCCGCACGCACCCTCCTTGGCGGACGTGCGCGACGCCTACGAGGAGCAGCTCGCCCTCGTCGAGGCGGCGGGCGCGCAGCCCATCCTCATGGCGTCCAGGGCCCTGGCGGCGACGGCGACGGGCCCGGACGACTACCTCTCCCTGTACGGCGGCCTGCTGCGCCAGGTCGCCGAGCCGGTGATCCTGCACTGGCTGGGCCCCATGTTCGACCCGGCCCTTGAGGGCTACTGGGGCAGCCCTGGCCTGGACGCGGCCACGGAGACGTTCCTCCAGGTCATCGCGGCCCACCCGGAGAAGGTGGACGGCGTGAAGATCTCCCTCCTGGACGCCGGCCGCGAGAAGGCCCTGCGCCGCCGCCTGCCGCCCGGCGTCCGCTGCTACACGGGCGACGACTTCCACTACCCCGAGCTGATCGCGGGCGACGGCGACGGCTTCAGCGACGCGCTCCTCGGCGTCTTCGACCCGCTGGCCCCCTTGGTGGCGCGGGCGGCGCGGGCCCTGGACGCCGAAGGGCCCGCCGCGTTCCGCGCGGTCCTCGACCCGACGGTGGCGCTGGCCCGCCACCTCTTCGAGCCCCCCACCCGCTACTACAAGACGGGCGTGGTCCTCCTCGCCTGGCTCGCGGGCCACCAGAGCCACTTCACGATGGTCGGCGGCCTCCAGTCGGCCCGCTCGCTGCCCCACCTCGTCACGGCGTACGAACTGGCCGCGGAGCTGCGCCTGTTCCCCGACCCCGGCCTGGCGGAGCACCGGATGCGCGCGCTCGTCGAAGTCCACGGAGGAACGCGATGACGGCCGCCCCCACGCCCGCGGACCTCAGCGTCAACCAGATGACCGTCAAGCAGCTGTCGCTGCCCGAACTGGTCACCGCCTGCGCCGACTTCGGCATCCGGGGCGTCGGCCTGTGGCGCGAGCCCGTGCGGGCGTACGGCGTGGAGGCCGCGGCGAAGCTCGTGCGTGACGCGGGCCTGACCGTCACCACCCTGTGCCGGGGCGGCTTCCTCACCTCCGCCGAACCGGCGGAGCGCGCCCGCGCCCTCGCCGACAACCGCGCCGCCGTCGACGAGGCGGCGGCGCTCGGCACCGACACGCTCGTCCTGGTCCCCGGCGGCCTCCCGCCCGGCGACCGCGACCTGCCCGCGGCCCGCGCCCGCGTCGGCGCCGCGCTCGCGGAACTCGCCCCGTACGCCGCCGCCCGAGCGGTCCGCCTGGCCGTCGAACCCCTCCACCCCATGTACGCGGCCGACCGCAGCGTCGTCTCCACGCTCGGCCAGGCACTCGCCCTCACCGAAGCCTTCCCCGCGCGGCAGGTGGGCGTCTGCGTGGACACGTACCACCTGTGGTGGGACGACACCGTCCCCGACACCCTCGTGCGGGCGGGCGCGGCGGGCCGTCTGCACGCCTTCCAGCTGGCCGACTGGACGACGCCGCTGCCGCACGGCGCGCTCACCGGCCGCGGCCAGCTCGGGGACGGCGCGGTCGACTTCCCCCACTGGCGCCGCCTGATGCGCCGCGCGGGTTACACGGGCCCCGTCGAGGTCGAACTCTTCAACGACGGCCTGTGGGCGCGGGACGGACGCGAGGTGCTCGCGGAGACGGTGGCGCGCTACCGGCAGGTGTACGAGGGCGGCTGAGCGGACGCCGCCCGCGCGGCGCTACTTCCCGCCGCCGCCCGCCCCGCCCGTGCGACGCGCTACTTCCTGCCGCCGCCCGCCCCGCCCGTGCGACGCGCTACTTCCTGCCGCCGCCCGCCGCGCGCTTGCTGAGGACCGCCAGGGCCACCGGGAGCACCATCTCGATCACCCGGCTCACCGTGGCCTCCGGGAGGCCGGTCTTCTTCGCGACCGCCCTCGCCACCGGCTTGCTCAGCTTGCCGAGCACCCCGCCCGCCATACCGCCGCCGAGCATCCCGCCGAGCCCGGCGCCCAGGGTGGCGACGCCCTGGAGCGGCGGGTCCTCCGCGGGGGCGGGGGCCTGCGCGGCCGCCTCCTCCTGAAGGGGAGCGGACAGGGTGGAGGCCGTGGTGCCCACCACGCTCCGCGCCCCGTCCGTGTCGGTGCCGAGCAGGGTGGCGATCTCCTGGAGCTTGTCGTCACCCAGCTCGTCGAGTACGTCGTTTTCGAATGAGGTGTCACTCATGTACGGAAAGCTACGTCTGGACGTGTTTGTCGGCACGCTGAAATCTTCCGGAGTAACTTTCCGCAGCCGTGCAACCGTTCCCGGGTGTCACGGGTCGTAGTGGGTGTCATGCGCTCCGGAGGGGGGATCTGGGGGGATCCAGTGGGGCGCTGACAAGGGAGGGGAAACCGAGGGGGCCCGGTCGACGGACCGGGCCCCCTCGAAGTGCCCGCACCCCCCCCGCCCGCCGCGCTCAGGCCCCGCACACCCCGCGCCCAGACCGCCTCAGAAGAAGACCCCGCAGGTCAGCAGCACATTCGCATACGGCCGCGCCTCCCCTGTGCGCACGATCAGACGCGCGCCCGCCGACCGCTCCTTCACCTCGGCGTGCGGTACGAAATCCAGCGCGGCCCCCGGGAAACGCTCCACGAGCAGCCCGGCCACCGCCGGATTCGCCGCCCGCGCCTCGACCGCCGCCACCGCACCCTCCACCACCAGCTCCGCGAGCAACCCGTCCAACACCAGCGCGAACGACGGCACCCCCGCCGTGAACGCCAGGTCCACCACCCGCGGACCCACCGGAATCGGCATGCCCGCGTCGCACACCAGCACCCGGTCACCATGGCCCAGCTCCGCGAGCGCCCCCGCGAGATGGCGGTTGAGTATGCCCGCCCGCTTCACCGCGCCGCGCCCGCCCCGCCGAACCCCGCCACCTCGGCACCCGTCGGATACGAGGCCTGCGCGCCCGCCCGCGTCACCGCGAGAGCACCCACCCGCACCGCGTAGCGCGCCGCCGTCGCCAGGTCGTCACCCACACCCAGGCGCCACGCGAGCGCCGCCGTGAACGCGTCCCCGGCACCCGTGGTGTCCACCGCGTCGACCTTCACCGACGGCACCCGCTCGGCCCCCTCACCCGTGGCCACCAGCGCGCCCTCGGCGCCGAGCGTCACCACCACCGAACGCGGACCGAGCGCCAGCAGCCGCCCCGCCCACTCCTCCGGCGAGTCAGGCACCTCCGCGCCCGCGCCCTCCAGGATCACCCGCGCCTCGTGCTCGTTCACGATCAGCGGATCGCAGGCCTCAAGGACCTCCGCCGGCAGCGGCGCCGGCGGCGACGGATTCAGCACCAGACGGGCCCCGGACGCCAGGCCCCTGGCCGCCTCCGCGACCGTCTCCAGCGGGATCTCCAGCTGAAGGGAGACCACCCGCGCCGCCTCGAACAGACCCCGGGCCGCCCGCACGTCGGCGGGCGTGAGCCGCGCGTTCGCGCCCGGCGCCACCACGATGCTGTTGTCACCCGACGGATCCACCGTGATCAGCGCGACCCCGGTCGGCGCGCCGCCCACCAGGACCCCCGCCGTGTCCACACCCGCCGACCCCAGCGAATCCAGGAGCAGCCGCCCGTGCGCGTCGTCGCCGACCCGCGCGAGGAGCGCCGTCCGCGCCCCGAGCCGGGCCGCCGCCACCGCCTGGTTGGCGCCCTTGCCGCCCGGGTGGATGGCCAGGTCGGAGCCGAGGACCGTCTCGCCCGCCCCCGGCCGCCGAGCCACAGCCGTCACCAGGTCGGCGTTGGCCGACCCCACGACCAACAGGTCGTACTCATCCATTCCCGTACTGCCTTTCGCGCTGTTCACGCCGCCTGAAATGGCCGCCCCGCCACCGTACGGTCACCGGAAGGCCTTCACGTTCTCCGCCGTGACCACCTTCACCGGCACCTTCACCAAGGACGGCACCTTCTTGTCGTCCGCCACGGCCACCGCGTTGCGCACCGCGATTCGGCCCAGCTCCTTGGGCTGCTGCGCCACCGACGCGTACAGCGTGCCGTCCGCGACCGCCGCCAGACCGTCCGGCGTGCCGTCGAAGCCGACCACCGACACCGACTTGCCCGCCTTGCCGCCCAGCGCCTTCACCGCGCCGAGCGCCATCTCGTCGTTCTCCGCGAACACGCCGTCCACGCCCCCGTGCGACTGGAGCAGGTTCGTCATCACGTCCAGGCCCTTGGTGCGGTCGAAGTCCGCGGGCTGCCTCGCCACCACCTTGATGCCGGGGAAGGCCTTGATGCCCTCCGCGAAGCCCTGGCCCCGCTCCCGGCTCGCGGACGTGCCCGCCGTGCCCTGGAGGACCACCACCTCGCCCTTGCCGCCGAGCTTGTCGGCGAGGGCCTTCGCGGCCTGCCTGCCGCCCGCCACGTTGTCGGATGCCACGAGCGTGGCGACGTCCGCCTTGTGCACGCCCCGGTCCGCGGCCACCACCGGGATGCCGGCCTTGTTCGCGGCGCGCGCCGCCGGGCCCACCGCGTCGGAGTCGACCGGGTTGACGATGACGGCCTTCATGCTGCCGCTGGTGAAGTTCTGCAACTGGTTGGCCTGCTGGGAGGCGTCGTTCTGCGCGTCCGTGACCGTCAGGTCCACGCCCGCCTTCTCCGCCTCGGCCTGCGCGCCCTCCTTCATCTGGACGAAGAAGGGGTTGTTCAGGGTCGACAGGGACAGGCCGACCTTCGTGGACGTACCCGAAGAGCCGTGGTTCCACAGCGACGCCGCCGCGATGACGGCCGCCGCGAGAACCGCCGCGAGCGTGTACTTGAGCGCCTGCGGGCCCTTGCGCCCGGCCCCCGATGACGTACTGCCCGCCGGCGTGCCCGCCGACGCCGACGTACGCCTGCGCAGCGAGTCCAGGAGCACGGCGAGCGCGATCACCACGCCGATCACCACCTGCTGCCAGAACGCCGACACCGAGAGGAGATTGAGGCCGTTGCGCAGCACCGCCAGGATCAGCGCGCCGATCAGCGTCCCCGACGCCTTGCCGACGCCGCCCGCGAGGCTCGCCCCGCCGATGACGACCGCGGCGATCGCGTCCAGCTCGTAGCCCTGCGCGGCCTGCGGCTGCGCGGACACCAGACGCGAGGCGAGCACGATGCCCGCGACGGCCGCGAACAGACCGGACAGCGCGTAGATCGCGATCTTCTGCCGCTTGACCCGCAGGCCCGAAAGACGCGCCGCCTCCTCGTTGCCGCCGATCGCGTACATGGAGCGGCCCAGATACGTACGCGCCAGGATCAGCGCGGTGACCAGACCCATCACGACCATCACGAGCACCGGCACCGGCAGCCAGCCACCGAGCGTGTCACCCACCTTGGACACGGACTCCGGGAACGCGATCGGGCTGCCCTGCGAGATCACCAGGGACAGGCCACGCCCGATCGACAGCATCGCGAGCGTCGCGATGAACGGCGGCAGCTTCCCGTACGACACGAGCAGGCCGTTGACCACACCGCAGGCCAGGCCCGTGGCGACGGCCAGGATCACCGCGATCCAGACGGGCACGCCCTCCTTCGTCGCCGACCAGGCGAGGACCGTCGCCGAGAGCGCCGCCACCGAGCCGACCGACAGGTCGATGCCCGCCGCGACGATGACGAAGGTGACGCCGAACGCGAGGATCGCCGTCACGGCCGCCTGCACCCCGACGTTGAGCAGGTTCTGCGTGGTGAGGAAGTCGCCGGAGAGCAGCGACATCGCCACCACCAGGACCACCAGGGCGCTCAGCGCGCCGTTGTCGAGCAGCACGCGGCGCAGGTCGAGGCCGCCGCCCGCGCCGGATGCGCCGGACTTGCCCGGACGCAGGTCAGTGGTCGCCACGGGAGGCTCCCTTCTCGTCGTTGCCGTCCCCCGCGGGGGCGGTGTCGTGCCGCTCGACGGCGGCCCGGTCAAGGGCGGTGGTGTGGCTGACGGCCAGGGCCATCACGGCGTCCTGCGTCGCGTCCTCGGCGGCGAGTTCGCCCGCGAGGCGGCCCTGGGCCATCACCAGGACCCGGTCGCTCATGCCGAGCACCTCGGGCAGGTCACTGGAGATCATCAGGACGGCGTGCCCGGCCGCCGTGAGTTCGTTGATGAGCTGGTAGATCTCGACCTTCGCGCCGACGTCGATGCCGCGCGTCGGCTCGTCGAGGATCAGCACCCGCGCCTTGGCGAGCAGCCACTTGCCGATGACGACCTTCTGCTGGTTGCCGCCGGAGAGGGTGCGCACGTGCTGGTGCAGGCCCGCCATGCGCACGCCGAGCTGCGCGGCGACGCGCTCGGCCGCCGCGCGCTGCCCGGCGCGGTCCACCAGCCCGGCCCGGGTCGCCGAACGCAGCGTCACCAGGCCCAGGTTGTCCGCCACGGAGGCGTCGAGGACCAGGCCCTGGCCCTTGCGGTCCTCGGGCACCAGGCCGATGCCCGCGGTCATCGCCGCGTACACGTCGTGGCGGGGGACCGGGCGGCCCGCGACCTCCACCGAGCCCGCGTCGTACGGGTCGGCGCCGAAGACGGCCCGCGCGACCTCCGTGCGGCCCGCGCCGACCAGGCCCGCGACGCCCACGACCTCGCCCGCGCGCACCTCGAAGTCCACGTCGTGGAAGACACCGCCGCGGGTCAGGCCGCGCACCCGCAGCAACGGCGCGTCCCCGCCCGCCACTTCGGTCCGCTCCCTCGGGTACTGCTGCTCGATGGAGCGCCCCACCATCAGGCGCACCAGCTCGTCCTCGGGCGTGGAGGCGGGCACCTGGCCCACGCTGCGGCCGTCGCGGATCACGCTCACGCGGTCGCCGAGCGCGGCGATCTCCTCCAGGTGGTGCGTGATGAAGACGACGCCCACGCCGTCCGCGCGCAGCGCCCGTACGAGGGAGAAGAGCTTGTCCACCTCCTCGGAGGTGAGCACGGCGGTCGGCTCGTCCATGATGAGCACGCGCGCGTGCAGGCTGAGCGCCTTGGCGATCTCCACCATCTGAAGCCGCGCGATGCCGAGTTCGCGGCAGCGGGCGCGCGGCGACACGTCGACGCCCACGCGCGCGAGGAGCCGCGCCGCGTCGGCCTCCATCTTCTTGCGGTCGATCAGGCCGTAGCGGCGCGGCTGGCGGCCCAGGAAGATGTTCTCGGCCACCGTCAGATCGGGGACGAGGTTGAACTCCTGGTAGATGGTGGCGATCCCGAGCCGCTCGGCGTCCTGCGCGCCGTGCAGGCGGACCTCGTCTCCGTCCACCAGGATGCGCCCGGCGTCGGGCTGGTGGGCGCCGGACAGCATCTTGATCAGCGTGCTCTTGCCCGCGCCGTTCTCGCCGAGCAGCACGTGCACCTCGCCCGCACGCAGGTCGAAGTCGACGCCGTCGAGGGCCACGACGCCGGGGAAGGCCTTGCGGATGCCCTCGACGCGCAGCAGCTCACCGTCGTGGCTCACGGGGTGCTCCTTCCAGCTGGGGGTTCCTCGGTGGGGGCTTCGGGCCCTGCCGGCTCGCCGCACGAGCGCCGCACCACCAGGCGCGCGGGCAGCGTCACCGACTGCGGCGCGCGCCCCTCGATGCGGTCGGCGAGGGCGCGTACGGCGGCCCGGCCCAGCTCACCCGTCGGCTGCGCGATCGCGGTGATCGGCGGGTCGGTGTGCACGAACCACGGGATGTCGTCGAACGCGGCGAGCGCGATGTCGTCCGGCACCCGCAGCCCTCGCGCGCGGACGGCGTCGAGCGCGCCGAGCGCCATCAGGTTGTCCGCCGCGAAGACCACGTCGGGCGGCGTCGGCAGGTCCAGGAACCCCTCGGTGGCACGCCGCCCGCTCGCCGCCTGGAAGTCGCCCTGGCCCACGTACGCGGCGGGCAGTTCGAGGCCGTACTCCGCGAGCGCCTCGCGGAAGGCCTCGACGCGCTCGCTGCCGGTGGTCGTGGCGGCGGGGCCCGCGATGATGGCGAGCCTGCGGTGGCCGAGCGCGTACAGGTGGGCCACCAGGTCGCGCACCGCGCCGCGGCCGTCCGCCCGGACGACGGGCACGTCCGCACCCGGGATCCAGCGGTCCACGAACACCATCGGGGTGCCCGCGCGCGCGGCGTCCAGGACCAGCGGGGAGCCGCCGTCGGCGGGGGAGACGAGCAGGCCGTCGATCCGCCGGTCCAGAAGGGTGCGGATGTGGTGGTCCTGGACCTCGGGCCGCTCGTCGGCGTTGCCGAAGATGATGCTGTAGCCGAGCGCGCGGGCCTCCTCCTCGACGGAGCGGGCCAGCTCGGTGAAGTACGGGTTCAGGACGTCGCTGATGACGAGCCCGAGCGTGCGCGTCTGGTCGGTGCGAAGGGACCGGGCCAGGGTGTTGGGCCGGTAGCCGAGCTGCGCCACGGCGTCGAGCACGCGGGCGCGGGCGGCCGGGCTGACGGACGCGTGCGCGTTCAGGACCCGGGACACCGTCGCCACGGAGACTCCCGCCCGGGCCGCGACGTCTTTGATGCCGACGCTTGCCACTGCCGATGCCACCTCCTCGTGGAATCGATTACACGAGGGAGTGAAAACGATTACACGGCTGGCTGACAACCCCTTGACAGCTGGCCGAAACCAGATCGTGACCCACGCCACGCCCGCCCCTCCCGCAGCCGGGCGCGGGGGAGCGGGGCGCGTTGTCGGTGCCCGGCGGTAGCGTCGGATCATGTCGACTGCTGCCCGGCAGGGTTCGCCCGGTGTCCCCGCGCCCCGTATGACCGTCATCGAGGGCGTCCTGGAGCGGATCACGTTCGCCAGCGAGGAGACGGGGTACACGGTCGCGCGCGTGGACACAGGCCGCGGCGCGGGCGACCTGCTCACGGTCGTCGGCTCCCTGCTCGGCGCGCAGGTCGGCGAGTCGCTGCGGATGGAGGGCCGCTGGGGCTCCCACCCGCAGTACGGCAAGCAGTTCACCGTGGAGAACTACACGACGGTGCTGCCCGCCACCATCCAGGGCATCCGCCGCTATCTCGGCTCCGGCCTCATCAAGGGCATCGGCCCCGTCATGGCCGACCGGATCACCACCCACTTCGGCGTGGACACCCTGGACGTCATCGAGCACGAGCCCAAGCGGCTCATCGAGGTGCCCGGCCTCGGCCCCAAGCGCACCAAGAAGATCGCCGAGGCCTGGGAGGAGCAGAAGGCCATCAAGGAGGTGATGGTCTTCCTCCAGGGTGTCGGCGTCTCCACCTCCATCGCCGTGCGGATCTACAAGAAGTACGGCGACGCGTCGATCTCCGTCGTCAAGAACCAGCCCTACCGCCTGGCCGCCGACGTCTGGGGCATCGGCTTCCTCACCGCCGACCGCATCGCCAAGGCCGTCGGCATCCCGCACGACAGCCCCGACCGCGTCAAGGCCGGCCTCCAGTACGCGCTGTCGCAATCCACCGACCAGGGCAACTGCTTCCTGCCCGAGGAGCGCCTCATCGCCGACGCGGTCAAGCTCCTCCAGGTCGACACGGGCCTGGTCATCGACTGCCTCGCCGAGCTGGCGGGCGAGGAGGAGGGCGTGGTGCGCGAGCCCGTGCCGGGGCCCGACGGCGGGCCTGACGTCACGGCCGTCTATCTGGTGCCCTTCCACCGCGCGGAACTGTCGCTGTCCGCCCAGCTGTTGCGCCTCCTGCGCGCCGACGACGACCGGATGCCCGGCTTCCAGGACGTGGCTTGGGACAAGGCGCTCGGCTGGCTCGCGGGGCGCACCGGTGCCGAGCTTGCGCCCGAGCAGGAGGCCGCCGTCCGGCTCGCCCTGACCCGGAAGGTCGCCGTCCTCACCGGCGGGCCCGGCTGCGGCAAGTCCTTCACGGTGCGCTCCATCGTGGAGCTGGCCCGCGCCAAGAAGGCCAAGGTGCTGCTCGCCGCGCCCACGGGCCGTGCCGCCAAGCGCCTCGCCGAGCTGACCGGAGCCGAGGCCTCCACGGTCCACCGCCTGCTCGAACTGAAGCCGGGCGGCGACGCCGCGTACGACCGGGACCGGCCCCTGGACGCCGATCTGGTGGTCGTGGACGAGGCCTCCATGCTGGACCTGCTCCTCGCCAACAAGCTGGTGAAGGCCGTGCCGCCGGGCGCGCACCTGCTCTTCGTCGGCGATGTCGACCAGCTCCCGAGCGTCGGCGCGGGCGAGGTCCTGCGGGACCTGTTGAGCGAGGGAAGCCCGGTCCCCGCCGTGCGGCTGACCCGCATCTTCCGGCAGGCCCAGGAGTCGGGCGTGGTCACCAACGCCCACCGGATCAACTCCGGGCAGTCGCCCCTGACCCAGGGCCTCACGGACTTCTTCCTGTTCGTGGAGGAGGACACGGAGGAGGCCGGGCGGCTCACCGTCGACGTCGCCGCTCGCCGCGTCCCGGCGAAGTTCGGGCTCGACCCGCGCCGGGACGTGCAGGTCCTCGCCCCCATGCACCGCGGCCCGGCCGGCGCCGGCACGCTGAACGGCCTGCTCCAGCAGGCCATCACCCCCGCCCGCCCCGGCCTGGCCGAGAAGCGCTTCGGCGGCCGCGTCTTCCGCGTGGGGGACAAGGTCACCCAGATCAGGAACAACTACGAAAAGGGTGCCAACGGCGTCTTCAACGGCACGGTGGGCGTCGTCACCGCCCTGGACCAGGACGAGCAGCACCTCACGGTCCTGACGGACGAGGACGAGGAGGTCTCGTACGACTTCGACGAGCTGGACGAGCTGGCCCACGCGTACGCGGTGACGATCCACCGCTCCCAGGGCAGCGAGTACCCGGCGGTGGTGATCCCGGTCACCACCGGCGCCTGGATGATGCTTCAGCGGAATCTGCTCTATACGGCCGTGACACGCGCCAAGAAGCTGGTCGTGCTCGTCGGTTCGCGCAAGGCTCTGGGGCAGGCGGTGCGCACCGTCTCCGCGGGCAGGCGCTGCACGGCCCTGGACCACCGGCTCGCGGGCCGTCGCACGGTTTGACGTCAACGCCCGCGCCCGGTTGATCGATCATTTGAGTCGTAAAGGTCACACACCACTTTCGGAACGGGGATGAAGGGGGCAGGATGACCAGGTTGGCGGCACTGAGTGCCGCTAGTAGGCCCAATGGTCGACCCCGAGTGCACTCTCCAGGGCCAAATGGGGGATGGTAGAGACAGTCAGGGCACCTCGAAGAAGAGGCACAACGTCGGTGAGGGATGACGTGAGCGAGAACGCTAACAACGCTGTAGTACTGCGGTACGGCGACGACGAGTACACCTACCCGGTGATCGAGTCCACGGTCGGTGACAAGGGCTTCGACATCGGCAAGCTCCGCGCCCAGACCGGTCTGGTGACCCTGGACAGCGGCTACGGCAACACCGCCGCCTATAAGTCCGCCGTCACCTACCTCGACGGCGAGCAGGGCATCCTGCGCTATCGCGGCTACCCGATCGAGCAGCTGGCCGAGCGCTCCACCTTCCTCGAGGTGGCGTACCTGCTGATCAACGGCGAGCTGCCGAAGGTCGACGAGCTGGCCACGTTCAAGAACGAGATCACCCAGCACACCCTGCTGCACGAGGACGTCAAGCGTTTCTTCGACGGCTTCCCGCGCGACGCCCACCCGATGGCAATGCTGTCCTCCGTGGTCAGCGCGCTGTCCACGTTCTACCAGGACAGCCACAACCCGTTCGACGAGAAGCAGCGTCACCTCTCCACGATCCGGCTGCTCGCCAAGCTGCCGACGATCGCGGCGTACGCCTACAAGAAGTCGATCGGCCACCCCTTCGTCTACCCGCGCAACGACCTCGGGTACGTCGAGAACTTCCTGCGCATGACCTTCTCGGTCCCCGCCCAGGAGTACGAGCTGGACCCGGTCGTCGTCTCGGCCCTCGACAAGCTGCTCATCCTGCACGCGGACCACGAGCAGAACTGTTCGACGTCGACGGTCCGCCTGGTCGGCTCGTCGCAGGCGAACATGTTCGCGTCGATCTCCGCCGGCATCTCCGCGCTGTGGGGTCCGCTGCACGGCGGCGCCAACCAGTCGGTCCTGGAGATGCTGGAGGGCATCCAGGCGACCGGTGGCGACGTCGACACCTTCATCCGCAAGGTGAAGAACAAGGAAGACGGCGTGAAGCTCATGGGCTTCGGGCACCGCGTCTACAAGAACTTCGACCCCCGGGCGAAGATCATCAAGGCGGCGGCGCACGACGTCCTCTCCGCGCTCGGCAAGTCCGACGAGCTTCTGGACATCGCCCTGAAGCTGGAGGAGCACGCTCTCGCCGACGACTACTTCGTCGAGCGCAAGCTCTACCCGAACGTGGACTTCTACACCGGTCTGATCTACCGGGCCATGGGCTTCCCGACCGAGATGTTCACGGTCCTGTTCGCGCTCGGCCGCCTTCCGGGCTGGATCGCCCAGTGGCACGAGATGATCAAGGAGCCCGGCTCCCGCATCGGGCGCCCCCGCCAGATCTACACCGGCGAGGTCATCCGCGACTTCGTCCCGGTCGAGTCCCGCTAGCCGCTGTGGCCGAGCTGTTCAGCCCGTCCGGCGTTTGAGGACAAGCGGTTCAGCGCGGTTCAGGGCGCCCACGCCAGCGAAAAGCGCCCCGCCGTCGATCCCCCCACGGGTCGACGGACGGGGCGCTTTCCTTTGCCCCGGTGCGGATTCCCCCCACGGGATCCGGCCGGGAGTCTGAGGTGCTGCCCGAGTCTGGGTGCGGCACTGCGATCTGCCGGGACGCGTACGGATTCGGGAGGGCCGCTCAAAGCTCCCCGGTGCACGTGCCCCGGCCAACGCTCCCCCTGGCTCTCAAGGAGCTGGGGGTACCCCCTTCGGCGACATCCCCCAAGATGTCCCCGAACACCGGACGGATCCCCCAAGATCCCTCTGGTGTCGCCCTCTTAGACTCACGAGTCCCCTCGATGGTTACGTTCGGATCGTTGTGATCTGCGTCTCTTGCATATGTCCTGTGTGCACACAAGAGGACCCATATGTGGATTCCCCTTCCCACGTGAGGGTCCCGCGAAGACAGTGTGAAGGATCGCGAGTCTATGTGAAAGACCGCAAGCGGAGGCTGTTCGTCACTACGAACACCGACGAGCAGGCCATGGCCGCCCCGGCGATCATCGGATCGAGCAGCCCGGCGGCGGCGAGCGGCAGCGCGGCCACGTTGTAGCCGAAGGCCCAGAAGAGGTTGCCCTTGATGGTGGCGAGGGTCTTGCGGGACAGTCTGATGGCGTCCGCCGCGGCCCTCAAGTCGCCGCGTACGAGGGTGAGATCGCTCGCCTCGATCGCGGCGTCCGTGCCGGTGCCCATGGCCAGGCCCAGGTCCGCCGTGGCGAGTGCCGCCGCGTCGTTCACGCCGTCGCCGACCATGGCCACGACCCGCCCCTCGGCGCGCAGCCGCCGCACCACGTCCGCCTTGTCCTCGGGCAGGACGTCCGCGTACACGGTCCCGATGCCGACGGCCCGCGCCACCGTCTCCGCAACGGCCCTGTGGTCGCCGGTCAACAGCACCGGGGTGAGCCCGAGTCGGCGCAGGTCGCGCACGGCTTCGGCGCTGGTGTCCTTGACGGCGTCGGCCACCGTGAGCAGGCCGCGCGCGACGCCGTCCCAGGCGACCAGCACGACGGTACGACCCGCCGCCTCGGCCCTCGCGCGGGCGTCGGCCAGCGCGTCGAGGCCCGCGACCCCGGCCTCGGCGAGCAGCCGCGCGCTGCCGGCGAGGACCGCGTGCCCGTCCACGGTGCCCCGCACCCCGGCCCCGGGCACGTTCTCGAACCGCGCCGGCGTCGGCAGGTCGGCCGTGTCGAGCCCCGACCGCCGCGCGGCACCCGCCGCCACGGCCCGGGCGACGGGGTGCTCGGAGGCGTGCTCCAGAGCGCCCGCGAGCCGCAGCAGCTCCTTCTCGCCCGTGCCCTCGGCCGCGTACACCTCTTGGAGGGTCATCGCGCCGGTGGTGACGGTGCCGGTCTTGTCCAGGACGATCGTGTCGACGCGGCGGGTGGACTCCAGGACTTCGGGGCCCTTGATGAGGATGCCGAGCTGGGCGCCGCGCCCGGTGCCGACCATGAGGGCGGTCGGCGTGGCCAGGCCCAGGGCGCACGGGCAGGCGATGATCAGCACGGCCACGGCGGCCGTGAACGCGGCGGTGAGGCCCGCGCCGTTGCCGAGCCAGAAGCCGAGCGTGGCCACGGCGAGCGCGATGACGACGGGTACGAAGACCGCGGAGATGCGGTCGGCCAGGCGCTGCGCGGCGGCCTTGCCGTTCTGCGCGTCCTCGACGAGCCTGGCCATCCGGGCCAGTTGCGTGTCGGCCCCGACACGGGTGGCCTCGACGACGAGCCGCCCGCTCCGGTTCACGGTGGCCCCGGTCACCGCGTCCCCAGCGGTGACGTCGACGGGCACGGACTCGCCGGTGAGCATGGAGGCGTCCACGGCGGAGGCGCCCTCGACCACGCGCCCGTCGGTGGCGATCTTCTCGCCGGGCCGCACGAGGAACCGGTCCCCTACCTTCAAGTCGCTGACTAGAACGTTCTTCTCAATGCCATTTCGAAGTACGGTGACGTCCTTCGCGCCCAGCTCCATCAGCGCGCGCAGCGCCGCACCCGCCTTGCGCTTGGAGCGCGCCTCCAGATAGCGGCCGAGCAGGATGAACGTGACGACGCCCGCGGCCACTTCGAGATAGATCGCCGACGAGCCGTCGGTGCGCCGCACCGTCAGGTCGAAGCCGTGCCGCATGCCGGGCTCCCCGGCGGTGCCGAGGAACAGGGCCCACAGGGACCAGCCGAAGGCGGCGAGCGTGCCGAGGGACACGAGCGTGTCCATGGTGGCGGCGCCGTGCCGGGCGTTCAGGAGCGCGGCCCGGTGGAAGGGGAGGCCGCCCCACACCACGACCGGCGCGGCGAGCGTGAGGGACAGCCACTGCCAGTACGTGAACTGGAGCGCCGGCGCCATCGCGAGTACGACGACCGGCAGGGCGAGCGCGGCGGACACCAGCAGGCGCCGCAGCAGCTGGTCGGCCTCGGTGAGGTCGGCGGTGGTGGGGCGCCCGGCGGGGTCCGCCGCCGGGCCGTCGGGCGCGTCGGGCTTCGGGGGGACGATCTCGCGCGCCGAGTAGCCGAGCCTCTCGACCGTGGCGACGAGGTCGGCGACCTCGACCCCGTCGGGGTAGCTGACCTTGGCCTTCTCCGTGGCGAGGTTGACCGAGGCGGTCACGCCCTCCATGCGGTTCAGCTTCTTCTCGATGCGTGCCGAGCACGAGGCGCAGGTCATGCCGCCGACGGCGAGTTCGACCTCGGAGGTGTTCATGACGGCTCTTTCGCGGCGTGGGGGAAATGGGCTCGGGGCCCCGCGCCGTCGTGGCGCGGGGCCCGTGGCCGGGAGGGGGCGGCTCAGGCGGCCGTGCCCGCCAGCTCGTACCCCGCCTCGTCGATCGCGGCGCGGACCGCCTCCTCGTCGAGCGGGGCCGCGGAGACCACCGTCACCTTGCCGGTGGCGGCGACCGCCTGGACCGAGCTGACGCCCGTGAGTTCGGAGATCTCGCTGTTGACCGCGGACTCGCAGTGGCCGCAGGTCATCCCCTTCACGTCGTACACGGTGGTGACGGCGCCGGGCTGCGAGGTCTGGGCGTTGGCGGTCATGTCGTTCTCCTCGGTGAAACGTGTGTGACGTTCGACGTGCTCCACACTATACCCCTAGGGGGTATTTTCCAAGAGGGGTGAGGGTGACGGGGCAAGGCGGGGGTCACTCGCCCTTGCGGGCGCGGTTGCCGGGCCGGGACGCGACCCAGGCGCGGATGGTGTCGGCGTACCAGAAGGGCTTGCCGCCCTCGACGTGGTCGGGCTCGGGAAGGAGACCGTGCTTGCGATAGGAGCGCACGGTATCCGGCTGGACGCGGATGTGTGCGGCGATGTCCTTGTACGACCAGAGCCTGCGGTCGGTCATCAGTGGCTCCTCCCTGTGCGCACCCAGGGCGGCCGGAACGGCCGACGGGGGAGCTGGGCGCGGCACTGGCGTCACTCAGCCTGTGCCCCGTGAACGACGGAGAGTGACCATGGGGGAGTGCTTGTCGACTGGCTGTGACGGGAAACCCGCGTACGTGTCACATGTGTGACGAGAGTGCAGTGTTTGTCACCTACGTGACGCGCTTGACCGGCGCGGGCGCCCGGCGTGTCGGGGGCGCGTTCGCGCGCCGAGGGGGTAAAGGTGCGGCCGGGCGGGCCTCACGCCCCGCAGGAGCGCAGGAAGGCGCGGGTGCGGCGGGCGATGGGCAGCGGCTTGTCCGGCGCGCACGGGTACATGTCCTGCTCGACGACGGCGAACAGGTCGGTGCCCAGTTTCGCGGCCGCCGCGAGGACCGGTTCGAGCGCGGGCACCCCGGCGGGCGGCTCGCACATCACGCCGCGCGCGACGGCGGGCCCGAAGGGCATGTCCTGCGCCCGCACTTCGGCGAGCACGGCCGGGTCGACCTGCTTCAGGTGGAGGTATCCCAGGCGCTCGCCGTAGGTCTCGATGAGCTTGACGCTGTCGCCGCCGCAGTACGCGTAGTGGCCGGTGTCCAGGCACAGCGAGACGAGGGCGGGGTCGGTGGCGTCGAGGAAGCGGGCGACGTTCTCCTCGGTGTCGATGTGGGTGTCGGCGTGCGGGTGGACGACGATGTCGAGGCCGTAGCGCTCGCGCACCTCGTGGCCGAGCCGCTCGGTCTGCGAGGCGAGCTGACGCCACTGCTCCGGCGTGAGGGCCGAGTTCTCGATGACCTCGCCGGTCTTGTCGTCGCGCCAGAAGGACGGGATGACGACGAGGTGCCGCGCGCCCATTGCCTGGGTGAGGGCGGCGATGGCGGACACGTGCTCCCACGTCCTGTCCCACACGTCCGGGCCGTGGTGCAGGCCGGTGAAGACGGTGCCCGCCGAGACCTTCAGGCCGCGCCGGCGCGTCTCGTCGGCGAGCAGGGCCGGGTCGGTCGGCAGATAGCCGTACGGGCCCAGCTCGATCCACTCGTACCCGGACGCGGCGACCTCGTCGAGGAAGCGGCTCCACGGCACCTGCCGGGGGTCGTCGGGGAACCACACGCCCCAGGAGTCGGGGGCCGAACCGATCCGGATACGGGACATCCCTGACATGTTCGTCTGCTGCGCCATGGCCGCAAGCCTCGCCGTCCCCCGAGAACAGTGTCAAGCAGTAGTCCGAATGTAAGGACAAAATGTTGACAGGGTTCCTGGGGCGGGATTAGACCTGGGGGGAGCCACCACGAAGGGATGTGCAGGGTGACCGATCCGCACCCGGATCCGCACGCCGACGCCGGCGCCGGTCCGTACGACGTCATCACCATGGGACGGATCGGTGTTGACCTGTATCCGCTGGCGGCCGGGGTGCCGTTGTCGCAGGTCACGACGTTCGGGAAGTTCCTCGGCGGCTCGGCGGCGAACGTGGCGGTCGCGGCGGCCCGGCTGGGGCGGCGCGTCGGCCTGGTCACGCGGACGGGGCACGATCCGTTCGGCGAGTATCTGCGCGACCGGCTGCGGGAGTTCGGCGTCGACGCGCGGTGGGTCACCGAGGTGCCGGACCTGCCGACCCCGGTCACCTTCTGCGAGGTGTTCCCGCCCGACGACTTCCCGCTGTACTTCTACCGCCTGCCCAAGGCCCCCGACCTGGAGATCCGCGCGGACGAGCTGGACCTCGGCGCGATCGCGGCGGCGCGGATCTTCTGGATGACCGGCACCGGCCTCAGCGAGGAGCCGAGCCGGGAGGCGACCCTGACCGCGCTCGCCGCCCGTCCGGCCGGCGGGACCACGGTCTTCGACCTCGACTGGCGGCCCATGTTCTGGCAGGACCCGGACGCGGCACGCCCGCACTACGCGGCGGCGCTGCGGCACGCGACCGTCGCCGTCGGCAACGTGGACGAGGTGGAGGTCGCGACCGGCGTGCGCGAGCCGCGCGCCGCCGCCGAGGCCCTGCTCGCGGCCGGGGTCGAGCTTGCCGTGGTCAAACAGGGCCCGAAGGGCGTGCTCGCGATGGACAGGACGGGGGCGGTGGCGGAGGTGCCGCCACTGCCGGTCTCGGTGCTCAACGGACTCGGGGCGGGTGACGCGTTCGGGGGGGCGCTGTGCCACGGGCTGCTCGCAGGGTGGGAGCTGTCGCGGGTGATCCGGTACGCCAACGCGGCCGGGGCGATCGTCGCCTCACGCCTTGAGTGCTCATCGGCGATGCCGTACGAGACCGAGGTCGAGGCGGCCCTTGAGGCGGGGGCCGTGCGGTGAGCCGCTCCAGCGCCCCTGGTACCTCCGGCGCCCCCGGCATCCCCAGCGCCCCCGGCACCTCCGTGGACGTTTCCGCGCTCGCGCGCACCCGCGCCCACCACCCCAAAGCCGTCGCCGAGGCCGCCGCGCGCCGGGTGCGGCGGCCGCTGGTCGGGCCTTCCGGGCGGCTGATGATCATCGCGGCGGACCACCCGGCGCGCGGCGCGCTCGGCGTCGGCAAGGACCCGCTGGCCATGGCCGACCGGGCCGACCTCCTTGAGCGGCTGTGCCTCGCGCTGTCCCGGCCCGGCGTCGACGGCGTGCTCGCCACCGCCGACATCCTCGACGACCTGCTGCTGCTCGGCGTGCTCGACGGCAAGGTCGTGATGGGGTCCATGAACCGGGGCGGGCTCGCGGGCGCCGCCTTCGAGCTGGACGACCGGTTCACCGGGCACCGGGCCGAGGACCTGGAGCGGCTCGGCTTCGACGCGGGCAAGCTGCTGCTGCGCGTCGACTACGACGACCCCGGGTCGCTCGCCACCCTGTACTCCACCGCGCGCACGGTCGACGCGATGGCGGAGCGTCAGCTTCCGGTGTTCGTCGAGCCGTTCCTGTGCCGCAGGTCGCCCGGCGGTCTGCGCAACGACCTGAGCGCCGAAGCGGTCACCCGGTCCATCGCCATCGCCTCGGGCCTCGGCGGCACGTCGGCGTACACCTGGCTGAAGGTGCCCGTGACCGAGAACCCGGACGACATGGCGCGTGTCATGGAGACCTCGACGCTGCCCGCCGTCCTGCTGGGGGGAGACATCGCCGGGGACACCGACACCGCGTTCGAGAAGTGGCGCGGCGCCCTCCAGTTGCCCACTGTGTACGGCCTGGTGGCCGGGCGCACGCTGCTGTACCCGGCGGACGGGGACGTGGCGGGCGCGGTCGACACGGCCGTCGGGCTGCTGTAGCCGTGACGTACGCACCCGACAGGAGGCCCGCATGACGCACGTACCGAGGGGAAGCGCGGCCGAGGGCCCGTACGCCCTCGCCATCGACCCGAAACGCGCCGCCTGGACCTACTCCAGTCTGCGCGTCGTCGAACTGCCGCCCGGCGGGTCGCACTCCTTCGCCACCGGGGAGAGTGAATGGATCGTGCTCCCGCTGACCGGCGGCTGTACGGTGCACGCGGAGGGCGAGATCATCGAACTCCTGGGCCGGGAGAGCGTGTTCAGCGGAGTGAGTGACTTCGCTTACGTTCCCCGCGATACCCACATCCAGATCGCCTCCGGCGTGGGAGGCCGCTTCGCCCTGGCAGGAGCGAAGTGCGAGCGCCGACTCCCCGCCCGCTACGGCCCCGCGCCGGAGGTCCCCGTCGAGCACCGCGGCAGCGGCACCTGTGCCCGCCAGGTGCGCAACTTCGCGGCGGCGGACACGTTCGACTGCGACCGCCTGATCGCCGTGGAGGTCGTCACGCCCGGCGGCAACTGGTCCTCGTACCCGCCGCACAAGCACGACGAGCACCGCCCCGGCGTCGAGGCCGAACTCGAGGAGATCTACTACTTCGAGATCGAGGGCGAGTCCGGCTTCGGCTACCAGCGGGTCTTCCCCTCCCGCGAGGGCGGCACCGACGTGCTCGCCGAGGTGCGCTCCGGCGACGCCGTCCTGGTGCCCGACGGCTGGCACGGCCCGTCCGTCGCCCAGCCGGGCCACGCCATGTACTACCTGAACGTCATGGCGGGCCCCGGCGACGAACGGGAATGGAAGATCTGCTTCCACCCCGACCACACGGAGGGATACCGATGAGCGGCACGGTCCGGCTCACCACCGCCCAGGCCCTGGTGCGCTTCCTGGCCCGGCAGTTCACCGAGCGGGACGGCGCCCGCCGGCGCCTCATCGGCGCGACCTGGGGCATCTTCGGCCACGGCAACGTCGCCGGGCTTGGCCAGGCCCTGGTGGAGTACGGCGACGAGATGCCCTTCCACCAAGGGCGCAACGAGCAGGCCCTGGTGCACGCCGCCGTCGGCCACGCCCGGCAGTCGGGGCGCCTGACGACCCACGCCGTCACCACCTCCATCGGCCCCGGCGCCACCAACCTCGTCACGGGCGCGGCGCTCGCGACCATCAACCACCTGCCCGTCCTGCTGCTGCCCGGCGACGTCTTCGCGACCCGCCCGGCCGACCCGGTGCTCCAGCAGCTCGAAGTGCCCTACGCGGGCGACGTGTCCGTGAACGACTGCCTGCGCCCGGTCTCGGCGTACTTCGACCGCGTCACCCGGCCCGAGGCGCTGGTCCCCGCCGCGCTCCAGGCGATGCGGGTGCTCACCGACCCGGTCGCCACGGGCGCGGTGACGCTCGCGCTGCCGCAGGACGTGCAGGCGGAGGCCTTCGACTGGCCGGAGGAGTTCTTCGCCGAGCGCGTCTGGACGGTGCGCCGCCAGGCCCCCGACCCCGCGGAGGTGGAGGCCGCGGCGCGGGCCGTGCGGGCCGCCGCGCGGCCCCTGCTGATCGCGGGCGGGGGAGTCCACCACAGCGCCGCCGAGGACGCCCTGCGCGCCTTCGCCGACGCGACCGGCATCCCGGTGGCGTCCACGCAGGCGGGCAAGGGGTCCCTGCGCCACGACCACCCGGCGGACGTCGGCGGCATCGGCCACACCGGCACCGCCACCGCCGGCGAACTCGCCCGCGCCGCCGACCTGGTGATCGGCGTCGGCACCCGCTACACCGACTTCACCACCGCCTCCGCCACGCTCTTCGCCGCGGACGGCGTGCGCTTCGTGAACCTCAACGTGGCCGCGTACGACGCCCACAAGATGGCGGGCACGACGGTGGTCGCGGACGCCCGCGCGGGCCTGGAGGCGCTGACGCGGGCGCTCGCGGGCCACCGCGTCGACGCCGCGTACGTGGCCGGGTACACGGCGGGCAAGGACCGCTGGGAGCGGCGCGTGGACGCCGCGTACGCGGCGGACGAGCCGGCCGCGCGCCCCACCCAGGCGCAGGTCCTCGGCATCCTCGACGCGCTCGTCACCGAGGAGGACGTCGTCGTCAACGCGGCGGGCTCGCTCCCCGGTGACCTGCACAAGCTGTGGCGGGCCCGCTCGCCGCGCCAGTACCACGTCGAGTACGGCTACTCCTGCATGGGCTACGAGATCCCGGCGGCGATCGGGGTGTCCCTGGCCGCGCCCGAGCGCCCCGTGTGGGCCCTGGTCGGCGACGGCACGTACCTGATGATGCCCACCGAGATCGTCACGGCGGTGCAGGAGGACATCCCCATCAAGGTCGTCATCCTGCAGAACCACGGCTACGCCTCCATCGGCGGCCTCTCGGAGTCCGTCGGCGGCGAGCGCTTCGGCACCGACTACCGCTACCGGGCGGACGACGGCACGTACACGGGCGGCCCGCTGCCCGTGGACCTCGCCGCCAACGCGGCCTCGCTGGGGCTGCCCGTGACGCGGGCGAGGACCGTGGCCGAGCTGCGTGCCGCGCTGCGCGAAGCACGCGAAGCGGACGGCCCCACATGTGTCTACGTGGAGACGGAAACGGCAGACACAGTGTCGGGCCCGCCCCCGGCGCAGGCGTGGTGGGATGTGCCCGTGGCCGAGATCGCGACCCGCCCGTCGGCGGTCAAGGCCCGTGAGGAGTACGACCGGCACGTGTCCGCCCGGCGCCGCCCGCTGTGAAGGGATTCCTGGCATGACCAGCATGACGAAGACCGTCGACCACTGGATCGGTGGCAAGAGCGTCGAGGGGACGTCCGGCACGTACGGCCCGGTCACCGATCCGGCGACCGGCGCCGTGACCACGCGGGTGGCCTTCGCGAGCGTGGACGAGGTGGACGAGGCGGTGGCCGCGGCCAAGGCCGCGTACGCGAGCTGGGGCCAGTCCTCGCTCGCGCAGCGCACGAGCGTCCTCTTCAAGTTCCGCGCGCTGCTCGACGCCCACCGCGACGAGATCGCCGAGCTGATCACGGCCGAGCACGGCAAGGTGCATTCGGACGCGCTCGGCGAGGTCGCGCGTGGCCTGGAGGTCGTCGACCTGGCCTGCGGCATCAACGTGCAGCTGAAGGGTGAGCTGTCCACGCAGGTCGCCAGCCGGGTGGACGTCTCCTCGATCCGCCAGCCGCTGGGTGTGGTCGCGGGCATCACGCCGTTCAACTTCCCGGCGATGGTGCCGATGTGGATGTTCCCGCTCGCCATCGCGTGCGGCAACACCTTCGTCCTGAAGCCCAGCGAGAAGGACCCGTCGGCCGCGATGCGGGTGGCGGAGCTGCTCGCCGAGGCGGGCCTGCCGGACGGCGTCTTCAACGTCGTGCACGGTGACAAGGTGGCCGTGGACCGGCTCCTGGAACACCCGGACGTGGCGGCGGTGTCCTTCGTGGGCTCGACCCCGATCGCGAAGTACATCCACACCACGGCCTCGGCGAACGGCAAGCGCGTCCAGGCCCTCGGCGGCGCCAAGAACCACATGCTGGTCCTGCCGGACGCCGACCTGGACGCGGCGGCCGACGCCGCCGTCTCGGCCGCCTACGGCTCCGCGGGCGAGCGCTGCATGGCCATCTCGGCCGTCGTCGCGGTCGGCTCGGTCGGCGACGAGCTGGTCGCGAAGATCAAGGAGCGCGCCGAGAAGATCAAGATCGGCCCTGGCAACGACCCGGCGTCCGAGATGGGCCCGCTCATCACGGCCGCGCACCGCGACAAGGTGGCGTCCTATGTCTCGGGCGCTGCCGCGCAGGGCTGCGAGGTCGTCCTGGACGGCACCGGCTTCACCGTGCCGGGCCATGAGGACGGCCACTGGATCGGCCTGTCCCTGCTCGACCGGGTGCCCGTCACGGCGGACGCGTACAAGGACGAGATCTTCGGCCCGGTCCTGTGTGTGCTGCGCGTGGACACCTACGACGAGGGCCTGGCGCTCATCAACGCCTCGCCGTTCGGCAACGGCACGGCGATCTTCACCCGGGACGGCGGCGCCGCGCGCCGCTTCCAGCTGGAGGTCGAGGCGGGCATGGTCGGCGTGAACGTGCCGATCCCGGTGCCGGTGGGCTACCACTCCTTCGGTGGCTGGAAGGACTCCCTCTTCGGCGACCACCACATCTACGGCAACGACGGCACGCACTTCTACACCCGCGGCAAGGTCGTCACCACCCGCTGGCCGGACCCCTCGGACGCCCCGGCGGGCGTGGACCTGGGGTTCCCCCGCAATCACTGACAGTTCCACCCCACCGAACGAAGCCGTCCGCACCGCGGACGGCTTCGTTCCTTTTTTCGCCGCTCCCCTGCGGTTCCCGTACGGAGGGGATGAATGGGGCGAGAAAGGCGAGAACGAAATTCGACCTTGCTATCAAAGGTCAGTCAGCAAAGTGGCTGGCTAATTGCCACCTATAGTCGCCAACGTCTGCGATTCATCGGTCAGTTGAAGATCGCCAGGGGTGCGGATTCCGTAGGTAACCGGCCATTGACGTTTTCCTGACGCGGGGGTTTCCATGACGCTCTGCCGCCCCCCTCTGGTACGAGCCGATCGGAATCCCCGTATGACCGAAACGCTGCACACGCCGCCGCAGTCCGTGGCCGCCCCCGTGGCGGAGGGATCCCCCGGGTCCCCGGCTGCTCCCCGCAAGCTGAAGCGGTCCATCGGCGTCGTCGGCGGCACCCTGCTCACGCTGTCCTGCGTGACGCCCGCGTCCACGCTCTTCGTGGTCGTGCCCGACCTGTTCTCCTCGCTCGGCACCGCCACCACCCTCACCATCGCGATCGGCGCGCTGCTGTGCGTGGGCGTCGCCTTCTGCTACTCCGAGCTGGGCACGCTGATCCCCAGCGCGGGTGGCGAGTACGCGATGGTCTCCACGATGGCCGGACGGCTCGCGGGCTGGCTCGTGTTCGTGCTCTCCCTGCTCGTCGTGATGATCGTGCCGCCCGTGATCGCCATGGGCACGGCCGACTACCTCGCGCCCCTCGTGCGGATCGAACCCGCCTACGCGGGCGCGGGCGTGATGCTCCTCGCCACCCTCGCGGGCCTGCTCGACCTGCGGGCCAACGCCTGGATCACCGGGATCTTCCTGGTCCTCGAAGTGGTCGCGGCCGCGGTCGTGGCCGTCCTCGGCTTCGCGCACGCCGAACGCGGCGCGGGCAGCCTCGTCGACCTCAGCGTCGCCGGCGGCTCCGGCGACGGCACCAAGACCGTCACCGCGATGCTGATCGTCTCCGGGCTCGCCATCGCCCTCTTCGTCACGCAGGGCTTCTCCACGGCCGTCTACCTCTCCGAGGAGATGGAGGACCCGCGCCGCAACGTGGCCCGCACCGTGCTGCTCACCCTCGGCATCTCGGCGGTCGTCCTGCTCGTGCCCGTCGCCGCGATCACCCTGGGCGCGCCGGACCTGGCCACGCTCACCGGCGGCGACATCGGCGCGATGGTCACGGCCTGGTCCAGCTCCGGCGTCGGCACCTTCATCAGCCTGTGCGTGGCCCTCGCCATCATCAACGCGGGCATCGTCATGGTCATCCAGAACTCCCGCGTCCTGTTCGCGTCCGCGCGTGACAAGGCCTGGCCCGAGCCGGTCAACGCGGTCCTGTCCCGGCTCGGGGGCCGCTTCGGCTCCCCGTGGGTCGCCACCCTCCTGGTCGGCGTCCCCGGCGCCGCGCTGTGCTTCGTGAACCTCGACACCCTGTACGGGGTGACCGGGGTGTCCGTGACCGGCATGTACCTGCTCGTCGCGGTGGCGGCGCTGCTCGCCCGCCGGGGCGGCCACGGAGCCGCCCCGGCCTGGCGGATGCCGCTGTGGCCCGGGATCCCGGTGGTGCTCATCGCGGTCCTCGCGTACGTACTCAGCCAGCAGGAGGTGGAGTACCTGCTGTGGACCGGGGGCATCGTGGGCGTCGCGACGGTGTACTGGGCTTGCTATCTGCGCCCGCGCACGGCCACGCGCTGGCTGGTGACCGTGCCGGAGTAGCCCCCCTCCGGGGCTAGAGCCCCAGCCGCCGCGCCACCGCCGGCCAGTCCTGCGGGTCCACCACGTCCCGCTCCCCGGCCCCCGCCAGGAGGCCCTGGTCCTTGAAGCCGCTGGACGTGGACACGCAGACCACGGGGCCCTCCAGGTCCTGTGCGCCCAGCTGCCGCAGGCCCGCGACCCCCGCCGCGGCGGACAGCTCCGCCCACACCCCGCCCCTGGCCAGCTCCGCCCGCGCGGCGGCCAGTTCCTCGTCGCTGACAAGGAGGGCCGAACCCCGGCTCTCGCGCAGCGCGACCACGCCCCGGTAGCCGCCGACCGGGCAGTCGATGGCGTACGCGGCGGTCTCCGCGACCGGGACGTGCGCGGCGGGCGCCCCGGCGCGCACGGCCGCCGCGAGCGGTCCGCCGGCGGCGGGCTCGCAGGAGTACAGGCGCGGCACCCGCTCCCCGTAGCCGAGCCGCACCAGCTCGGTGAAGCCCTTCCAGACGCCGAACAGCATCTCTCCGTAGCCGGTCGGCACGAACACCGCGCCGGGCAGGGCGCCGAGTTCGGCGTGGATCTCGTACGCGATGGTCTTGTAGCCCTCGGGCCCGAAGCCGTGCCCGGTGTGCGCGGCGGACGTGAGGTTGCTGACGGGGTGGTAGCCGGTCCGCTCGACGACGCGGCGAAGCAGCGGCCACCGTTCCTCGGTGGGCACGTGCAGCACGGCGGCGCCGTACGCGCGCAGGAACGCGTCGACGGCGGGCGGCGCGTCCGGCGAGGTGAGGACGGCGCACGGAAGGCCGGCCCGCGCGGCGTACGCGGCGGCCGACGCGCCGTGGTTGCCCGAGGAGGCGACGACGACGCCGGGCGCGCCGACGCCGACGGCCGCGCTCACCGTGATCCGGTTGAGCCGGTCCTTGTGGCTCCACGTCGGGTTGCGGGACTCGTCCTTGACCCACACGCCGTCCTCGAGGGGGATCAGCGGGGTGCCGCCCTCGGCGAGGGAGGGGGCGCGCAACGGCGGCAGGAGCGGCGCCCAGCGCTCGTGCCCGCGCGGCCTCGCGGCGGCCGCCCCGGGCGCGAAGAAGCCCTCGGGAACCTCGTCGTAGGCGTAGTCCACGTCCACCGGGTACGCGACGGCGTCGGTGCTCGTGACCGGACAGCCCTCCGTGAGCGGCGGCCAGAGCGGGAAGCGGACGGACGGGTCACCCAGCGAACGCTGGCCGATGGCAAGGGATGTCATGGGTCAGCAGCGTAGGCGCCCCTGACATCCGGCGCGGCGGGCGGCCGGGCGGGGCCGCGTCCCGCAGCCGGGCGGCGGCCCGCGTACCGCGCCGGACGTACGCGGGCCGCCGCCCGTACTCCCCGGGGAGGGCGCGGGGTTCCGACCGGCGGCTGCGTCGGTTGTCGGTGACCGCCCGTACCGTTGACGCATGGATCTACGACTGCCCCGGGCCGGAGCCTGGAAGGCGGCGCTGCGCGCGCCGCGGCGGACCCTCGCCGCGGCGGCGGCCGTCGTCGTGCTCGCCGGCGCGGGCACGTGGACCGCGCTCGCGTCGGACGAGGCGCCCGCCGTGCGCCGCACCGACCAGACGCTCACCACCGGCGGCGGCCAGGGCGGGAAGGTGCGGATCGACACGTCGTACTTCACCGCGGGCGACCCCGGGACCAGGCGTCCCGCCGTGCTCGTCGGGCACGGCTTCGGCGGCAGCAAGGCCGACGTGCGCGAGCAGGCCGAGCGCCTGGCCCGCGACGGGTACGCGGTCCTGACGTGGTCCGCGCGCGGCTTCGGCGGCTCCACCGGCCGCATCGGGCTCAACGACCCGAAGGGCGAGGTCGCCGACGTGTCGCGGCTCGTCGACTGGCTGGCGAAGCGGCCCGAGGTCCTCCTCGACAAGGACGGCGACCCGCGCGTGGGCGTCACCGGCGCGTCGTACGGGGGAGCGGTCTCGCTGCTCGCCGCCGGGTACGACGACCGGGTCGACGCCATCGCCCCGCTGATGACGTACTGGAACCTGGCGGACGCGCTGTTCCCGAAGGGCGTCTTCAAGAAGCAGTGGGCCGGCATGTTCCTGAGCGCGGGCGGCGGCTGTGACAAGTTCGAGCCGCGGCTGTGCGCGATGTACGAGCGCGTGGCGGTCGCGGGGAAGCCCGACGCGCGGGCGCGCGCGCTGCTCGCCGAGCGCAGCCCGGCCGCCGTCGGCGACCGGATCAAGGTGCCCGCCCTGATCGTGCAGGGCCAGCGGGACTCGCTGTTCCCGCTCGACCAGGCCGACGCGATGGCGAAGGCGATCCGCGCCAACCACGCGCCCGTCGCGGTCGACTGGATCGCGGGCGGCCACGACGGCGGCGACCGCGAGACCGACCGGGTCGCCGGCCGTGTCACCCGGTGGTTCGACCGCTACCTCAAGGACGACAAGGGCGCCGACACCGGCCCCGCCTTCCGCGTCACCCGCACCGGAGGCATCGACTCCACGGACGGCGCCGCCACGCTGCGCGGCGCGAGCGGCGACCGCTATCCGGGGCTCGGCAGCGGCCTGCGCGAGGTCCCGCTCGCCGGCCGCCCGCAGACCTTCGACAACCCCGCGGGCGCCGCGCCGCCCGCCGTCTCGGGGCTGCCGGGCCTCGGCGGGGCGGGCGGCGGCAGCGGCGGCCTGAGCCGGCTCTCCTCGCTTGGCATCGGCGTCGCCCTCGACTTCCCCGGGCAGTACGCCGCGTTCGAGTCGAAGCCCCTCAGCGAGGACCTGCGGATCACCGGAGCCCCCGCCGTGCGGGTGCGCGTGAAGTCCGACAGCGCGGACACCGTCCTCTTCGGGAAGGTGTACGACGTGGGGCCCGGCGGCGGCCAGCAGGTGCTGCCCGCGCAGCTCGTCGCCCCGGTGCGGATCGGCGGCGCCGTGGACGGCAGGACCCTCGACGTGCGGCTGCCCGCCGTCGA
This sequence comes from Streptomyces sp. NPDC045778, assembly GCF_056431945.1. NCBI lineage: Bacteria > Bacillati > Actinomycetota > Actinomycetes > Kitasatosporales > Streptomycetaceae > Streptomyces > Streptomyces sp. NPDC045778. The sequence continues at coordinate 183,627 of NZ_JBWKJZ010000018.1, forward strand.
CCACGAGCTGAAGAAGGGCCACCGGCTGCGCCTGGTGTTCGCCGCCACCGACCTGGGCTATGCCTCACCGGCCGAACCGGCCGCGTACACGGTGGCGTTGAAGAGCGGCCTGAAGGTGCCGACGGCCCCCGGCGTGGACACGGCCGCGGCGCCGCTGCCCGCCTGGGTGTGGTGGCTGCCGCTCACCGGCGCGGCCGTGGCGGCCGGCCTGCTCCTGATCGGCCGCAGGCGCGGCACGGCACCCGCGGCAGACCCGGCCCTCGCCGAGGTGCCGCTCCAGATCACCGGCCTGAGCAAGCGGTACGCGAAGTCCACCGACCGGTACGCGGTCCGCGAGCTGTCGTTCCGCGTCGAGAAGGGCCAGGTCCTCGGCCTCCTCGGGCCGAACGGCGCGGGCAAGACCACCACCCTGCGCATGCTCATGGGCCTCATCCGCCCCGACGCGGGCGAGATCCGCGTCTTCGGCCAGGCCATCCGGCCCGGCGCGCCCGTCCTGTCCCGGGTCGGCGCCTTCGTCGAGGGCGCCGGTTTCCTGCCGCACCTGTCGGGCCGGGAGAACCTGGAGCTGTACTGGCGCGCCACAGGGCGCCCCGCCCAGGACGCGCACCTGGAGGAGGCCCTGGAGATCGCCGGGCTCGGCGACGCCCTCGCCCGCGCCGTGCGGACGTACTCCCAGGGCATGCGCCAGCGCCTCGCCATCGCCCAGGCCATGCTGGGCCTGCCGGACCTGCTGATCCTGGACGAGCCGACGAACGGCCTTGACCCGCCCCAGATCCGCGAGATGCGCGAGGTGATGATCCGGTACGCGGCGGGCGGCCGCACGGTCATCGTGTCCAGCCACCTCCTCGCCGAGGTCGAGCAGTCCTGCACGCACCTGGTCGTCATGGACCGCGGCCGCCTGGTGCAGGCGGGCCCGGTCGGCGAGATCGTCGGCGCCGGGGACACGCTCCTCGTCGGCCTCGCGGCGGACGTCCCCGAGCCGCTCGTCGAGAAGGTGGCCTCGCTGCCGGGCGTGGCGTCGGCGGTCCGCGCCGAGGGCGGGCTCCTGGTCCGCCTCGACGGCGGCCCGGCGGCCTCGGGGGCGGCCCTGCTGCCCGAACTGGTCCGCCTGGAGGTCCCGGTGGAGTCGCTGGGCCCGCACCGGCGCCTGGAAGACGCGTTCTTGACCCTGATCGGAGGAGGTGCGGCGTGACGGCGCCACAGGACACGACGGTGGCCCCCCAGGGGCCGCGGAGCGCGGCGGTGGCCGACGGCTCCCGGGACCCGGGCGCGGCCACCGCGCCCGGCTACCGCCCGGGCCGCACGCTGCCGCTGCGCGTCGAGGCCGTCCGCCAGCTCAAGCGGCGGCGCACGCTCGTCATGGGCGGCATCCTCGCCCTGCTGCCCCTCGTGCTGCTCCTCGCGTTCGCGGTCGCCGGTTCGCCGGGCGGGCGCAGCGACCGGGTGACCCTGATGGACACGGCCACGGCGTCGGGCGTGAACTTCGCGGCGACGTGCCTGTTCGTGTCGGCCGGGTTCCTGCTCGTCATCCCCGTCGCGCTGTTCTGCGGGGACACCGTGGCCTCCGAGGCCGGCTGGTCGAGCCTGCGCTATCTGCTCGCCGCGCCCGTGCCCAGGGCCCGGCTCCTGTGGTCCAAGCTGGCGGTGGGGCTCGGCCTGAGCGCCGCCGCGATCGCGCTGCTCCCGGTGGTCGCGCTCGCCGTCGGCACGATGGCGTACGGGTGGGGGCCGCTGGAGATCCCGACCGGCGGCGTGCTCGAAGCGGGCACGGCCGCGCGGCGCCTCGCCGTCGTCGTCGCGTACGTCTTCGCGTCCCAGCTGGTCACCGCGGGTCTGGCGTTCTGGCTCTCCACGAAGACGGACGCGCCGCTCGGCGCGGTCGGCGGCGCGGTCGGCCTGACGATCGCGGGGAACGTCCTGGACGCGGTGACCGCCCTCGGCGACTGGCGCGACTTCCTGCCCGCGCACTGGCAGTTCGCCTGGGCGGACGTCTTCCAGCCCACTCCGGAGTGGTCGGGCATGCTCCAGGGCACGGCCCTGTCGGTGACGTACGCGCTGGTGCTCTTCGCCCTCGCGTTCCGCGGGTTCGCGCGCAAGGACGTGGTGTCCTAGGGCCATGCCCGCCGGGCGGCCCGGCCGCACAGCCGGGCGGGCCCTAGGTGTATTGATCACGAGCGTTGTTGACACTGGCCGGGCTTGATCATGGCGAAGGCCCCCGTGTGTGGTGGAGGTGTCGAATCTTCACCG